>JBLHOS010000020.1:0-36406 GCA_047623825.1 Paracoccaceae bacterium | reverse complement strand
TCGGCATTGGCTGCCAGAACGGATTGGTCACCCGTTCATCGGCGTTTGCAGATCAACGGGTGCAGCAACCGGTAATTCAGCTGTAAAAGGCGAACTCGAAACCGTCGTAGGCGGTAGCGCGGTTGGGCGCCCCCCGATTTCGACGCAAATGGCGCGCTGGCCCTGTTGTTGCCCTAACCGACCCCGAACCAATGTCTGCCCAGTCTGGGCATTCAGGCGCACTTCGGCCAGTTCCCGGGACGTGAAGGACAACAAATCACCCATACGTAAGTTATCAATTTCGGCCAAGCTTAAGACGCGTTGCATTAGAACCGCCTCTGTCGGGACGACAATATGTTTAATGGCTGCTTCCATCGCATCACGCCAGGCCTGAGTCGTTTCACGCTTGGCGGGTTCGTGCACTGCGCCACCCGCTCCGCCTATGACTGGAAATGCCATCAGGATCGCACCCGATTTGGCGCCCTGCCCCAAGCTTAACCGCATCCGAACGATATGAAAGCCGCCGTCAGCCAGCAACAGCGGCAAGGTCCGGGTGTCGGGTAAATGCGTGCCAAAGCGGTAGGCGACCGACAGATCCTGCTCGGCACCGGCAATCGTTAGTTCGTGGCCAAAATGCGACAGTAGAAAATCAATAAAATCGCACGCGATGGCGGCATCAATCTTGGTGGTCGGGCGCGCAGCACCGGTTTGCGCATCGACACTGCCCGTCGTTTGAACCTCAATCAGCGCATCGACAATGGTATTTTCCAGAACACATAGCGCACGCGTTTGTGCGCCGCCCTCCAGCACCGCTAGCAATCGCTGTTCTGGCAAAACATCCAGCGCATCAGCCAATCGCTTGTCCCAATCGATCGATATTTCGCTGGTTTCCGCCAGCAGCCCCTCAAACGCGGTACTTGTTCGGTCAACAGCCCGGCCCACAGCAGGCTCTAGCCCCACAGGGCGCCGAACCTTTCGAACCCGGGCCGCCGCATGGGCCTGGATAATTTTGCGCAATGCCGGATTAAATGCAGTATCAGTCATTTCAGTGTGGTTCCAAATGCCTGGCTGGGTTCGCGCCAAGTCACGCGCACAACTATGGTGTTTAGCCGGTTAATAAACCGTCAAGCGGTCCGTATTGCGCGGGCAGACAAGCGCACCCGAAACGTCGCACCACTAAGCGAGGGAACATAGGTCAGCCCACCGTCCAAACGGATCATGATCTCACGGCTGATCGCCAGCCCCAACCCCGCACCCTGCACATCGCGCGCGCTATCGAGACGGGCGAACTTCTCAAAGATTAGGGCATGTTGGCGCGGCGGAATGCCACTGCCATTATCGGTCACGTCCACTTCTAGGCGTCCAGGTAAGCGGCGCACTTCAATGCGCAACTCAGGCGCCGCGGCATCACAATATTTCTGTGCATTTGAAATCAGATTGATAAAGACCTGCGCCAACCGATCCGCATCAGTGGTCAGCTCAACCGCCTCATCCTCACGATTTCGGAAAATGGCCAACTTACGGTCCGTGGATAGGGCGGCTGTCGAATTCACCGCCCGGTCCAGCACCCGCTCTAAGGTCACATCAGTTTTATTCAGCGTGGCGCGACCATTTTCCAGAACGCTTAGATCCAGCAGATCATCCAACAACCGGGTCAGGCGCAGACTTTCCTCATGAATGATACTCGAAAACCGCTGCCGCCCGGCCTCATCCAGCGGGTCGCGTTGCATCAAGATCTCTGAGAAGGCGCGGATTGAAGTCATAGGTGTACGCAATTCGTGGCTGATCTGGCTTAAAAAGGCGTCCTTTTGCACTGAAAGCTCTGTCAGCTTTTCGTTCACCTCCCGGAGGCGGACGGCGGTGCGGGCCAACTCATCCGATTTGGCCTCCAATTGACTGGAATATTCCATCATCTGCGCAGTCTCATCGGCCACCGCCAACAGGTCACGGACCGAAACGGCAGCAGCACCCGTGATCTGGCTTACCATAGCATGCGCAGTTGCAGCCCCGACGGAACCTGCCAATTCTCGCTCCAATTGTTCCAGAAAATCAGCAGTCGGTTCCGGCAATGAGGTTTCACGCCCCTGCGCCCGCGCGGCACTGCGAAACAAACGCCCGGCCCGGCCGGTACCCAAGATCCTCCGCGCCATGACCAAAAGATCATCCGCAGCCGCAGCAGAACCGCGCCACGGCAATGGGGCGGCTGTATGTTCAAACACATTCACAAATTGTGCGCCTTGCAGCCGCTCCAACGGTGTGGGGAACGTGAACAGTGAGATAAAGATGAAACAAAAAGCGTTGACCCCAAGCGACAAGATCATGGTGGTGATCAGCGGATCCCCAACTTCAAGGCCCAAGGGCGTTGCCGGTCGCAGCCATGCGATCCCAAACGGGCCATTTGCCAAAAGATCGGCCGCCCAAACGCCCGTTGCTGCATTCGGCAACAACAAAAGCCAGACCCAGATCGCAAAGCCAACCGTGATCCCGGCAGCGGCCCCTGGCCTGGTTGCACCGCGCCACAAGACCCCGCCAAGAAGGGCCGGCAAAACCTGCGCGACACCCAAAAACGCAATCAAGCCGATGGCGGCCAGTGCCCCAGACCCACCTGAGACACGGTAATAAGCCAGCCCCAGCGCCAAAATGCCCAGAATGCTTATTCGGCGGGCCATCAATGCCACACGCCGCATATCACCGGACATCGGATCATCGCCACGCGTCAAACGCAGCCAGATCGGCATGACGATATGGTTCGACAACATCGTCGACAACGCCATCGCAGCCACGATGACCATCGATGTCGCCGACGAAAAGCCACCCAAAAATGCCAATAGCGCCACGCCGTCCTGCCCCTGCGATAACGGCAATGTCAGAACGAACATATCAGGATTAGCGGAACTTGGCATCATCTGCAGACCCACAACCGCGATGGGCAAAACAAACAGGCTCATCAAAAACAGGTAAAGTGGAAAGGCCCAACTGGCAGTCGCCAGATGTCCCTCATCTGCGTTCTCGACCACAAGCACCTGAAACATTCGCGGCAGGCATAAGATTGCGGCCCCTGACAGAACGGTTAGTCCGACCCACCGCGATGCACTGGTGCTCCATTCAGAGATCGGGCTTTGCTCTATTCGGGCCAGAATATCACTTGGTCCATCGGCCAATCCCCAAACCACAAAGATGCCAACCGTGATCAACGCTGTCAGCTTTACGATACCCTCCAATGCAATGGCCGAGACAAGGCCCGGGTGCCGCTCATTCACGTCTAGCGATCTGGTCCCGAAGATGATGGTGAATAGTGCCAGCCCTCCAGCCACCCAGATTTCCGTTGCCGCGGCATCTGGTGAGCCCAATGTGCCCGGCCGAGCGAAGACCGCAAACGACAGGGTCACTGATTGCAGTTGCAGGGCGATATACGGCGTTGTCCCGATCACGGCGAGAACGGTGACCAACGCGGCCAGACCGCTGCTTTTGCCGTAACGGCTGGAGATCATATCCGCGATCGAGGTGATCCGCTGTGCCCGTCCGATCCGAACCAATTTGCGCAGCAGCCAGAACCATCCGATGAAAACCAATGTCGGTCCCAGATAGATAGTCATGAACTCAAGGCCTGATCGCGCCGCAGACCCGACGGCCCCATAAAACGTCCATGCCGTGGTGTAGATCGATAATGACAATGTGTAAGTGATCGGCGAATGCAGCCAGCGCACCTTCCCCTCGCTCGCGCGCTTCTCTGCCAAAAAGGCAATCCCGAAAAGACCTGCCACATAAAGAAGGCAGACCGCGACTAAGCCGTCAAAGCTCAGCATCAGATGTCATCTACATCAGGTTTGGGTATTTTGTGGCCTTCCTCGACCTCGGACTTGAGACGGTTCAACGCGGTCGTCACCACGCCCGCCAGGACGATCAAGCCAAGCCAGATCAAGTAGAAATAGACCAGCCACCCAGACGTGGCCCCACTGACCCCACGATCATTCGTCAAAATGAAGATCGGACCAAAGAACAGCATCGTGCCCAAAACGGGCAGCAAACGCGCCGCATCTTGCAGGCGGTGATACTTGTAGGTCCGGCGCTCCAAAAACAATCGTCTGCTCATGGTGAACGTGTGCTGTTTGCCGGATCGACGGGGCGTCGGGGCCGAGTGCCCGCACCTGTCACGTTCCTGCATCCAATTCAGCCACTGGCGCGGCATGCGCAGAGGCCGCTACCAGATGCAATGTCTCAACCAGTTCAGTGTTGGCAAATGGTTTGGTCAGATAGGCATTGGCACCGAGGGCCAAGGCCAACTCCCGGTCTTTGGTCTGTCCCTTGGCGGTCAGCATCAGCACCGGCAGATTACGGGTCCGGTCACTTGCGCGCAGATCGCGCAGGATATCGAGGCCGGATTTTCCGGGCAGCATCACGTCTAAAACAATAACATCGGGGTCAAAGCGTTCAATCTCAGCCAGTGCTGTCTCACCATTGCCATGGCCGCGCACATCCCAGCCGTCCCGCAATAGCAAAAAGCTGATGGCTTCCAAGATATTAGCTTCATCTTCAACCAGCAAAACTCGTAGTCGCACAACCGCGCCCTCCCAAGCTGTCCGATCTCATGGACACACGATGCCCGATATTTGTGCAATGTCAAATTGTTGTTCAAAGTTCATGCCGATACCAGGCTGGCCATGCGCCGCGCCGGGCATTGATCACGTGGGCAAACCTGACATCCGGGGCCAACATTCTGCGCCTGTCGAAGCGCGATATTCTGCGTGTTGGGGATCGGACGCAACAACATCGTCGCCTGCATGACAGGGGCCTGCCCAAATTGCGGTTGCGCAACCGGCTGGGCAATCGCCCACGCCCAAAACCGCGTTCCATTAGGTAATTCTAGCACTGAGCGATCGGGAACCATAGGGCGACCCAATGCCTGGTATAGCGGCCAGAGCGCGCAACCTGCCCCAAAGCGCGGAATCGAAAATGTCGTCAGACGCCGGCGAAACAACAACGCACCCGACGCATCACAAATCGCCAACCCAAAACCCGGCGCACCTTCAACAATGCCCTCACCGATGCCCGGCAAACACGCCAATCGGCGCAAGACCAAGGCGACATCGCCACCCGCCAACGCAAGCAACGGCTCTGGGTCGAAATCAGCGGCTTGCGCCGCAGGCAAGAACGTCTCTAGCGGCAGGCGTTTGGCATCCTGCGCATAACGCGCCATCACATCTTCGGCCAGCGCACGGGTTGCCGGATCTTCCATCCCTGCCGCACCGTCCAAGACCGATTGCACGGCCTCAGGGCCCCCAACCTCAAGCTCCGAAAGGTGATGTCCAACCGCATCAAAGAATGCCTCAACGGTTTCTTGCGGCGTTGAGAATGCACCTTGATTGGCGCCCTGATCCTCAAAATATGCCAGCATCCCAGTTGCGCGAGCGGACAAACGCTCAGCTTCTTGGTGCAAATTGCGGTGGAACCTCCCGCGCCACGCCGGATCCAGATCAGGCTCCCGGGCCAGAATGTCGGCGGTAGACCGGATCGCGGCCACCGTGGACAATACTTCATGCATTGCCTCCGACAGGACCGGATCATGGGTCAGACGGTCGTATAATCCGTCGACCAGCCCTTGCAACGAGACAATCCGTTTATGTTGGGTAGCGACCAGACCCGCCCAGCCTGGAAACCGCCCGGCCAACTCATCAATCCGGTCAGTCTCTGCACTGGTTTCAAACACTTGGGCGTTTTCAGCGGCCGCCGATTGCAGCGCATCAAACAGTGTCGCATCCGCACCTTCCGACAGGCTGGCCGGTTCAACGTCCAGCGCACGCGCCAGATCGTTCAACAGTTTGCCACCGATGCGGCGTTTGTTATGCTCGATCAGGTTCAGGTAACTGGCGGAAATTCCGACCGATTGGGCCAGATGTCCCTGCCGCAACCCAAGGGCAGTCCGACGATCCCGGATCCGGCTGCCCGTCAGGGCGGGGGGGCGCAAAGCGACTGGACGCATCACCATTTGACAGCTTCCTCATCCAAGGTTTTGCAAATCTTTACAGGAAAAACGCATCAAAGCAACAATTTGCGATCCGATTGACTTTCAGATTGAAAATTTGGTCAAGATGTCATGCGACATTCGGGCAAGACGCGATATCGAGCCTTGTCAGGCCCGACCCAATGCCTGACAATCCACCTAAAGGCACAGTTAGCCATAGAGGAGTATGGCTTGCAGCGCTCAACTGTTTATGACCGCCAAGGGAGGATTCGTAATGCTTGATAGCGATGACAAGATCTATCCACCATCCAGCGATTTCGTCAAAACGGCCCATGCCGATGCTGCGACCTACGCAAAGATGTATGCAGCCTCAATCGAAGACCCAGAGGCGTTTTGGGCCGAACACGGCAAACGCATCGATTGGATCAAACCGTTCACCCAAGTCAAAGACACGAACTTTGACCTTGGAAAAGTATCAATCAACTGGTTTGCCGATGGCACTCTGAATGTGTCGGCCAACTGCATCGACCGGCATCTCGCCACCCGCGCGGATCAAACCGCAATCATCTGGGAGCCGGATGATCCAAGCGAGGACGCGCTGCATATCAGCTATCGCGATCTATCTGTAAATACCTGCAAAATGGCCAATGTTCTAAAGGACATGGGCGTCCGCAAGGGTGACCGCGTCGTACTTTATATGCCAATGGTGCCTGAGGCCACGTATGCGATGTTGGCCTGTGCCCGGATCGGCGCAGTGCATTCCATCGTTTTCGCAGGTTTCTCACCGGATGCGTTAGGATCCAGGATCAACGGTTGTGACGCCAAGGTGGTGATTACCGCAGATGAGGCCCCGCGCGGCGGCCGCAAGACTGCATTGAAATCCAACGCCGATGCGGCGCTGTTGCATTGCAAGGATACGGTCAAATGCCTGGTCGTCAAACGCACGGGCGGTCAGACCACTTGGACCAACGGGCGCGACTACGATTACAACATGCTGGCAGCTGGCGCGTCGGACTATTGCACACCCGCTGAAATGGGCGCCGAGGATCCGTTGTTCGTCCTCTACACCTCAGGCTCAACCGGCCAACCAAAAGGCGTTGTGCACACATCCGGCGGCTATCTGGTTTATGCCGCAATGACCCACCAATATACATTCGACTACCACGATGGCGACGTTTTTTGGTGTACCGCAGACGTAGGTTGGGTCACTGGCCACAGCTATATCGTCTATGGCCCCCTGGCCAATGGTGCGACGACGTTGATGTTTGAGGGCGTTCCGACCTACCCCGACGCAGGACGTTTCTGGGCAGTGTGCGAAAAGCATAAGGTCAACCAATTCTACACGGCTCCAACTGCGATCCGTGCGCTGATGGCCCATGGGGCTGCACCGGTTGAAAAATATGACCTCTCTGACCTAAAGCTTTTGGGGACCGTCGGTGAACCTATCAATCCCGAGGCGTGGAAGTGGTACAATGAGGTCGTTGGCAAGGGCACACGGCCCATCGTTGATACTTGGTGGCAGACCGAAACCGGCGGCCACTTGTTGACGCCCCTGCCCGGTGCGACACCGCTAAAACCCGGCTCTGCCACGACCCCGTTCTTTGGCGTTCAACCTGTGATCCTTGACCCGACAACGGGCGAAGAGCTGCTAGAGACCGCGGTTGAAGGCGTGCTGTGCCTGAAAGACAGCTGGCCCGGTCAGATGCGTACGGTCTACGGCGACCATGACCGGTTTGAGAAAACCTATTTCTCTGACTACAAAGGCTATTACTTTTCTGGCGACGGCTGCCGGCGCGATGCGGACGGCTATTATTGGATCACGGGCCGGGTCGACGACGTGATCAACGTGTCGGGTCACAGAATGGGCACCGCCGAGGTCGAAAGTGCGTTGGTCGCACACCCCAAAGTGGCCGAGGCTGCCGTTGTCGGCTACCCTCATGCGATCAAGGGTCAGGGCATCTATGCCTATGTCACCCTGATGAACGGGATTGAGCCTTCAGAAGAGCTGCGCAAAGATTTGGGGGTTTGGGTTCGCACGGAAATTGGTCCTATTGCCAAACCAGATCTGATCCAATGGGCTCCAGGCCTGCCAAAGACGCGGTCTGGTAAGATCATGCGGCGGATCTTACGTAAGATCGCCGAGGACGATTTCGGCGCGTTGGGCGATATATCAACTTTGGCAGATCCAGCTGTCGTCGAGGACTTGATCGAGAACCGGATGACCAAGCAGTAATCCTAACTGCCTGTCGTTGAGAATGGAGAGCCGCCCTGAGAAGGGCGGCTCATTTCTTTTATTTGATTGCCTCTGGCGGGCGTACTTGGGCCAAGAAAAATGATAATTTTCTTAAGATTATCGCTTCCTTATTTCCTAAATATCCCCGCCGGAGGCATTTTTATCTCTTGTCTTGCCCGGCTTAGTTCAGCGCCTGATCTGTGATCATGTGGGTCCAGGCACCTTCTGGCGCGGCTGAAATCACCGGATCTGAGCCACCTGCCAAAAGCGTCGCAACTGTGCGCTCATAAGCGGCCACATCCAGCGCACCGTTTGAACCCGCGGTCAAAAGTGCAATTTCACCCATCATCCGTGTTTGGGCAAGTTCTGTCTGAGCGCCAGTTTCATCATTATCCAAAACGATCATGGCGGCTGCATCCGGGTTTTCTTCGGCCCATTTCCAGCCCAGCATCGAGGCGCGAACAAACCGAACCATCCGATCGACAAACTCTGGATCGTCTAGGTTCTCTTCCAGCACATACATGCCGTCCTCAAGTGTCGCGACACCTTGGTCCTCATATTTGAAGGTCACGAGGTCATCAGGTGAAACACCCGCATCAATTACCTGCCAATATTCATTGTAGGTCATCGTTGAGATGCAGTCCGCCTGACGCTGCAATAGCGGGTCAACGTTGAAACCCTGCTGCAGCACGGTCACGCCACCCTCGGACCCGTCCGTTGGGATCCCCAGCTGAGACATCCAGCTTAGGAACGGATATTCGTTGCCAAAGAACCAGACACCGATGGTCCGGCCCGCCAAATCCGCAGGTTCGGCAATGCCGGTATCAGCCCAGCACGTTAGCATCAGGCCAGAGCTTGCAAAAGGTTGCGCGATATTGACAACCGGCAGGCCCCGCTCGCGCGCAGCCAGTGCTGACGGCATCCAGTTCAGCATCACGTCAGCACCGCCTCCGGCCAAGACCTGAGGTGGTGCTATATCCGGCCCGCCGGGCTGGATCGTCACATCAAGGCCTTCGGCCTCATAATACCCGTTATCAAGGGCCACATAGTAGCCTGCAAACTGGGCTTGCGTGACCCATTGCAACTGCAACGTGACTTCATCGGCCTGAGCCGCCCCAGTCGCCAGCCCAAGTACCAGCGCGGGTGTCATAAGTTTTCTCATCATGTTCACTCCAAGTTGAATCGTCTCTAGTTTCGTTGTGATGGGTGCCAAAAGGTGGTCCGCCGTTCTAAGTATGTCACAGCGCCGTAAAACGCTGACCCTGCCAACGCCGCGACTGTAATCTCTGACCAAACCATATCCATAGCCAAGCGCCCGACTTCGATTTTTATGCGAAAGCCCATTCCCACAGTGGGTGAGCCAAAAAACTCGGCAACGATTGCGCCAATTAACGCCAAAGTTGTTGAAATTTTCAATCCATTGAAGATGAACGGCAGGGCTGCGGGTAGCCGCAGTTTCAGCAAGGTTTGCCAATAGCCGGCGGCGTAAGTGCGCATCAGATCCCGCTGCATCGTCTCTGATGCCTTAAGCCCCTGAACTGTATTCACCAGCATCGGAAAGAACACCATCACGACGACAACGGCCGCCTTGGATTGCCAGCCAAAACCATACCACATCACGAAAATCGGTGCGGTACCGACAATTGGCAAGGCCGCCACAAAATTCCCAACCGGCAGCAAACCACGTTGCAAAAAGCTTGAACGATCAATCGCCAACGCTGTGCCAATGGCCGCGATGCAGCCGATGGCATATCCGCTGAGGGCACCCTTAAAGATGGTTTGCACAAGGTCTTGCCATAATACATCGGTCGATGTTGCAAATCGCGTTGCAATCGCCGATGGCGGCGGCAAGATCACGGGTGAGACGTCAAACAACCAAACTGCCATCTCCCAAAGGATCAGAAGCGTCAGGCCAAAAAAGACTGGGACCACAATATAAACGCCACTGCCCCGGGCATTGTTCGCAACCCAGACATTCAGAGCCCAAGCGCTGAACCAAGCCAATAATAAAAGCGTCAGGCTACGATCAATCAACAGCGAAATTGCCATGAGTATGCCCGCAACAACTGGCCATACCGGGCTTGCGCTGTGACGTCCGACGACGTCGGCTCCCATCATTGTGCCATCCCCATACGCCGCAGGGTGATCCGTTCGACCAAGCCGACTGCCCCGACAAGGGCCGCTGCTGCGATTGCGGCCATGAACAGCGCGGACCAGATCTGGATGGTTTGACCGTAATAGCTGCCAGTCAATAATCGCGCACCAAGGCCGAACCGAGCGCCAGTCGGCAGCTCAGCAACAATCGCCCCGACCAAAGCCGCCGCAATCGCGATCTTCAACGAGGTAAAGAGGTAGGGAAGCGAGGCCGGAAACCGCAATTTCAAAAGGGTTTCCAGATCACTTGCAGCATAGGTCTTTAGCAGATCAAGATCCATCAACTTGGGACTACGCAGACCTTTTACCATGCCCACAACGACAGGAAAAAAGCTCAGATAGGCCGAGATGAGTGATTTCGGCAGCACCCCCTGCACACCAACTGCGTTGAGCATGACGATGATCATCGGCGCAATGGCAAGGATTGGAATAGTTTGAGACGCAATCGCCCAAGGCATCACGCTCATATCCATAGTTCGGTTGTGCACAATACCAACCGCAAGGGCGACGCCAGCCACCCCCCCAAAGAGAAAGCCTAACAGCGTCGGGGCCAGCGTCTGGTAGGCGTGAAAGAACAACGAACGGGGATTGCCGCGTAACTCTCCACGTCGCTCACGGGTCAGCGGCTCACCGAGTGTCGTGTTATAGAGTTCTGCCACCACCTGATGCGGGCTTGGCAGCACCGGACGAACTTGGTTTAGTGTGTCGGCAACCGCCTCAAGCTGGGTCAGCTCAATATCAGACCGGGCCGCCTGATCCAGCGTCCAGGGCATATTCATTCGAACAGTTCCGGCATACCAAAGGCCAACAATGACCATAAGAACTGTCAAAATTGGCACCGCGCGGGTGTTAAAGGCCGCAAACCTGCGCGCGGCGCTATTGGCCCGAATGTTGGGCAGGGGCAGACCAAGATCACTCATAGGCATGCCCTGCCCTCAACCCTTCACGAACCCGGTGCGCAATTGCCAAAAACTCTGGACTATCGCGGATCTCTAGTGGGCGCTCCTTGGGTAGATCGCTTTGGATAACGTCGGTAATCCGGCCTGGACGGGGCGACATTACAACGATCTTGGTGCTCAGATAGACCGCTTCTGGGATCGAATGGGTGACAAAGGCGATGGTTTTTTCGGTGCGCGCCCATAGGGCTAGCAATTGTTCATTCAGGTGATCGCGCACGATCTCATCCAGTGCGCCAAACGGCTCATCCATCAGCAATAAATCTGCGTCAAACGCCAAAGCCCGCGCAATGCTGGCGCGTTGCTGCATACCGCCCGACAATTGCCACGGATAGCTATTGCCAAAGCCCTTCAGATCCACCAGCTCAAGAACCTTTTGAACACGCTCTGCCTTTTCAGCAGCGCTAAAACCAATGATCTCTAACGGCAGCCTGATGTTCTTTTCGATGGTCCGCCATGGATACAGTCCAGCGGCCTGAAACACATAGCCATACGCGCGTTTCAGGCGGGCTTCTTCCGGGTTGAGACCGTTCACCAGCAACGAGCCGCCAGTGGGGTGTTCAAGGGCGGCGATGGCGCGCAAAAACGTTGTCTTGCCACAACCAGACGGGCCGATAAAGCTGACGAACTCACCCTTTGTTACTGTCAAATTAACGTTCTTCAACGCCTTTATAGGGCCGTCTGCTGTCTGAAATGTCAGATCCAGACCCTCGGCTTCAATAACCTTCTCGACAGCCGCTTTGTTTCTGTCATCATTCATTTATTACTAATTTCCACTACCTAAACAGGCCCCCTCAGAAAGGGACTTCTATGACAAATTCGACGACCCCCGTATGCCGAAAACTGCGTCCAGGTGAAACCTATTCGGGCAAACAAGGCTTTGATTACTTTGAAGGCATCTCTAAAGAGACCACTGGATCTGCCGCGATCTGCATGCACCTTTTGACCATTCCCCCGGGCGGGCGCGCCAAAGCCCACAAACATGCGACCCATGAAACCGCGATCTACATTCTGTCCGGTGAGGCGATCATGTATTGGGGTGAGGAATTGGAACATCTGATGAAAACAGTCACCGGTGATTTGGTATATATTCCCGCCGACGTTCCGCATCTGCCGATCAATATTGGAACTGTCCCAGTTAACGCCGTCATTGCGCGCACCGACCCGCATGAGCAGGAAAGCGTCGTACTGCTGCCCGAATTGGAGGGGCTGGTCCCCAAATAGCAATTTTGGAAGGCCTGCGTCCCGCATCAAATCCCCGCCGGAATGTTCATCGGATTGCGCTCAATCTTGCGCGGGGTGTTCAGGGCTTTCCACTTGCTAAGCGCCATTGAACCGCTGGCAAACGCAGGTCGGCGCACAAACTTACCGCGTCCCGGTTGGGGCTGGCTGTTCTGACCGTAGGCCCAAACGATATCCCCGCGGCTCAGGGTATAGCGTGGTTGGGCAGTCACCTGCATGCCCTCAAACACATTGTAATCAATGATCGATTTTTGTGTGCTGACATGGATTGTCTTGCTGATCGTCGGATCCCAGACCACGATGTCGGCGTCTGCACCGGGCATCAGTGCACCCTTCATCGGATAGATATTCAGGATCTTGGCGATATTGGAGGAGGTCACAGCAACAAACTCTTCCGGGGTCAGGCGCCCAGTCTCAACACCTGTCGTCCAAAGCATCGCCATGCGTTCTTCCAGACCGCCAGTGCCATTTGGGATCAAGCAAAAATTATCCAGACCCATCTGCTTTTGCTTATCGTTAAAAGCCGCGTGATCGGTCGCAACGACTTGCAAGGATCCCGCTGACAGACCTGCCCAAAGACTGGCTTGATGGTCCTTGGAGCGGAAGGGCGGGCTCATCACGCGGCGCGCTGCGTATTGCCAATCTTTGTTAAAGTATTCAGACTCGTCCAACGTCAGATGTTGGATCAACGGCTCCCCGTAAACCCGCATGCCCTTTTGGCGGGCCCGTCGGATCGCTTCATGCGCCTGCTCACACGACACATGCACAACATAAAGTGGGGTGCCCGCGGCATCGGCAATCATGATCGCACGGTTGACGGCTTCGCCCTCTAACTCAGGCGGGCGTGAATAGGCATGACCTTCTGGGCCGGTCATACCCATGGCCAGGTATTTGTTCTGTAATTCCTGAACGATGTCGCCGTTTTCTGCATGGACCAAGGGCAGTGCGCCCAATTCGGCACAGCGTTTGAAGGACGCGTACATCTCATCGTCTTCAATCATCAATGCGCCTTTGTAGGCCATGAAATGCTTGAATGTGTTGATGCCCCGGTCCTGAACGACGGCCTGCATCTCATTGAAAATGGTCTCATCCCAACCGGTGATTGCCATGTGATACGAGATGTCGACGCAGATCTGATCTTTGGACTTGCGGTCCCATGCATCGATTGCATTCAGCAGGCTGCCATCCTCACCCGGCAGGCAAAAATCGACCAGCATCGTCGTGCCACCCGCCGCCGCCGCAAAGGTCCCGCTTTCAAAGGTTTCAGCCGCGGTTGTGCCCATAAACGGCATTTCCAGATGGGTGTGCGGATCGATGCCACCCGGAATGACATAAGCGCCCTCCGCATCAATCACCTCATCGCCGGACAGGTTTTCCCCGATCTCGGCGATTTTCTCACCCTCGATCAGCACATCGGCCTTAAAGGTGCGGTCTGCGGTGATAACTGTTCCGCCTTTGATGACTTTGCTCATGTCGCTCTCCTTTAAGTCGGCGTGGTATAGCCGGGGGTGCAGACCCCGCGCCCTTCGGTAGTCAGCAGCGGAATATAGGTCGTTTCAACTGGCCCATAATGCAGATACCAAAAGCAGCCGTCCTCCAGCTCTCGGACGTCACTGATGTCCTGATCTGCCGGCAATAGGGCGATGATGTCTTCGGTCAGTATAATCGGCGCATCAACGACGACGGGGGCCGCACATCCCGCCAAGGCCATCAGGCTGATTAGGGCGACGCCTCTAAATCGAACACTCATTCACGTTTCTCCAGCGTGTTGCGTTCACTCAATACTTTGGCGAACTGGGGAATATTCAGTGTCAGGCGCATAACTGCAGCCCCGCCATCAAATCACGGTCCTTGAGGATCATGGGGCGTGCCGCCGCCGCCGATGCACAGGACCGTTCAGCGGTGGCACAGGCCCGCGGCCAAATTGCTCTGATCACTGTGCCGGGACGTGTCACTCGACGATCTCCGCGGTCTCAACGACAGCATGAAACAAGACGTTAGTCCCTGCCGCCGCCCATTCCGGGCTGATCTCCTCGGCCTCATTATGGCTAAGGCCGTCTACGCACGGGCACATCACCATGGCCGTTGGGGCAACCCGGTTGATCCAGCAGGCATCATGTCCAGCGCCAGAAATCAGGTTTTGATGCGAATACCCCAGCCGTTCGGCCGCATTGCGCACCGCACTGACGCAGCTCTCATCAAAGGTCACTGGATCAAAGCCGCCGGTTTTCTCAAATTCGACACCAAGGCCCATTTCATCGCAAATAGCTTGGGCGCCCAGCTTTAGCTGCGCCTCCATATCCTCAATCACCGCCAGATCGGGGGACCGCAAATCAATCGTAAAAACCACTTTGCCCGGGATCACGTTGCGCGAATTGGGATATACGTCGATATGACCCGCAGCACCAACCGCATTGGGCGCATAGCTCCAAGCGATTTTATCAACCAGTTCCAGAACCCTGGCCATGCCCAACCCTGCGTTCTTTCGCATCGGCATTGGGGTAGAACCTGTGTGGCTTTCCTTGCCGGTAATCGTCACTTGGGTCCAGCTAAGTCCCTGACCATGCGTGACCACGCCGATTTCTTTGCCGGAGGCCTCAAGGATCGGGCCCTGTTCGATATGTAACTCAAAGAAAGCGTGCATCCGGCGCGCGCCGGTTTCTTCGTCGCCGCGCCAACCAATTCGCGACAGTTCATCCCCAAAGGATTTGCCGTCCGCATCTGTGCGCGCATAAGCCCAGTTTTGGGTATGAATGCCGGCAAAAACGCCCGAGGCCAGCATTGCGGGGGCGTACCGCGTCCCCTCCTCATTGGTGAAGTTAGTCACGACAATCGGATGTTTGGTCTTGATCCCTAGATCATTGAGTGAGCGGATGATTTCCAACCCGCCAAGCACACCCAAAACCCCATCATACTTGCCGCCCGTGGGCTGTGTATCAAGATGCGATCCAACATAAACCGGCAACGCCTCTGGGTCTGCACCTTCGCGCCGGGCAAACATATTGCCCATTTGGTCCAACCCCATGGTGCAGCCAGCCGCCTCACACCAGTTTTGAAACAGCGCGCGCCCTTCTGCATCCTCATCGGTGACGGTTTGTCGGTTATTGCCGCCCGCGATGCCCGGCCCGATCTTGGCCATTTCCATCAGGCTGTCCCACAGGCGCTGGCCGTCAATCTTTAGGTTCGCACCCGGTGCAGCCACGGTCATCTCCTTGCGGTCTGGCCCCCACGCAGGGCCTTTACTAGTCTAGGTTTTTCAAGATGTCCGACAATGTGCCAAACAACTGATCAATATGGGATTTTTCGATAATAAGCGGCGGTGACAACGCGATGATATCACCCGTCGTGCGGATCAAGACGCCCTTTTCAAATGCATCTAGAAACGCTTGGAACGCACGTTTCGTCGGCTCTCCGGCGATCGGCGACAACTCAATCCCTGCGATCAAACCCATATTACGAATATCGATGACATGAGGATGATCAGCCAGTGAATGCACCGCGTCCTGCCAGTACCCGGCCATGTCATTGGCGCGGTTAAACAAATCATCCTCACGGTAGGTTTCCAACGTGGCCAGCCCGGCGGCGGACGCAATCGGATTTCCCGAGTAAGTGTAACCGTGAAACAGCTCTATCGTGTTTTCAGGGCCGGTCATGAACGCATCATGGATCTGCGCAGTTGCCAAAACGGCACCCATCGGAATGACCCCGTTGGTCAGACCTTTGGCGCATGTGATCATGTCGGGCATTACGCCAAAATGCTCTGCGGCAAACGACGATCCAAGCCGACCAAATCCAGTAATAACCTCGTCAAAGATCAGCAAGATCCCGTGTTTGGTACAGATCTCTCGCAGACGTTTCAGATAACCTTTGGGCGGGATAAGAACACCAGTTGATCCGGCCATCGGCTCTACAATTACGGCCGCGATCGTCTCTGCACCGTGTAGGGCTACGATCCGTTCCAAATCATCCGCAAGGTTCGCGCCATGTTCAGGCTGACCTTTGGTAAATGCGTTTTGATCCGGCAAATGGGTGTGTGGCATATGGTCGACACCGGCCAATAGGGTGCCGAACATCTTACGGTTCGTGACGATACCGCCGACCGAGATACCACCAAAATTGACGCCATGATAACCGCGCTCGCGACCGATCAACCGGGTCCGGGCGCCTTGACCTATCGAGCGTTGGTACGCGATGGCAATCTTCAGCGCAGTTTCTACAGCCTCAGATCCGGAATTGGTGAAAAACACATGTTCAAATGGCTCAGGCGCCATGTCGCGCAAACGTGTGGCCAGCTCAAACGCCTTGGGGTGGCCCATTTGGAATGCCGGCGCATAATCCAGCTCCCCCGCTTGTTGGCGGATCGCCTCAACAATCTTGGTTCTGTTATGGCCAGCATTGCAGCACCACAAACCTGCAGTCCCATCTAAAATCTCACGACCATCGGCGGTTTTATAATACATCCCATCAGCGCTAACCAACATCCGAGGCGTTTTCTTGAATTGCCGGTTCGCCGTGAATGGCATCCAGAAGGCGGATAGATCATTAGGGACGGAAGGTCGATCAAGAGCCATAAGTTTCACTCGGTTTGGCAGACCCAGGATTGCCCCAGGGCGCGGGGTGGTAGTTTTGATCATATGGTAAATATCAGGCTACCATAAGCATACGGACGGTCAAGAAATTCAATGACAGCTTTGCGCCAATCGCAAGTTAAAACAGCAGTAATTCGCAATTACTTGCCCGTATCTCATGCAATTGCAGACCATATGTCCCGAAATGTCAGGAAACTTGCGCGGATCTGGCCAGCAGTGCAAAGCTGGTAATCATGAATATTGAAAAGCCGCGCACGCGGATCCAGCTAAAAAATACCCAAGCCATTCTGGATGCAGGATTAGAGGTTTTCTCCAAGCATGGGTTTCGTGGCGCGACATTGGACCAGATCGCCGCTGAGGCCGGCCTGTCCAAACCGAACCTGCTGTATTATTTCCCATCTAAAGAGTCGATCCACGTCAATCTGTTAAGCCAGCTGATGGAAACTTGGCTTAATCCGCTAAAAGACATGGACCCAGACGGCGACCCCGTCGCGGAGCTGTTGCGTTATGTCACCCGCAAGCTGGAGATGAGCCGTGATTATCCGCGCGAAAGTCGGCTGTTCGCCAATGAGATTGTGCAGGGCGCGCCGCGTATGCTGCCAGCCCTGCGCGCAGATCTAAAGCCATTGGTCGACGAGAAATGCGCGGTGATCTTTGCCTGGATTGCTGAGGGGAAAATTGCCCCGATCGATCCTCACCATCTGATTTTTTCCATCTGGGCCCTGACCCAACATTACGCCGATTTTGACGTTCAGATAGAGGTCGTCTTGGGCGCCGATCGCGACCCATTCTTAGAGGCGCAAGGATTTCTAACAGCCCTGTTTAAGAAACTCCTGACCCCATAGGCGCAGATAATTGGTGCCGCCGGGGGTCATGCCGCGCGCGCCGGACACCGCTCACTCGGCAGCTTGTGCGCTTGGGTTATTGGGGTGCGTCGTCCAGTTGGCGTATTCGCGTTCAACGACCTTGCCAGTGCGAGTATCGGTCTCACCGGGCTGCATCTCAACCATAGTAATACAATCCTGAACCGGGCAGACATTGACGCATAGGTTACATGCGACGCATTCGGCGTCGATCACCTCAAACACACGGTCAGGTGACATTGAGATCGCTTGATGCGAGGTGTCTTCACACGCGGCGTAACAACGACCACACTTGATGCAGGCGTCCTGATTAATCTTGGCTTTGGCCACATAGTTCAGGTTGAGGAACTGCCATTCGGTCACATTCGGCACCGCGCGCCCAACGATTTCATCGACCGATGTGTAACCCTTTTCATCCATCCACTGAGACAGACCCGTCTTTAATTCTTCGACAATCTTAAAGCCATAGGTCATGGCTGCCGTACAAACCTGCACGTTGCTGGCCCCTAGTGACAAGAACTCTGCCGCGTCGCGCCATGTGGTCACGCCGCCAATGCCGCTGATCGGCAATCCTTGGGTTTCAGCGTCGCGCGCAATCATCGAGACCATGTTCAACGCAATCGGTTTGACCGCTGGGCCGCAAAATCCACCATGGGAGCCTTTGCCGTCGATTGAGGGTTCCGGCGACATCGTATCAAGGTTCACCGAGATTATGGAGCTGATCGTGTTGATCAATGAGACTGCATCCGCTCCACCCGCCTTGGCCGCGCGCGCCGGATAGCGCACATCAGTGATATTGGGCGTCAACTTGACGATCACGGGCATCCGCGTGGTTTGTTTACACCAACGCGTCACCATCTCAATATACTCAGGCACCTGCCCGACGGCGGCCCCCATGCCACGTTCACTCATCCCGTGGGGGCAACCGAAATTCAACTCAATCCCATCTGCACCAGTTTCCTCAACAAGCGGCAGGATAGATTTCCAAGCGTCCTCCTCACACGGGACCATCAATGAAACGATCATCGCGCGATCAGGGTAATCACGTTTGCAGGCTTTGATTTCCTGCAAATTGACGTGCAGCGGTCGGTCGGTAATCAGTTCAATATTGTTCAGGCCCAACAGCCGTCGATCTGCACCATAAATCACACCGTAGCGTGGGCCGTTGACGTTTACGATATGGGGGTCATGGCCCAGAGTTTTCCAGACGACCCCGCCCCAACCGGCGTCAAACGCGCGGCGCACATTGTATTCTTTGTCCGTCGGCGGCGCCGAAGCCAGCCAGAACGGATTCGGGGATTTGATCCCCAGGAAGGTGCTTGAAAGATCTGCCATTGTGTCCTCCGTTCCGTATGTCTGCAGCGGGCTTTATGAAGCCCGCTGATATCGTCCATCATGATAGGTGAAATATTCTAAAAGGTCCGGCGTACCGGGCAGTTGATAACTTAGCGCCCTCAGGCCTTGCCAACCTGCGGCATCCGTCTCGCCGGGTTTGAGGATGTGGGCCGCAGTGTCTAGTAGCATCCTGCGTTCAGCCGTATCGCCAAGCACCAGCATCATGCAAACCGCGATCCCGTTTGAGCAGGTCAGCGAAGATGCGGCCACAATGCAGATCTCCTCAGCGCCATTACCATCCAGATCCCAAGCGATGGCCGTGATGCTGCCATAGACTTCAATCTCAGCACGACTGGCAGATGCCATGGCCTCAATCTGTTGCCAACTGGTGGCGTCCAGCTCCGACAATGCCATTTCGCGGCCGCCCGTACAGGCCCAGACCAATTGCGGTACGCAGATCAGCAGTGCGGTCAAAAGGGCCCTCATGCGGTACCTAACGCGGCATGAATATCCATGGCCGCATCGCGCCCTTCCGCCACCGCAGTCACCGTCAGGTCATCACCGCCGCTCGCACAATCGCCCCCCGCCCAAACGCCTGTGGTTGAAGTTTTGCCAGCCCCAGCAACCGCGATCTTGCCCCCTATCAGTTCAAGCCCTGACGGGGTGCCCTCTAGCGTTTGACCAATAGCTTTGAGTACCTGATCCGCAGGGAGCGAAAAGGTCTCTCCGGTCGGCTCTAAACCGTTGGGTGTGCTGCGGGTATATTCGGCAATGATCTCGGTAACAGAACCGTTGCCGACGATTTTCACAGGCATCGCATTAAAAATAAGGCGTACCCCTTTGGAGGTCGCGAGATCCTGTTCATATCGGCTGGCGGGCATCTTGGCCTGCTCTCGCCGATACAGGATCGTGACAGTTTGGGCGCCCAACAGTTTAGACTGCACAGCTGCGTCCACCGCTGTCATCCCGCCACCGATCACAACCACATTGCGCCCGACCGGCAATTTCGACACATCCGACGCCTGCCGTAGCTCTGAGATAAAGCCGACCGCGTCCACAACACCAGACTTGTCTTCGCCCTCTGCACGCAGCGCATTCACGCCCGCCAGACCCATCCCCAGAAAAACTGCATCAAAGTCTTCGCGCAACGAGGCCAGCGTGATGTCCACGCCAAGCGCCTTGCCAGTCTCCAACGTGATCCCACCGATTTTCATCAGCCAGCTGACTTCAGCCTCGGCAAATCCATCGACGGTTTTATAGGCCGCAATGCCATATTCGTTCAAACCGCCAGCTTTCGGCCGTGCATCGTAAATCACCACATCATGGCCATGCATCGCCAACCGGTGCGCACAGGCCAACCCGGCAGGCCCCGCCCCGACAACCGCAACGGATTTGCCAGTTGGTGCGGCGCGCTCAAACGGGTGTGTGCCCGATGCCATTACGGTATCGGTCGCAAATCGCTGCAGACGACCAATCTCAACTGGTTTGCCTTCAGCCGCTTCGCGAACGCAGGCCTCCTCACACAAGGTTTCTGTCGGGCAAACCCGCGCACACATGCCCCCCAGAATGTTTTGATCAAAGATCGTCTTGGCCGCACTTTGCGCCGTTCCGGTTTGGATCTGGCGAATAAACAGCGGAATATCAATTGTCGTCGGGCAGGCCGCTATGCACGGCGCATCATGGCAAAAGTAGCAGCGATCTGCTGCAACCAACGCCTCGTGCGGATCAAGCGGCGCGTGAAGATCCGCAAAATTGTGGTCATATTCTTGCGGTGCAAGACGCGTTGTGGCCAGGCCAGGTGTGAACGGACTGTTCGTCATGGGTGATCTCTCCGGGGTCGATCGACATCAATTCGCTGTAAAAAAGCTGGCACGGCTAGAATTTTTTATCAAATGGTAAATTCTTGCACAGGGCTATTTTCGGACAGATTCCATTCAGACGTGGCGACATTAAACGGGTTTGCTGGCAAAATGGGCGTGACCGCGTTGAAAATGCGCGATTGAGGCCCCATTTTCACAGCTCGCGACGCTTTCATATGGTCGAAGCCTAACGTATACAACGCCCACAGCGCGATCCGCTAAGTGTGAGCGCACGAAGAACCGAGTAGTTGAGACGAGGACAGGAATGACTAAGAGCACTCATGACGGGGATGTCGCCTTTATCAAGGCATTGGCAGAGTTGTTGCATCAAAACGACCTGACGGAGCTTCAGGTCAAACGCGAATATGGGGAGGATGACAGCCTGAATGTGCGGGTTTCCCGCCAGCTTATGGCCGCGCCTGTCGCCGCCGCAGCACCTGTCGCAGCCGTTGCCTATGCACCTGCCGCCCCAACAGCCGCCGCCGCCGCCGCCGCCGAGGAAAACAATGATCCCGCCCAAGACCCACGCGCGATCACCTCGCCCATGGTTGGCACGGTCTTTTTGCAGGCAGAACCCAGCACACCCGCCTTTGTCTCAGTCGGTGATACCGTTAGCGAAGGTCAGACCTTGCTGATCGTCGAGGCAATGAAAACCATGAACCCAATCCCGTCACCTCGGGCCGGAACGGTCAAACGCATCTTGGTCGAAGACGGAGCGCCAGTTGAATTTGGCGCCCCACTGATGATTATCGCGTGAGGCTCACCAATGTTTAACAAGATCCTAATCGCGAACCGGGGCGAGATTGCTCTGCGTGTGGTCCGCGCCGCCCGTGAAATGGGTGTGAAGACTGTGGCTGTGCATTCGACCGCTGATAGCGACGCAATGCATGTTCGTATGGCAGATGAGGCGATTTGCATCGGCCCGCCGTCCAGCACTCATAGCTATCTATCGATCCCCGCCATCATCTCAGCATGTGAGATCACCGGCGCTGAGGCGATCCATCCGGGTTATGGATTTTTGTCCGAGAACGCGAATTTCGTGCAGATCGTCGAAGATCATGATCTGAAATTTATTGGACCGACTGCTGCCCACATCCGCATGATGGGCGACAAGATCACTGCCAAAGAGACAATGGCGAACCTTGGTGTGCCGTGTGTACCGGGCAGTGATGGCGGAGTTCCAGATCTTGACACTGCCAAAAGGGTAGCCGCCGAAATCGGTTTTCCGGTTATCGTAAAAGCCACTGCAGGTGGTGGTGGGCGCGGTATGAAACTGGCCAAGACCGCAGCCGACCTCGAAGAAGCATTTGGCACCGCGCGTGCTGAGGGCAAATCGGCCTTTGGCAATGACGAAGTCTACATCGAGAAATATCTGTCCACGCCGCGCCACATTGAAGTGCAGGTTTTCGGGGATGGAAAAGGCGGAGCTGTGCATCTAGGCGAGCGTGATTGCTCACTTCAACGGCGCCACCAAAAGGTACTTGAAGAGGCCCCCGGCCCTACAATTGACGCCGCGACGCGTGCGCGTATCGGTAAGACTTGTGCCGACGCCGTCGCCGCGATCAACTATGAGGGCGCCGGAACGATTGAGTTTCTCTACGAGAATGATGAGTTCTACTTCATCGAGATGAACACCCGTCTTCAGGTGGAGCATCCAGTGACCGAGGCCATATTTGGTGTTGATCTTGTGCGTGAGCAAATCCGCGTCGCCTCTGGCATGCCTATGTCGTTTGGGCAGGATGATCTGAAGATCAATGGTCACTCGATTGAGGTTCGCATCAACGCAGAGCGGCTGCCAAATTTCACGCCCTGCCCCGGCAAGGTGAACACATTTCATGCGCCCGGCGGTTTGGGTGTTCGAATGGACTCAGCGCTTTATGGCGGCTACTCAATTCCACCCTATTACGACAGCCTGATCGGCAAACTGATCGTGCATGGCCGGGACCGTCCCGAAGCTTTGGCGCGCCTTAAACGTGCGTTGGGTGAGTTGATCGTCGACGGAATTGAAACCACAGTGCCATTGTTTCATGCGCTTTTGCAGGAAGAGGCGGTTCTGACTGGAGATTACAATATTCACTGGTTGGAACATTGGCTCGAAGAAAACCTCGGCTAAATCACGCCTGAACGGTGCTAATTCGGAAATAATCTGTTTGGGATTTGGCGAAAGTAACTTACCCAACGCTCTGTTAGGGTACGGCAATGGCGCATGACATAATACCGGTTTCCCGGCCAAAACTGACCCCGGATTTATTGCTGCGTGCATATAGTGCCGGCATTTTTCCGATGGCCGAAAGCCGGGATGACAAGACCCTGTTTTGGGTGGACCCGCAAAAGCGCGGGATCTTTCCACTGGATGGTTTTCACATATCGCGATCCTTGGCCCGGGCTATCAAATCAGCCCCCTATGAGATCCGCGTGAACAGCGACTTTCTTGGAACGGTTCGCGGCTGCGCCGATCGCGAAGAGACCTGGATTAACGATGAAATCTTTAACCTTTACCTGAACCTGCATGACGCCGGATTTGCCCATTCCGTTGAGGTTTGGGAGCACGACAAGCTGGTTGGCGGCGTCTATGGCGTGGTCCTTGGCGCGGCGTTCTTTGGCGAAAGCATGTTTTCGCATCGACCCAATACCTCAAAGATCGCACTGGCTTATCTGATCAGTCGGCTACGCTATGGCGGGTTTCAGCTGTTTGACACGCAGTTCATCACCGATCATCTGATCAGTCTGGGTGCCGTCGAAATCAGCCGCGCCGCTTACCGAGTTAAACTGGAAAAGGCCTTGGATTGGGGCGCTGAATTTCTGGCGCAGCCCACACCTGTCAGCGTTCACGACATTCTACAGCGCAGGACCCATACGTCATAGCGCGGATGCTCCAACGCCACCAATGCCGGGCTTGAGGCGACCATCCATCCATCGAAAAGCGCTGCCCCCTCAAGATCGAGGATCTGAAGATGCGCAAACGCGTCCGAGGCCGGGTTATCCGACGGGTAACGGCATTCCAACAGGCGCACCGCGATCCGCCCAAACAAAACCGTCTGACCACGTGCGATATCGATATCGATTGATCGCCCAAGGGTCTTGTCCAAGCCGCGTAAAATCGCGCCCGGCGCTTCCTCAACTGGTTGCAAAAGCGGGGCGGCTGGTGCGTTCGGATTGGAAAATTGTTCTAGCAAAACGCCGTCTTGCTGTGCCGCCGCTGGCAGCCCAAACACCAACAGCATCATCAGGGCAAGTGCCGGTTTCATTGCCCGTCGCCACCCACAAAGCGCATGAGCAACGTGACCAGACTGACTGAGCTTTGAGTGTCGATGATCGCATCGCCCGGTTCTAACGCGAACGGTGAGCCGCCGGGAATGATTTCAACGAATGAGCCGCCCAGCAACCCTTCGGAGGAGATCGCGATGGCGCTGTCATCGGGGATCTCGATCCCTTGGCTGATCGAAAATGTAGTATCGGCGCGGTATGTCGCTAGGTTCAACTGCGTATCGGTCACGGCACCCACACGGACCCCCGCCAAACGCACATCAGTGCCGACACTGACACCTTCGACGGATCGGAACGAGGCTGTTAGGTGGTAGCTATCTGACTGTCGCTCAAATCCGGTGACTTGGCCTACAAATATAAAAAAACCAACTGCGGCTGCCAATACGACGCCGCCAACAATGACCTCTGTAGTGTTTTCTGACATATCAGCCCCCTGGCGACATCTCTTGGGTTTCGTCTATTCGGGCGTCCATGCCTCATAGTCCCGCCGTTCTTTCGGCACAGAACGTCGGATTGAACCAGCCGGCGCATAGGCCGCCGCTGATCCCGTCAAATTTGGTAAATGTGGTTTTTCCCATGATTTATGCACGACAGGACGATCTGTCGGCGGCTCATCCCAGGTGAAATGCAACCAGCCATGCCAATCAGGTGATACGCGGCTTGCCTCGGGCTCCCCGTCGAAAATCACCCACCGACGCTTGCGATCTTTAGTCTGATAAAAAATGTTGCCGTTGTCGTCTTCGCCGACCCGCTCACCATTGCGCCAAGTCCAGAGTTGGGTGCCGATGGACTGGCCGCTCCACCAGTTAACAAGGCGTTTGATGAAATCCAACATTTGGGCTCCGGACTAGATAACTGCGATGCCAGTGTAATGCCGCAAGCCAGCGGCAAGGTCTAGGGGCAATGGCACGGCGCGCGGTGGAGCGCCCAATTGGATCCTGCGGCAAAATCGCCAACACCGATCCGCAGCCGCAACGCCTTTTGGCCAGCTTGTGCTGGCCTGACCCATAGCCTAGACCTATCTGCAACTTTGATAACCTCCGGGAGAGAGACTATGAGCGACAGCCCAACCTATGGCTTTGATACCCTTCAAATCCACGCAGGCGCACGACCTGATCCGGCCACTGGCGCCCGCCAGACACCGATCTACCAGACAACTGGCTATGTGTTTCGGGACGCAGAGCATGCGGCAGCTTTGTTTAACCTGCAAGAAGTAGGCTACATCTATTCGCGGCTGACCAATCCGACGGTTGCCGTACTGCAAGAACGTTTGGCCACCCTTGAAGGCGGCGTTGGCGGGGTTTGCTGCTCTTCTGGGCACGCCGCACAGATTATGGCGCTGTTTCCACTAATGCAGCCGGGCTGCAACGTTGTTGTGTCTACCCGGCTATATGGCGGTACGGTCACCCAGTTCGGCCAAACCATCAAACGCTTTGGCTGGTCCGCCAAGTTTGTCGATTTTGACGATCTCGACGCAGTGCGCGATGCCATCGACGACAACACGCGCGGCGTGTTTTGTGAGGCGATCGCCAATCCGGGCGGCTATATCACCGACTTGCGCGCCATCGCAGATATCTCTGACGCTGCTGGCTTACCACTGATCGTCGATAACACCTCGGCGACGCCGTACCTGTGCCGCCCGATTGAGCATGGTGCGACGCTGGTTGTCCATTCGACCACCAAGTACCTGACCGGCAACGGCACTGTCACTGGCGGCTGTGTCATTGACAGCGGTAAGTTTGACTGGTCCGCGTCCGACAAGTTCCCATCGCTCAGCATGCCAGAGCCTGCGTATCACGGCATGAAGTTCCATGAGACGTTTGGCAATCTGGCCTTCACCTTTCACGGCATCGCCATAGGCCTGCGCGATCTGGGCATGACCATGAACCCGCAAGCAGCACATTATACGCTGATGGGTGTTGAGACGCTGAGCCTGCGGATGGACCGCCATGTCTCGAACGCAGTCAAGATTGCCACATGGTTGGAAAACGATCCACGAGTTGATTTCGTGACATATGCAGGTTTGCCGTCGTCGCCCTACTTCCACCGCGTGGAAAAGGTTTGCCCCAAAGGTGCGGGTGCGTTGTTCACCTTTGCGGTCAAAGGCGGCTATGACGCATGTATCAAATTGGTTGATGCGTTGGAGATCTTTAGCCATGTGGCCAACCTTGGTGACACACGGTCGCTGATCATCCACTCAGCGTCCACCACGCATCGTCAGTTGACACCAGCCCAGCAAGAGGCCGCAGGTGCCGCACCGAACGTGGTTCGCCTTTCGATCGGAACCGAGGACGCAGTCGACCTGATTGCCGATCTGGATCAGGCGCTGACGATCGCCACATCTTAAATTGCGCGGAGGGCCTATAAGCCGGATTTTGTCCCCCTTAGGTCTCCCCAAGGTTAGATGACCATTCCTCTGGGCCGCCGGTTACCCGGCGGCTCTAGCTGCCAACCCGGACCTCTCGGGCTAAAGCGTCCCTGCGGGCATGCCCGCGCGAAGTCCCTATTTGGCGTTGCTCCCGGTGGGGCTTGCCATGCCGCTTCTGTTGCCAGTCGCGCGGTGGTCTCTTACTCCACCGTTTCACCCTTACCTGTCAGACGACAGGCGGTCTGTTCTCTGTGGCGCTTTCCCTAGGGTTACCCCCGCCGGGCGTTACCCGGCACCGTTGCTTTATGGAGTCCGGACTTTCCTCCCTGGTGAGTTGCCCCACCGAAGGCAGCCATCCAGCCCTCCGCGCGACGCCCGCTTTAGGCGGTGACGGTCGGGCGGTCAACGGGGAAGCGAGCAGCAAGATCCGCAATCAACGCAAGATCGGTACAATCAAGCGGCCCAGCGGCCTGCGGGCGAAATCGCAACCGAACCGTTTGTAGCAAAACCTCATCAGCCACATCAGGATAGCCAAACGCCAACGCATCAGCGCGGAACCGTTTGATATCAACGGCCTGCCCGGCAGTTTCACCAATTTGCGGCCAGACGCCCAGACCCAGCCGCGCAAGGCGCTGCCAGTCGAAACGCGGGCCAGGATCGATCTTGCGACCCGGCGCCATGTCGGAGTGTGCAATCACGCCTTGCGGCAAAATTGACCATCGATCCATGATCCCCGGCAATAACGTCTCTAGGGCGATCATTTGGCGGGCAGAAAACGGGCAAGTGCCCAGATTTGCCAGTTCAATCCCGATAGAACGCGAATTGATGTCATCCAACCCCGCCCAAGTGCCTTTGCCCGCGTGCCATGCACGCTGATCCTCGCGCACCAGCGCAGTAATAACACCGTATTCTGAAATCAGATAATGCGCTGACACTTCGCGCGTGGGATCACACAGCGCCCGTTCGGCTGCGGCACAACTGTCCATCGCCGTGTAGTGCAAAACGATCAAGTTCGGCGTCAGGCCATCACGCCGGGGCCCATAATTGGGCGACACGCTCACTGGGACGCGGCACGCGCCGCATCGCGGTAGACCGAGGGGTTCCATCTACAAGCATACCCGTCGCCGTCCGGATCCAGCGCTTGGCGATCACGATCCGGTCCACCAGCCATCAAAAACCCCTCTTGCGCCAGATCAGCCGAACGGTAGGCCAGACAATTGGCCTCATGTCGGCCTTGCCGAAACGGGGAGCGGCGATAGATTTGCTGACCAACAGGATGGGAGGTGCTAAGCGCATATTCAACGATGTTTGGCCCAATTGAGGTCGGCCGCTGCGGCACAGCTATTGGTTGAATAATCACCAACTGTTCTTGTTGGGCCAGGCGGCGCTCTGCATCGCTCTCGATGCTTTCGCGCGCACTGACTGCTGCAAAATCCTGCTCATCCGAAATGGCGGGATTTTCGGCCTGAACCTGCGCTGTTGAGGGGATAGCAGACTGCCCCTGCAACTCGGCAGCCTCTGCCTCAGCAATCGAAGCACCGGCAAATTCAATCAGGCTCTGCTCTGAAGCAGGCGCAACAGGGGCGACGCGTGTCGGCGGTGTAATTGTCTGCACAGATGGAATACCGCGTAATTCGGCCTCACGCTCAGCACTGAAATAGCCGTTATAATCGCCAAAGCCGACGCCTGCGGTCGTATCATCAGGTACCGTTGCGCAACCGGCCAATACTGCCAGACACAGACCTGCAATGCTCAGTCTTATCATTGCTCACCCTCTCGCGGTGTATGCGTTTTTCAAGCTGTTACCACCATTTGGTGGGTTTCGCTACAAACCCAGCTGCCTGCTCCAACGCATATGCGGTGTTCAGCAAATCACCCTCTTCCCAGGGTCGGCCAATCAGCTGCAATCCCAGGGGTAAGTCATCGCTATCAACACCGGTTGGCACGGCGATACCCGGCAATCCTGCCAAATTAACAGTCACAGTGAAAACGTCATTAAGATACATTTCAACCGGGTCAGCGTTTGCCATTGATCCAAGGGCGAAGGCCGCTGATGGGGTTGTAGGGGTCAAGATCGCGTCGATGCCATCATTGAACACCGTGTCAAAATCTCGCTTGATCAGGGCGCGCACCCGGCGCGCACGATTGTAGTAGGCGTCATAAAACCCCGCCGACAGGACATAGGTCCCGATCATCACGCGACGCTGGACTTCTTTGCCAAACCCTTCTGCGCGGGTCTTCTCATACATCTCGGTGATGCCGTCGCCCTTTGTGATTTTAGCACGGCGGCCAAACCGCACGCCGTCATAACGCGCCAAGTTTGAAGACGCCTCAGCCGGGGCAATCACGTAGTAGGCCGGCAGCGCATATTTGGTGTGGGGCAAACTGATATCCCGCAGCTCTGCGCCCGCGTCTTTCAGCATCGCGGCACCTTCGGCCCACAATGCCTCAATTGCGTCAGGCATCCCGTCCATCCGATATTCTTTGGGGATCCCAATAACTTTGCCCCGGATATCCCCGGTTAACATCGCCTCAAAATCCGGAACGGCCAGATCGGCGGATGTGCTGTCTTTGGGGTCGTACCCCATCATTGCTGTTCCCATGATTGCGGCATCGCGGACAGATTTTGTCATCGGGCCCGCCTGATCCAGCGAGGAGGCAAAGGCAACAATACCCCAACGGGAGCAACGCCCATAGGTGGGTTTCAGCCCAACTGTCCCGGTAAACGCCGCGGGCTGGCGGATTGAACCACCCGTATCCGTGCCGGTCGCAGCCAGACACAGATCAGCCGACACCGCACTGGCAGATCCACCCGAAGAACCACCCGGCGTCAACAATGCATCACCGTTTCCGGCACGCCACGGATTGACCGCATTCCCGTAGACTGAGGTTTCATTTGAGGAGCCCATAGCGAACTCATCCATATTCAGCTTGCCCAGCATGACAGCCCCGGCATCGCGCAACTTGCCCGAAACGGTCGACTCGTATTCTGGTTTGAACCCTTCCAAAATCTTGGATCCCGCCTGTGACGGCACGTGTTCAGTACAGAACAAATCCTTGATCCCAACAGGGATGCCGCACATCGATGGCGCATCACCAGCGGCAATACGCACATCCGCGGCGCGGGCGCGTTCCAGCGCAATCTCAGGCGTTTTGTGCACAAATGCGCCAAGTGCGTCGGCGGCATCGATCTGGGTCAGGCAGGCTTGGGTCAGCTCAACCGATGTAATCTCACCCTTGCGCAGTGCATCGCGTGCCTCGGCGATTGTCAGTCTGTTCAGTTCGGTCATTATTCCACCACCTTGGGCACGGCAAAAAAGCCTTCGCGCGCATCCGGCGCATTGGCCAACACCTTGGCCTGCTGGTTGCCGTCGGTCACCACATCGACGCGGCGCGGCAGGCGCATTGGCGTCACACTGGTCATTGGCTCGATATCATCGACATCCAGCTCATTAAGCTGTTCAATAAAGCCTAGGATGGCGTTGAATTCCTCGGCCAGGGCCGGAAGGTCGGCCTCCTGGACCTTGATCCGCGCAAGTTTGGCAACGCGGGCTGCAATGGTAATATCGATGGACATGAAGCGCTCCGTCACATGGGTCGGCTGAGGGTTTAGACGGAGGCGGCAGCGGTTGCAATCATGTGCCGACGATAGACCTCAATCATCCAGCCCAACATCAACCCATTAAATAAGTGCCAGACGAAATGCGTGCCAATTGGAAGGGCGCGGCAGATCGGTTCATCGACGGAGCGAAACGTCAGTGAGACGACCAAGATCGCCGACCCGATCGCCAGCCCATGGGCAGTCAACGGCGTGCGATTGCGCAGCGCCATTGAATAGAGCGTGATCAGCACCGGGATCGGCCAATAGACCGCAGACACATCAAAGAACGTCATTCTGGCGAAAACCGGGGTCATCGCCATCGCATACGGCACAAACGCCGCCATCCCCAGAAATGCGGCCCAAAGTGGCATCCGCCAGAAATGCAGATTGGCCGCAAAAAGGTAAACCAGAACAAAAGCCGCAATCGGCACAACATCAAGAATTGAGGACCAGACCGTGGCATGGGTATGAAACAGGTAGGACCCGACGCCTATTACCGCGAGAATAGCACAGAGCACTTCGGCCAGAGGTATCCCTTGGCCGCGAACACGCCTGAACATGATGTAGGCGGCGACCAAAAATGCCAAATTGCTAACTGCATTTACCGGTTCTGCCCAATAGCCCGGATCCAGTCGTTCGCAATAGCTATCAATCTGTCGAAGCAAATCCATTTTTTATCCTCGGGGCAATCTCGCTAAGCTTCTTCTAAGTCGAAAAACAAGCAGGAAAACAGCTGAAATATATTTGGCTCGGACATGCATCGGTTCGGTTGGAGGTTGGCGGCGAAGTTTTGCTGATCGATCCATGGGAAACCGGCAACCCTACGTTTCCAGCAGATCAGCGGACTGCAGCCTTTGCCAGGGCGACGGCGATCCTGGTGACCCCTGGTCATTCTGATCACACCAATGACGTCGTCGCCCTATCCAAGGAGCTGGGCGTTAAAATCTATTGCATTGTTGAGCTGGCGACGTGGTGGGGCGAGCGGCAAGGTGCGGATGTCGTGGGTTTTAACAAGGGCGGCACCGTGCAAATCGGGGACGTAGCGGTGTCGATGGTAGACGCAACGCACTCGTCCTCGATGCAATCTGAAACCGGGGCTGTTTATGCAGGTGTTGAGGCTGGTTTCATGATCGAAGGTGACGGCAAGACCATCTATATCAGCGGTGATACCGACGTGATGGCCGATATGGCGGTCCTGAATGACCTGCACCAGCCCCAGATCGGCGTGCTGTGCGCTGGCGGGCACTTCACAATGGACATGAAGCGCGCGGCCTATGCGGCATCCAAGCTTTTCAACTTTGAGACGGTAATCCCTTATCACTACGGCACATTCCCACTGATTGAGCAGTCCGCAGATGCGCTGGTCGCAGCCTTACCCGGTGTCAACGTTCTGGTACCTTCTGTAATGGAGGTGGCTGAGCTTTGAGCTATCGACACTGATGTTGGGTTGTCGTCAGCCCCGCCGCGTCGGCGGTAAGCCTGTTCAAATTGGCCAGTCTGGCCAGTCCAGATGAGACTTCATCCGCTGGAATACATTGCCCAATGAAGCCACTGGCCCTTTGAACGCTATCACATCACCAGATCAGCGCCGCTTCGCAAAAAACTCTCGCAGCAGGGTCGCGGCACTGCTCTCACCGATCCCATCATAAACCTCTGGCTTGTGATGGGATTGCGGGTGATCAAACACGCGCGCGCCATGCGCTACACCACCCGATTTTGGGTCTGACGCGCCGTAATAAAGCCGCCGGATCCGGGTTGCAGCGATTGTCCCTGCGCAAATCACGCAAGGCTCTAGCGTGACATAGAGGTCACATCCGACCAACCGTTCTGATCCAAGGGCAAGGCATGCAGCCCGGATCGCAAGGATCTCAGCATGCGCCGTCGGGTCATTCAACTGGCGGGTCCGGTTGCCCTCAGCGGCCAAAATCTGACCCTTCGGCCCGACGATAACAGCGCCCACAGGCACCTCGCCGCGTGCGGCGGCCGCGCGGGCTTGGTCCATTGCACGGTCCATATGGCTGTCGAACTCACTCATACCCTTGCTTTGCCGCTTTCCAAGCCTGTGTCAAACCGCTAGCACCTCATCATGACCGAGACACCCATATCAGGCGATCGCATCGCCAAAGTTCTGGCCCGCGCAGGCATTGCCTCGCGCCGTGGGGCAGAGGAGATAATCCAAGAGGGCCGCGTTTCCGTGAATGGCAAGACCATCACGTCACCCGCCCTGAACGTAACCAAAACAGACCGGATCGTCGTGGACGGCAAGCCATTGGCTGAGCCAGAGCGCGCGCGGCTGTGGTTGTATCACAAACCCTCAGGCCTTGTGACAACCAACAGCGATGAGAAGGGTCGGATGACGATCTTTGATGATCTGCCCGCGGATATGCCGCGCGTTATGACCATTGGACGGCTTGACCTGAATTCTGAGGGCCTGCTGATCTTGACCAATGATGGCGACATCAAACGCCATTTGGAACTGCCCAGCACCGGCTGGTTGCGCAAATACCGTGTGCGCGTCAAAGGCGATCCTGAGCATGTCGATTTCTCAGCCCTGCGCAAAGGCACTGAGGTTGATGGCGTGCGCTATATGCCGATGGACATCACCTTTGACCGAATTCAAGGTTCCAACGCGTGGCTAACGATCGGTCTGCGCGAAGGCAAAAACCGGGAGATCCGGCGCGCAATGGACGATCTGGGCCTGACGGTGAACCGGTTGATCCGGATCAGCTATGGCCCCTTCCGCCTGAATGAGCTGAAGCGCAGCGAAGTTGAGGAGGTCAAGGCCAAGGTCATGCGCGATCAGCTTGGACTGGCAACCCCAGAAGGGTATGCCGAGGCCAAACCCAAAGTGCGCCCTATTCGTAAAGCCCCAGCCAAGCGTGGTGCGCCGCCTAAGGGGCGTCCTCCTCGGAGAGACTGAAGCGTTCGATCAAACGCGCCTGTGCCATAAAGACCACGAACAAGACGCCAGGCAGGCCGAAAGTTTCAAACGTTACCCAAAATTCGGTGGTTTGGGTGCGCCAGACAATCTCATTTGCGGCCGCCATCAGGGCGAACGTGAACGCCAGACGTTTGGTCAGGACCATCCAGCCCGCTTGCTTCATCGGCAGCAACTGTCCCATGACAATTTGTAGCCAGCTTTGCCCACGCAACAGCCCGATCCCCAGCACAACAGCAAAAAAGCCATAAACCAGCGATGTCTTCATTTTAAAGAACCGCTCATCATTGAACCAAAATGTCAGCCCACCAAAGACAATCACCAGAACGGCCGTAAAGACCTGCATCCGGCTTAACTCTCCGGTCAGCCACCAAAGCACCGCTATTGAGACAAGCAGTAGCGGCACAAATGCCAGCGTGACCAGAATAAAGCCATCATAAGTGATGCCGTTCCACTCCAGGCTGCGATCCTGAAACCGCGTATAGGCAAGGAAAAACAGGATCGGCGGACCCAGTTCCAACGCGGACTTCAAAAATGGGTGAATTTTGCGCTCTGCCATCAGTTTTCCCTAACCACCTGCTTCAACTATCACTGCGCCCACCGCGATCAACCCCATAAGGATCATTCGTTTCGGCCCAACGGTTTCGCGCAACACAAGCCAGCCGATCAATGCCGCAAAAACAGTCGACGTTTCGCGCAAAATTGCGGCCTCACCGACTTGGCCCAATCGCGTCGCCAACATGATCGATCCAAAACTGCCATAAGCAACAATCGCCCCGATCAGGCCGCGTACCAGCAGCGGGCGCAATAGCGGCGGTGTTGCCATCCGCCGGTAGCGGACATAGGCAATGCCCGGAAAGTCTACCGCCGTGATTAAAAAGAACCACGCTAGGTACGTAAACGGATCAGGCGTCGCCCGGATGCCATAAGCGCCGTAAGTGGTATAAAGTGCCACAATTAAACCAGTCGCAAACGCCAACCACAAGGCCGGAACCAGCGTTTGACGTGCAACGGTTATGTACCGTAGATTATATGCCGCCAGACCAAAGATGCCCGCCAACAAAACCGCAACGCCCAACCATTGCACGGTGCTGAACCGCTCACCAAAAATCAGCCAAGCCCCAATTACTGTGAACAGCGGCCCGGTGCCGCGCACCACCGGATAGACCACAGTATAGGCGCCCCGCTCATAGGCCATCGCCATCCCCATCTTATATATGAAGTGGATCAGTAGCGCGCCTGCCAAAATCAACCAGACCTGTCCTTGCGGCCACGGCACAGCAAACAAAGCAATCGGTAGCGACAGCACAATCAGCCAACCATCGATAGCGCCGCGCGTCAGCCAAGGATCATGCCGACCTTTCTGCAGCGCCCCAAAGATCGCATGCAAAATGGCTGCACTCAGGGCAAGGATCATAGCCAGCGTCTCACCTTGCGGCGTGCCTGCCATGTTGGTGATCACCTCACCCATTTTGGGACCAATACTGTGTGGGTTCGACGCGAATCGAGTTCATGGTGCAAGACGGGCGGCCTACGCGACACTACGGGACATGCCGGTGCGCATCTGAAATCCAAACTTCTCATAAAGCTTTTCTGCGCCCGGATCGGCGATCAGGCTGATATAACAGCCCTTAGGCAGGTTTTGGTCAGCCCATCCCATCAGCTCTGCTACAATCACGGATCCAAACCCCTGCCGCTGAAACGCCGGCTTGATTGCGATATCGGTGACATGGGCAAAACACCCACCATCACCAATGATCCGACCCATACCAATCAGCGTCCCGCAATCATCGCGCAACCACGCCCCATGCAGCGAGTTTGCCAACGCAATTGTCGACGCCTTTACCGAGAATGCGCCCAATCCCGACGCCTCCCTGAGGGCGCGAAATTCATCCACGCTGGCCGCATCATCCGATAGCTTAATCATCACCCTGCCCTGTCAGCGCTGCTGCAAATTCCTGCGGGTCAAAAGGCGCCAGATCATCGATCTGCTCCCCTATTCCGATGGCATGGATGGGCAGGCCGAATTTGTCTGCCAATGCCACCAGAACTCCACCCTTTGCGGTTCCGTCCAGTTTGGTCATGATCAGGCCTGTGACATTTGCCAGCTTTTGGAAGGTCTCGACTTGGCTCAACGCATTCTGACCCGTCGTGGCATCCAGCACCAACAATGTGTTATGCGGTGCGTCCGGGTCTTTCTTGCGGATCACGCGCACAATCTTGGACAACTCCTCCATCAGATCAGCGCGGTTTTGCAACCGACCGGCGGTGTCTATCATCAGCAGGTCGGCGCCATCCGCTTCGGCCTTGGTCATCGCATCAAACGCCAATGCGGCGGGGTCAGAGCCTTCGGGCGCCGTCAAAACCGGTACACCGGCGCGGTCCCCCCAAATCTGCAACTGCTCAACCGCCGCGGCGCGAAACGTATCACCCGCTGCGATAACAACGTTTTTTCCTGCTGCTTTGAACTGACTGGCCAGTTTCCCGATAGTTGTGGTCTTTCCAGAACCATTGACCCCAACAACCAAAACAACTTGCGGTTTTTTGGGATAGATCGGCATCGGTCGGGCCACAGGTTCCATGATCCGGGTGATCTCGGCACTTAGTAACTGTTTGATCTCTTTTGAGGATAACATCTTGCCAAATCGTCCCTCGGCCATGTTGGCCGTCACCCGAAGGGCCGTATCGACACCCATATCAGATGAGATCAGCAATTCTTCCAACTGCTCCAACATGTCGTCATCCAGCGCGCGGCGCGGGGTCGTGTCGCGTCCAACCAAACGGTCCAACAGGCCAGGCTTGGGGGCAGGTTTCGGCACACTTACCGACGCTGTTGGCTTGGCGATAGCGGCCACATTTTGCGGGGATAAGGGCGTTGGCGTGGGCTTTGGTTCGGGGTGCAATTTCGGCGCGGGAAAAACCAGTTCTGGCGCCACTTCGACCGAATCGATGACCGACGTCTCGTTACGCAATTCTTCCGTCGTGGCCCCTTTCTCAATGATCGCATCCAACCCCTCATCCAATTTGGAAGAAGATTTGAAAAGCCTGTCTTTGAGCTTC
>JBLHOS010000019.1:0-37307 GCA_047623825.1 Paracoccaceae bacterium | reverse complement strand
CTCCGCAGCGCCTATGATGTATTTAGGCAACGTCGGGCCAAATTGAAGACCGCTCACCACTTTGTGATGTCTTTAGACCAGAACTCCCGGCCAATTCGTCTCTGACTGAGTCAGAAAACCGGGGATATCACGTTCCCACCTGCGCCGGATCCGCAAGTTCGCGTTGAGATAAAGCCGGCCATCATAAATGGTCCAGGCGTCGCGCACTGTGTCGGCCAGATACCCCTGAGAGACAGCCCACGCACAATAGCCGCCATAGGCAGGTGCATATCGCTCAGGCTCTGCCACAAAGGCGTCGCGATGTTCGACGGACGAGAACTGCCACCGCGCACCATTCCACTCATGGGTAAGTCCAGCGCCACCGCGAACCGGCTCACCTTGGGTGAAATAGGCGACGGCATCTGTGCCGCCCAATGCGGCCCCGTGTTGCACAAAAACCGGGGGGCGGGCGGCAAAGGCCACGGACGGCCCACCGATGACCGCAGGGGTGGCCAGCAGGGTCAACAAAACGGCGCGGCGTGTGATCATAGCAAGGCCCCTACATTCAGCGATAAGATACGTCAAATGTGGGGCAATTTGTTCGTTAAGGAAATGCTTGGCACGCGACTGTGAACGTCCGTGTGGTACTGGCGTCAGTCGAAGATATCTTCGACCACGTCAAAGACCTCCGCGAGGGCCCGCTTCCAGAGAGGTTTTTTCTTTTTCTTTAACGGCTTGCGCGACCGTTCTTGCGCAAATGCTGTGCGTGTGTCGGCAGACGGGCGGGCGCGCTTAACCGACAGCTGCGGGTTTACGCGCAACCATTTCATTTCATGCAAAGGTGCACCGCAAGATCCGCAGGCCAGTTCATGACCATTGCGCGCCGTCAATTTCAGCACGGTTTTTGAGCTGCAATAACAACACGTCGCGATCTTGGTCCCATGTGGCATCAGTCGGCCTTGCGAGTGGCCGCATAAAGCGAGACTGCCGCCGCGTTTGAAACATTCAGTGATCCAAAGGCTCCTGCCGCTGGAATACGCACCAGTTGATCGCAAAGCTGGCGGGTCCGTTCGCGCAATCCGGGGCCTTCGGCGCCCAGAACCAATGCAACTGGAATATCACCAACAGCCCCGATTGCGGCTTCGATCTCGCCCTCGCCCTCACCGTCCAGGCCCAGAATAAGGTATCCCATCTTGCGCAGATCCATCATCGTGTCGCCCAGGTTCTTGACCCGCAGATAGGGTTGCCGCTCCAAGGCACCAGAAGCAGATTTCGCCAAACCACCTGATTCAGGTGCTGAATAGCGTTCTGGTGCAATAACAGCCTGCGCGCCAAACACTTCGGCGGATCGCAAGATAGCGCCAACATTGTGCGGATCAGTAACACGGTCAAGCAGCAAGATCCGTGGGGAACCCTGCCCCGGCTCACATAGCTCAGCGACAGATCCCCAGTTTAGCGCTTTAACCTCAAGTGCGGCACCCTGATGGACGGACCCCGGATCAAGCGGCACAGGGAACTTGCGCGGATCCGCAGTCTCAGCCTCAATGCCGGCCTCGGCTATTGCATCAGCCAATTTATCACCAGCGTTTCTGGTCACAACCAGTCGTAATTTTTCTCGGACCGGGTTCAGCAGCGCGTCGCGCACAGCGTGCAGGCCGAATAGCCAAACGGTCTCGGCCGCCGCTGCGCGCCGCCCACGTTCCTTGTCGATTACCCAGGTCGGCTTTTTCATTGATCCATCCACTTCCGCATTACTTGTCAGCTATGCGTTCCTGCTTGGGGCGCGCAAGGGGCAACCAACCGATTTTCGCCTTGACGGTCCCGATGGCCCGGATTATCCCACCGCAGCACTTGATGGCTCTGCCGCCAAGTCGTGGGCGACAGGCCGCAAGGTGTGGCAGGGGACTGTAACTCCCTCGCGGAGACGCACGCCTGGTTCGATTCCAGGGTCGCCCACCATTTTTCTTTAGAGCAGTTTCAAAGATGACGCTGTCTTAGGATATGGGCGCACAAATGCTTTATGCGCCACACAGCTTATCCATGCGGGTCTTGAGACAAGTTGCTCAGCCAAAGCAAGTGATCTTTCGTGGCGGTAGATAGAAGCGGAGCACACCGTTCTTGCGACGGCCTCACATTTATACATTGGGTATGATTAGGTCATTTGATTGAATCGCTTCGAAGGCCCTTGTTAAGCACCGCGACCGCAAAAGCGGGCTTTTGACCTTCGGCGCAGAGTTTTCCGCTCAACAAATCCGCAGAACGCAACCGTCTATCGGCGAACCGATACACAAACCCGCACCCGCACTATGGGGTGTGCGACTTGGGTCTCAGTTCTGCGCGGCCAATTGATAACCCGGCGCGGTAGCGGCCTGAACGGTTGTTATCGGATCATGTCCAATCCAAGTGGTGCGCTCAATGATGAGCAGGGCCTCATCGGCGTTGGTGGCCAGCTGCTTGGCAATCTCACCTGCGGCATTCATCGCATAGAACCGCACATCTACGCGGCTATACGGTTTATTTCGCACCAGCCATTCATTGGCACTTTGCTGTGCCAGATCAATTTCCAGAATGTCTGGCATCGATTCAGCATTGATCCAGCGGTCTTCAAAAATGTAGGGCCGATTATCCGCCAGGTGCAGCGCCTTTACATGCAACATCCGAACAACTTGCTGTATCCCGAATTTCGCCATGACCGACGGCGGGCTCATCTCGATCTCTCGATTGATAAGCTGGTAGTCGTACTTGCGGCCGCGCTGCTCAACTTCTCGCCGCGTGATCGGGATATCGAAGGTTGCGCGGGTGACCGGGTCGATGCGGACGTGGGTACCGCCTTTGCGCTTACGCTCAACCAATCCGGTCTGCGACAAGTCTTGCATCGCGCGGTGCACGGTGGTGCGCGCGCAACCCATCTCCAGCGCCAAGTCCTCATCGCGCGGCAGCTTGTCCCCCGGCGAATAGGTCCTGTTTAGAATGCGTGAGTGGATCTCGTCTCTGACATCGGTCCAGGACAGGCGCGGCAACTGTGTCAAATCGCGGTCTCCAGATGTCGCATTGTTTGTATGAAGTCCCGAATTATCGCGTCCCGTCTGAAATGACGACCCTGTTTCACCACGTGCCGGCCCGCGCTCCAGACATCGGTGATGCAGGACTGCCCGCCGCCACCAAAAATCAAACTGTCCAGCAAGGCGTCTTCCTGACGATTGCAGAGCCATTGGTTGTCATCGTCCAGACCGATCAGGTCGGCCCAAGTTCCGGGTTCGATCTGCCCACTATTGCGACCACCGGCCTGCGCCCCGCCTTTGAGTGCCGCGTCAAACAAAACCCGCCCGGTTGAGCGGTCAGGTGTCGCCAATGCAGCCCGCGACAGATCACGCAGCCGTTGTGAATATTCCAGTGTCTTGAGTTCTTCAAACAACGTGATGTGAACGTTGGAGTCCGATCCAAACCCAACTGTACCGTTATGTCCCAGAAACGAGGTGCCGTTAAAGATCCCGTCACCCAGATTGGATTCTGTCAGCGGGCATAGACCTGCAACCGCACCAGATTTCGCAAGCGCTACAGTCTCTTGCGGCGTCATCTGAGTGCAGTGGATGAGGCACCACCGGTTGTCGACCGCGTGATTGGCAAGCAGCCACTCTGTTGGCCGCGCGCCCAGATGCGCCTTTACTTCATCAACTTCCGCGACCTGCTCGGCAAGATGCATGTGGATCGGTCCGGTCGTCGCCTGAGCCAGAATTTCGCTAAGCCCCGATGTGTCGACAGCACGCAAAGAATGGGGGGCCAAGCCAGTAGCATAATCTTTGGGTCCAGTCGCCACAGACTTGGATGCGTCTGCATGCAGTCGCAAAAAACGCTCTGGGTCGTTGCCAAATCGTTGCTGGCCACTGACCAAGGGGCGCAGATCGCAGCCACCGAATTGATAGTGTACCGGCAACAGCGTCAGGCCGATCCCTGCCTTGGTTGCCGCAGCAATGATCCGGTCCGACATTTCCGCAAGATTTGCGTAGGGCGTGCCGCCGACATCGTGGTGCAGATAGTGGAATTCCGCGACAGCACCATAACCTGCCTCTAGCATTTCCATGAAAACCAAAGACGCAATCGCCTCCACGTGATCGGGCGAAAGCTGATCGAGGAATTTGTACATCAATCGCCGCCAGCTCCAGAAGCTGTCACTGGGATCGGGTCCGCGCGCCTCGGTCAGACCCGCCATTGCGCGCTGAAATGCGTGGCTGTGCAGGTTCAAAGGGGCGGGCAGCAGCAGGGCAACGCTGTGTGTCGGCGGCTCAGACTGTACGCCGACCGATATGATTCGACCGTCAGCATCGATAGCAACCTGAGTATCGCTGCGCCAACCGTTTGGCGTAAGCACCTGCTTGGCATGAATTATCTGCACAGATATAACTCCGTTGACAAAAATATGTAACTACATATTAATTATATGTGCATGCTTAAGCAAGGAGCCTTGATGCCAGCCTCATTCGTCATCTCCGATGTTACCGCCGCAACGATGGCCGATAGTGAAAATGGATACGGTTTAATTCCGGACGCGGCATTGGTTGTGTCGGGCGACACAATTGTGTGGGTCGGCCCTGCATCAGATCTACCGTCAGAGTATGCTGAACTGACGCGTCAGACGTATAACGGACGCCTGATCACACCAGCCTTAATCGATTGTCACACCCATATCGTGCACGGCGGCAACCGCGCGCGTGAATTTGAGATGCGCCTGAATGGTGCCACCTATGAAGAAGTCGCCCGTGCAGGTGGGGGGATTGTCTCGACGGTGGCCGCAACCCGCGATGCGACACAAGATTTGCTGCTGATACAGGCGCTAGTGCGTGTTGACGCATTGATTGCGCAAGGGGTGGGAACTGTTGAGATTAAGTCCGGATATGGGCTGGATCTGGAAACTGAGCTAAAAATGCTGCGCGTTGCGCGGGCGATCGGCAAACACCGCCCCATTCGGGTCGTAACAAGTTTTCTGGGCGCTCATGCGGTTCCTGCGGGTGCTGACGCGGACGCCTACATTGATCAAATTTGCCTACCCGCGCTAGAGGCAGCGCATGCTGAAGGTCTTGTGGATGCGGTCGATGGTTTCTGCGAAGGGATCGCATTTGACACCACACAGATTGCCCGCGTGTTTGACAAGGCAAGGGAACTTGGCCTTCCGGTCAAGCTGCACGCAGAACAGCTTAGCCATATTGGGGGCACCGCATTGGCCGGCCAATACGGGGCGCTTTCAGCCGATCATGTGGAATATGCAAATGAGACGGATGCGGCGGCCCTTGCCGCGTCAGGGACTGTCGCGGTGATCCTGCCCGGCGCATTTTATACAATCCATGAGACGAAGCCCCCCCCTATTCAGGCGTTCCGCGACCATGGTGTCGCGATGGCGGTCGCAACTGATTGGAACCCCGGCTCATCGCCGCTCGGATCGCTGTTGTTGGCAATGAATATGGCGTGCACGTTGTTTCGGATGACCCCAGCTGAGGCGCTGGCGGGAACCACACGGAATGCGGCCAAGGCGCTTGGCTTGGGCGATCGCGGCATCTTGGCTGCGGGACTGCGGGCTGACCTTGCAATCTGGGAGGTCACAGACCCCGCTGAGCTGTCTTATGGCATCGGAATAAATCCGCTGCATCACCGTATTTTCGCAGGTGCGATATGAACGTTATGCTGATTCCCGGCGCCACATCATTGGCAGAGCTTGAAACCGTCTGGCGGACCAATCGCGCGGTCCAGCTTGATCCCGCAGCGCGGTCCGCAATCGACGCGTCAGCGGCCATTATAGCCAAGGCCGCACAGGGTGATATGCCAGTCTACGGCGTCAACACGGGCTTTGGCAAACTGGCCTCCGTCAGGATTGCACCACAAGACACCGAGACCCTTCAGCGCAATCTTATCTTATCCCATTGCTGCGGCGTCGGCGACAGCCTTGAACCCGCAACAGTACGTCTGATGATGGCGCTAAAGCTTTTATCGCTTGGGCGCGGCGCGTCTGGTGTGCGTTGGGAGATTTGTGCCTTGCTCGAAGCGATGCTTGCGCGCGGCGTTATGCCGGTCATTCCAGTGCAGGGTTCGGTAGGCGCGTCTGGCGACCTTGCGCCGCTGGCCCATATGGCAGCCGTGATGATTGGCGAAGCTGAAGCCTTGTTAGACGGGACTGTCATGCCCGGCGGCGAAGCCCTGACACGGGCAGGTCTGACGCCGGTCATCCTTGGCCCCAAAGAGGGGCTGGCGCTGATCAACGGCACACAATTCTCTACCGCCTGCGCATTGGCCGGATTGTTTGAGGGTTGGCGCGCAGCACGTGCCGCCGTTGTCACCTCGGCAATGTCGACAGACGCCATCATGGGCTCAACCGCGCCCCTTAACCCCGCAATTCATGCCCTACGCGGACATCAGGGGCAAATTGACGTGGCGCATGCCATGACCATGCTGCTTGAGGGAAGTATCATTCGCGAAAGCCATCGTGACGAGGATACGCGCGTTCAAGATCCATATTGCATTCGTTGTCAGCCGCAAGTGACCGGGGCCGCGATTGATCTTTTACGCTTTGCCGCACGCACCTTGGAGGTTGAGGCGAACGCCGTCACTGATAACCCGTTGGTGATCGTGCAAACCGGCGAAATCCTATCGGGCGGAAATTTTCATGCAGAACCAGTGGCCTTTGCGGCCGATCAGATCGCCATAGCACTCGCAGAAATTGGGGCCATCTCACAACGCCGGGTGGCGCTGATGGTGGACCCGACCTTATCGTTTGATCTGCCGCCGTTTCTCACCCCAGAACCGGGGCTGAATTCGGGCCTTATGATTGCTGAAGTCACCACCGCGGCCCTAATGAGTGAGAACAAGCACCTTGCCAATCCATGCTCAACTGACAGCACACCGACATCTGCAAATCAGGAAGATCACGTCAGCATGGCGGCCCACGGCGCGCGGCGGTTGAAACGGATGACCGCCAACCTGTCAGTCATATTGGGGATTGAGGCGATTTGTGCTGCACAAGGTATTGAACAGCGCGCGCCCTTGATCACGTCCGATCCGTTGCAAGACGCGATGGCGATCTTGCGTGATACTGTCCCGACACTGCAACAAGACCGTTATCTTGCCGGGGATATCAAACGCGCCGCAGAGCTTGTCCTCAACGATGCCATTTCACTGGCCGCAGGACTGGAGATGACCGTTTGAACCTTATTGAGGTCGTCCACGGCGATAGCCCGCTTGTTCTTGGCTTGCCGCATACCGGCACGGACATACCGCCCGACTGCCTGTCCCGCCTGAACGCAACCGGTCATGCGATTGCCGACACCGATTGGCATATTGAACGCCTTTACGCCAATTTGGTTCCGGGCATCACAACCGTTCGCACAAATATCCACCGCTACGTCATTGACGTAAACCGCGACCCAGCGGGGGGCAGCCTTTATCCCGGCCAAAACACAACCGACCTTTGCCCAATCACCGATTTTGATGGCCAGCCGATCTACCTTGATGGTCAAATCCCCGACGCCGCCGAGATTGATCGCAGATGCGCCACATTCCATGCACCCTATCACGCGGCCCTTACGGCGGAACTGGCACGGATCACGGCCAAACATGGCTTTGCAATCCTGTATGACTGCCATTCAATCCGGTCGCACATCCCATTTTTGTTCAATGAAACTTTACCTGATTTCAACATTGGAACCAATTCCGGCGTGTCTTGTGCGCCCGAGATTGGGGCGGTTGTTCAGCGCATTTGCGAGGCCGCTGTGGATCATTCGGCCATTGTTAACGGTCGGTTCAAAGGTGGTTGGACGACGCGCCATTACGGTCAACCTGCGCGCGGGGTTCATGCCATCCAAATGGAACTGGCACAGTCAACCTACATGGTTGAGCATCCGCCTTGGGCCTATGATGGCGCGCGCGCCGCACGTCTGCGCCCCCACCTGAAAACGATCCTAACAACCCTATCCGACTGGAAGCCCCGATGAGTGACCCCCGCAAAAATACCCGCGACATTTACCCACCCACTGGGACGAAACTGACGGCCAAAAGCTGGCAGACCGAAGCCCCCTTGCGGATGCTGATGAACAACCTGCACCCCGATGTTGCCGAGAACCCCCACGAGTTGGTGGTTTACGGCGGCATCGGGCGTGCGGCACGGACATGGCAGGATTTTGATGCCATCGTCGACAGCCTTACAAACCTTGAGGCTGATGAGACGCTGGTCGTTCAATCAGGCAAACCCATTGCCATCATCAAGACCCACACTGATGCGCCACGCGTTTTGATCGCCAACTCCAACCTTGTGCCGCATTGGGCCACTTGGGACCATTTCAACGAACTCGATAAAAAGGGTCTGGCGATGTATGGCCAGATGACTGCGGGCTCATGGATCTACATTGGGTCCCAAGGGATCGTTCAAGGCACTTATGAGACCTTCGTTGAGGCGGGTCGCCAACACTATGGCGGTGATCTGACAGGCAAGTGGATCCTGACCGGCGGCCTTGGCGGGATGGGCGGGGCGCAACCGCTTGCCGCAGTGATGGCAGGGGCCTGTTGCCTTGCGGTGGAGTGCAATTCCGAAAGCATCGATTTCCGCCTGCGGACCAACTATGTAGATGAGCGCGCCAATACGCTAGACGAAGCGCTTGAGATGATCGAGCGTTGGACAAAAGCAGGTGAGGCCAAGTCGGTCGGTCTGCTGGGCAATGCCGCTGATATTTTTCCGGAACTTTACCGCCGCGGCGTGCGCCCGGACATGGTGACCGACCAGACCAGCGCCCATGACCCGATCAATGGGTATCTGCCGCAAGGCTGGACCATGGCACAGTGGCGCGACAAACGCGAAAGCGATCCCAAGGCTGTTGAAAAAGCCGCCCGCGCCAGCATGAAAATTCAGGTCTCCGCGATGTTGGATTTCTGGAACGCGGGTGTGCCGACGCTGGATTACGGTAACAACATCCGCCAAGTGGCGCTGGATGAAGGCCTAGAGAACGCGTTTGCGTTCCCCGGTTTTGTGCCAGCCTATATCCGCCCACTATTTTGCCGGGGCATCGGCCCATTCCGTTGGGTGGCCCTGTCGGGTGATCCCGAGGACATCTACAAGACCGACGCCAAAATGAAGGAGCTGTTTCCCGAGAACACAGACCTGCACAATTGGCTTGATATGGCGCGCGAGCGGATTGCATTCCAAGGTTTACCAGCGCGGATTTGCTGGATCGGTTTGGGCGATCGACACCGCGCGGGGCTGGCGTTCAACGAAATGGTTGCCAGCGGTGAGCTGAAAGCGCCGATCGTAATCGGCCGCGACCACCTTGACAGTGGCTCAGTCGCATCACCGAACCGCGAGACTGAGGCGATGAAAGATGGATCAGACGCTGTCAGCGACTGGCCGTTGCTGAATGCGCTGGTCAACACGGCCAGTGGTGCCACGTGGGTCAGTATTCACCACGGCGGCGGAGTTGGCATGGGCTTTAGCCAACATTCCGGTGTCGTGATTTGTGCTGACGGCACACCAGAGGCCGCCAAGCGGATTGAGCGTGTTCTTTGGAATGATCCAGCCAGTGGCGTATGGCGCCACGCCGATGCCGGATACGAAGAGGCAATAGATTGCGCCCGTGAGCATGGCCTACGATTGCCCCGCATTTTACCGACCTAAGCAAACCTCCTCAATGCCGCGCTAGACGGCCATGAGCAAATCTAACTTATCCAGCATCCAACAAGGAGAACAGAACATGGATCGACGTAAATTTCTCGCAGCGGCCGGTATTGGTGCTGCGGCAACAACGCTAGCGGCACCTGCGATTGCGCAGGACGTGCGCAACTGGAAATTGGTTTCCGCATGGCCCAAGAACCTGCCCGGACCCGGTGTTGCGGCACAAACGCTAGCTGATCGGATCACCACACTTTCGGGCGGGCGGATCAACGTGACGCTGTATGCTGCTGGTGAACTTGTGCCCGGCAATGGCGTGTTCGATGCAGTGTCTGAGGGCACAGCCGAGCTTTACCACGCAGTTCCTGCCTATTGGGGATCGAAATCCAAGGGCATTTTGCTGTTTGGATCACAGCCCTTTGGCCTGCGTGCCGACGAACAATTCGGCTGGATGTATCACGGTGGTGGCCAAGCCCTGTATGATGAAATGTACGGTCGCTTTGGCATCAAACCGTTCTTGTGCGGCAACTCTGGTCCACAATGGGCAGGCTGGTTCAAGACCGAAATCAATTCAGTCGAAGACCTTAGGGGTCTGAAGTTCCGTACAACCGGCATTGCGTCCCAAATGGCGGCAAAGCTGGGCATGGCCGCAGAAGCCATGAGTGGCCCTGCGATGTTCCAAGCCCTGCAATCAGGTGCATTGGATGCAGGTGAATTCATCGGCCCGTGGACAGACTCCGCCCTGGGTTATTATCAAGTCGCGCCTTACTATTATTGGCCCGGTGTCGGAGAGCCATCGTCCGCCGAAGAGTGCGGCGTAAACGCAGATGTCTTTGCTGAATTGCCCGAGGATCTGCAAGAAGTGGTGACCCAAGCCTGTCTGGGTCTCTATAACCCTGTGTGGACCGAATACATGACCAAGCATGCGCAATCCCTCCAGACTTTGGTTGAGGAGCACGGCGTTCAGGTTCGCAAATTGCCCGATGATGTGATCGCCGCAATGGGCGTTGCCGCTGGCGAAATCATGCAGGAGTATCTGGCAGATGACGATGAGCTGGTGGTCCGCATCACCGAAAGCTTTATCGCCTATCGCGATTTGGTTGGTGGCTACATGTCTTATGCCGACAATGGGCAGATGAACGCCCGTGCCGGCGTCCTCGGCTACTAATGACCCTGCGGTGCGCGGCCTGTGTCGCGCACCGCATCAGTCACATGAGGGGACTAGGCGATGCTTAAAATTGCAGATGCGATTGACCAGATGAACCGCCACGTTGCCAGCGCGGTCCGGTGGCTGGCGCTTTTTATGGTCCTTGTGCAATTCTGCATCGTCATTGGCCGCTATGTCTTTGGCTTCAATTCGATCGCGGCACAGGAAAGCGTGCTCTACATGCATGCCACCCTGTTCATGCTGGGGGCAGGGTTTACTCTTCTGGTAGACAAGCATGTCCGCGTTGATGTGTTCTATGCCAAGGTCAGCGCGCGAACACGGCGCCGCATAGATATTTTTGGCCATTTGTTCTTGTTGCTGCCCTCGATGACGGTGCTTTTATATTGGTCGTGGCCCTCGGTCCGAAATTCATGGAGGATCCTTGAGGGTCCGATTTCCGTTGGTGGGATCGAGGCCGTTTTCCTGCTCAAGACGCTGATCCCAGCGTTTTGCATTTTAATCTTATTGCAGTCGCTGTCGATATTGCTGCGCCTTTTTAGGCACGGAGACGCATCATGACCGAATATCTTGATCTGATCATGTTTGCGGGCCTTATGATCGCGATCCTGTCCGGCTTTCCAGTCTCGTTCAGCATCGCCGGTGTTGCCGTGGCCTTCGCCTATCTGGGCTGGTCGCTTGGGGTCATGGACATCACGCTTTTGGGTGCGCTGTCGCAACGCGCCTATGGCCTGATCGGCAATCAGGTGCTGATCGCCATTCCAGTTTTCGTTCTGATGGGGGCCATCCTAGAGAAAAGCAAAATCGCCGAGGAGCTTCTGGACACAATGGGCCGTAGCTTTGGCCAATTGCGTGGAGGTTTAGGCATTTCGGTGGTTCTGGTCGGTGCGCTGCTGGCCGCATCTACGGGTATTGTTGGTGCCACAGTGGTGGCCATGGGTATGATCGCGCTGCCCACGATGCTGCGTGCCGGATATAACCCGGCCGTCGCGTCAGGGATTGTGTGCACCGCAGGCACACTTGGCCAGATCATTCCGCCCTCAACGCTGCTGATCATTCTGGCCGACGTGATGTCGAATGCCTATCAGCAGGCGCAATATGAACAAGGAACGTTCTCGGTTGAGGCGTTGTCGGTTGGTCAGTTCTTTGCCGCCGCAATCATTCCGGGTTTCGTGCTGGTCGTACTCTATCTTTTGTACATCCTCATTCGCGGCGCACTGCGCCCCCAAGACATGCCACCCGCTGATGTCGGCCAAATCCGACCAGGCCGACGCGAAGTGATGCTGGCGATCTTTCCACCCGTGGTTCTTATTTTCGCAGTACTTGGCGCAATTCTGGGCGGCATCGCGACGCCAACCGAAGCGGCCTCAGTCGGTGCAATCGGGGCGTTGCTGATGGCGGGACGCAAGATCGGACTGAACCCCAAGCTGATCATGATCGGGGTCGTCTCCTTAATTTTGCTGGGCATCGCCGCGGGCGTATTTCCGGTTCGGTTGCAGCGCAATGACAATGGCGCGTTCGAATGGCTGCTTGGCGCCATATATTTCCTGCTGGCCGTCGTCGGGCTTGGCGCTGTCGCGCTGGCACTACGGGCGTCCTTTCGCGAAAAGATTATTCACGATGCGCTGAATTCGACACTGACGATGACCGCGATGATTTTTGCCACGATCCTTTCGGCAGGCTTCTTTTCATTGGTTTTCATCGGGCTTGGCGGCGACGAACGCGTTGCCCATCTGCTGTCGATCCTACCCGGCGGGCCAACCGGGGCGCTTATCTTCGTAATGCTTTTGGTTTTTGTGATGGGATTTTTCCTAGATTTCGTTGAGATTTCAGTGATTGTTCTGCCACTGGTTGCCCCAACATTGATCTTGATGGGCCATGATCCGATCTGGCTTGGCGTACTTTTGGCGATCAACTTGCAGACCAGTTTCCTGACCCCACCCTTTGGATTTTCGCTGTTCTATCTGCGCGCCGCGGCCCCCAAGGAGGTCACGACCGGGCAGATTTATACCGGCGTTGTGCCGTTCATTGGCTTACAGGCGATCGGGATTAGTCTGGTCTGGGCGCTGCCGTTCTTGGCAACATGGCTACCCGCCGTAATCTTTTAGGATCTCAGGGGCAGGTACAGTCTGCGAGACACAACGCTTGATTTTTTGACCACGCAAAGCCCGCCTAAATCTGTGGATTTGAGGTCGAGGTGAAAAGCTTATTCCAATATCTCGGCTAGACTGTGGTGCCTTGGGCATTGGATCTGTCGGCCCTAAACCATCGAACGATAGAACGCGCTGATGTCTTGGGCACGGGTGATCCAGATCTCATCACGGTATGTGCAAATATGGCTCAGCGCGCGGCGTAGCTGGCGCAGCCGCCCGGGCTGACCCACGATATATGGATGTAGCGCTATACCCATGACCAACGGCTGTGCCACCGCCTGATCGCGCATTTCATCGACGGTGTCGATGATCATATTGGCAAAGGTTTCAGCCGTGTCCTTACGCGCCATAATTGATGGAATGTCATTGATCTCTTGCGGGTAAGGGATCGACAGCAGCGGGCCTGACCGGGTTCGCATCCAGACCGGTTGATCGTCCATGCACCAGTTCAAGGTATACGCATACCCCTGCTCTTGCAGCAGATCAGGTGTCACATCACTTTCAGCGATCCACGGGCTGAGCCATCCCTTCGGCGGACACCCATGCGCCTTAGTCAGCACATCAGACGCTTGCGCAATCAGCGTGCGTTCCTCAGCTTCGCTTAGCGTGCCTTGATGTTCTGAATTGGTCCGCCCATGGCCTGCGATCTCATCGCCGCGCGCTGCGTGTGCGGCCATTAGCTCAGGCGCATAGTCATACATTGCGGAATTCACCAGGACAGTTGCGGGCAGGTCCAGTTGATCCAAAAGATCTATTAACCGCCAAGCCCCAACCCGGTTGCCGTAATCGCGCCATGCATAATTCAGCACGTCCGGTTGTGGCCCACCCGGCGCTAGTTGCGCGCCCAGCCCCTCACCAAAGGCAAAATGCTCTAGGTTCACACCCAGATAGACTGCCAACCGCTTACCATTTGGCCAGTCAAAGTCTGGGCGCGCTTGGATCGGCACGTAGTCATACCTGTTGTGGTGCGGCAAACTCATAGCGGTTCCTCAGCCAGACCTACCCGCGCGAGCAAGATCTCAGCACTGTCATTCCACACATTAGTGGCAACAATTTTGCCGTCACGGACCACGAAAAAGTCAAGATACCGATTTTTGTCAAACGGCGTTCGATCCGGCCATTCGCCATAAAGATACCCAGTGTTATATACATGCACGTCGCCGGTTTCTTGATCGAGTGCGGCATCCGTCCGCAAGAACCGTTTCTCGACCCATTTGTAACGTTTCGCATTGAACGCGGTACTTTCAGCGGGGCCTGTGAAACGCCGCCCGCCGGTGAAGATAAGATCAAAATCATCTGATACAAACGCCGCCGCCCCAACCGGGTCAGGGACCATTGAACGCTCAAGATACGCTTCAACGATCTCTTTGGCGCGCGCAAGCGTATCAGTCATATCAAATTGGCCAACTGGACGGCGGCGCGGACCCCATCGATCAAACGGACCGGCATTTTCGATTTATCCAGCGCTGCGACATCGACCATGCCGGCGCACCCCAAAACAATGCTATCGACCCCGTCCTGCGATGCAGCGATTGCAACCTCTTCCAAGACGCGGGCGATGGCGGCGTCCGGGTCGCTCTCCAACTCCAGGACCGCGACACCACTGGCGCGCACCCGCGACAGATAACGTCCAAAACCGTAGGCAGCGATGTTCTCTTCCAAGATTGGGACCGAAACTTGCAGCGTGGTGACTACCGAGAACCGGTCCCCGGCTAGGGTCGCCAAATGATAAGCCGCCTGCCCGATCCCGATCACTGGGCATGCTGCCGCCTGCCTTGCGGCGGCCAGCCCAGTATCGTCAAAGCACCCAATGATAATCACGTCAGCGCCCGCATCCGACACCTGCACCACCAGCCGCAGCAAAGGCGCAATCGCTGCATCTCCATCGTCGCGACCCTGAATTGCGGGCGGGCCGTCATGGGACGTCCAACCCTCAATCACCACGTCCGGCAACGTGGCACGTGCCGTTCTCAGCATCGCGTCGGTCATGGAAACAGTACTGTTGGGGTTAAGGATGGCGATCATACCAGACCTTTCCCAGCGTCAGATCCAGCACGAGCGCGGCGACGCGTGCTTAACCATGCAATCCCAAAAAACGCTGCAATCACCAACAAGGAGAAGACAGTTGTCAGCGTCCCAAGGGCAAATAACACAGGCGTGGTGACGTTGGTCGTCATCCCATAAATCTCAAGCGGCAGGGTGTTATAGCTGCCTGAGGTCAGCAAGGTGCGCGCAAATTCATCATAGCTGAGGGTGAAGCCAAACAGCGCCACACCAATTAGCGAGGGCGCAATGATCGGCAAAACCACATGGCGGATTGTCTGCCAAGATGTGGCACCCAAATCGCGCGCCGCCTCCTCATAGCTTTTGTCAAAGCGGTTGAAGACCGCGAACATAATCAACAAACCAAATGGCAGTGTCCATGTCAGCTGCGATCCAAACCCAGAGGTTGACCAGTGCACGTTCAGCCCAGTTTGTGAGAACATCAACCCAACGCCAAGTGAGATCAGAATTGACGGGATCACCAATGAGGTGATGACCAGATAAAACAGGATCCCGGATCCCGGAAATCGCTGGCGAAACGCCAGCCCACCCATGACAGAGACAACAACCGTTGTGACCATCACCATGAGTCCAAGAACGAAACTGCGCCGAAAACTACCCCAGATGTCGCCCACCGCTTGCTGCTCAAAAAGATTGTAGAACCAGTGCATCGACACTCCGCGCATCGGGAAGGTCAGCCCGCCACCCGGGCCCTGAAATGACAAGATCGCTATGGTGATCGTGGGGCCATAAAGAAACAGCAGAAACAGGCTGAAAAAGCCCGCCAGAACGTAGAAGGAGCGTGAACGCGGTTCCATTCTCAAAGCTCCTTTCGGATATCGACGAAGCGCAACAAGATGCCGATAACAATCAGTACGGTGGCCAAAAGAACCACCGCCGTTGCTGCAGCAGATGGGTATTGTAGCAAGGCAATATCGTTTGAGATTAGGCGCCCAACATTAGCCGACTGGCCGCCCGACATCAGCCGCACGGTGATGAAATCACCCATCACCAGCGTCACCACAAAAATAGTTCCAATCATGATGCCGGGCTTGGTCAGCGGAATGATGACATTCCACAATATCTGCGGGCCACTGGCCCCTGCATCGCGCGCAGCCTCAATCAAGGATTTGTCGATCCGCATCATGGTGTTGAAGATCGGTACCACCATGAACAACGTGTAAAGATGCACAAACGCCAATATGACAGCGAAATCGCTGAACAGCAGCCACTCAACGGGTTGGTCCGTAAGACCCCAAGATTGCAACGCAGTATTTGCAATTCCGTTACGCCCCAAGAACGGAATCCAACTGATCATGCGGATAATATTGCTGGTCCAAAACGGGATTGTGCATAGTAAGAACAGGGCAACCTGCCAAGTTAGCGTCCGAACATGGAACGCCAGAAAGTACGCGACCGTAAAGCCGATCGTGAAGGTGAAAGCCCATGTAATCAGCGCAAACTTGAATGTGCTGAAAAATACCTTGTAGGTGACATGTGACCCAAACAGGAATGCGTAATTGTCCCATTCAAAGGCCGGGATGATTGAAAATTCGGTGGCGCGCCAGAAACTGACGATGGCGATCATGATGATCGGCAGCACCAGAAAAAAGAACAGCACAACAGCCAGTGGTGAGACCATGAGCCAGCCAGTCAGGCCGTTATTTGGGCGCGTGGTTTTCATGTGTATTGACAGAACTCACAAAGGGAAAAAGACGTGGGGCACGCATTGCGACGTGCCCCACGATTGCTGATTTAAGCGGCGATAAACTCATTCCATTTGCGAACCATGTACTGGTTTTCGTCCATGACAGAGTTCCAGCAGGCAACGGCACCCATCCGGTCATAGAAGGATCCGCCGTCGCGCACAGCGCCTGTGGTTTCCATAATCTGGCCAAACGGATTGGTGATATCACCCTGCGCCGCCATGCCTTCGAACCAAAAGCCCCACTCGTCTTCGGACATGTAATTGCGCGAGGTCGATGGCACGGCCGAGTAATAACCTTGGCGCATCAAGAAGCCGCCGACCCAACCATCAAGATACCAGTTGATATACTCGTATGCGGCGTCCAGCTCGATGCCGGACAGTGCAGCCGACAGACCCAAACCACCGCCCCAGCTGCGATAGCCTTCTTCCAGCGGCTGATAGACACATGGGATACCCTGCGCACGAACCGCAGAAATCGCGGGCGACCACATTGACTGGATCACAACCTCACCAGAGGCCATCAGATTGACGCTTTCATCAAAGGAGCGCCAAAAGGCCCGGAACTGGCCGTTGTTCTTGGCTTCGGTGAAGATGCCAAGTGTAAGGTCGATTTCGGCCTGAGTCATGTTGCCTTTGTCGGGATAGGTGTATTCGCCCATCGACTCGACAACCATCGCCATGTCCATGATCCCGATTGACGAGATATCGAGGATCGAGGCTTTGCCCGCAAACTCTGGGTTCAGCAATTCAGACCAGTTGGCAATCGGACGACCAATCAGGTCAGGACGAATGCCCAATGTGTCGGCATTATAGATGGTTGGGATCAGCGTCATCCAACCAGATTCTTCTTGAACAAAATCAGTGCCGTTCTGGCCAGATGTAAAGCCAACAGTGTGCGGCGCTGTACCTTGTGCAATCTCGCTTTCAGGCGTGAGGCGACCATTGCGGAATGTGCCGACGATGTTGTCATAGTTGACGATACGCGCAGTATCCATTGCCTGCAGATTACCAGCTGCCCAAACCTTTTTGCAGATGAAATACTCAATATCTGCGATGTCAAAGCTGTTGGGCTGGGTTGCTGCGCGCTGTGTTACACTATCAGTATCCAGTGCGGTCATCTCCAACGTGAAGCCCAGATCTTCTTGAACCCTTGCAGCAACCTCGTTCAGGTTCGACACACCCGTGCCGAACTGGCGCAACGTGATGTTGCGGATATTCTGGGCCCAGATCATTGGCGCGCCAAGTGTGGTGCTGGCCGCAAAGGCCGCTGTCGCAGTGGCGCCTTTCAGAACACTGCGGCGTGACAGGGAACCTGTCGCTTTCTTTGGGGTCGTCTCAGTCATGGCAGTCTCTCCTTGTTGAAAAAAATGCTGCATTAAGCAGTCAGTTGGTGAAGGTCTTGTGGATCCCAGCTCAGGCCGATCCTGTCGCCGGGGGCATGTGGTTGGGCAAAGAAATCCGCATCACGAACCAGCGCTTTGACCTCTTGATCGCCGGCGATCCGTGTCAGGATGGACACATGTGTGCCCTGATATTCGACCGATATGATGTTGGCCTCCATGACGCTCGCGTTGGGTGGGCTGACACGGACGGCATCAGTGCGGATTGCGAAATTTCCGTTCACCAGCGCGATCACGTTGTGACCACCCATGAATTGCGCGACGAACCGGGTTTTGGGGGCGTTGAACACGTCACGTGCGGGGCCTGCTTGCTCAATCACCGCGTTGTTCATCACGACGATTTCATCGGCCAGCGCCAACGCCTCATCCTGACCATGGGTGACGTGAACAAAACTGATGCCCAGCTCTTCTTGAAGTTTGCGCAACTCACCACGCATCCGGACCCGCAGAAACGGGTCGAGGGCTGACAATGGTTCATCCAGCAGCAAAACCTGAGGGCGTGTGATCAACGCGCGGGCCAGAGCGACACGTTGCTGTTGGCCACCTGATAACTGATCTGGCAACCGCTCAGCCAAGGCCGTCAGGTCCACCAATTCCAGCATCTCACCGGCCTTGGCGCGGCGCGTGACGGTATCAACCCCCTTCATTTTGAGGCTGAAGGCGACGTTGTCGACAACACTAAGGTGCGGGAAAAGTGCATAGCTTTGAAACATCATCGCAGTGCCACGCTTGGCAGGTGGCAAGTAAGAGATATCGCGGCCTGCCAACAGGATGGACCCATCACTGACATTTTCATGGCCCGCGATCATCCGCAGGGTTGAGGATTTGCCGCATCCAGACGGACCTAGCAGACAAGTATAACTGGCAGGCTTGAAGTGATGATTGATCGCGTCGACCGCAACAGTCGCACCGTAGCGTTTCGTTACAGAAACCAACTCAAGATCTTGGATAGGCGCTGTCATGCTTTCCCCGCATTGCTTGGCCTGATTTCAAATGAGTTCATGTGAGGGGTGCAAACACGTTGCGGGATCCCAAGCTTGCCAGACAGGCGATGCCGCATTATTCAGCGGGTCTTTCGGGTCGTGCATAGTTTTTGAACACAAGACTGTATACAATATGGTCATAACTTTGGGTTCAATTTGGCTTAGCTTGTGGCCGAGCAATGATTCTGCCATCCCCAAGCCAGAGGGGTCCACCATGACAAGACCGGTGCCAAGCCGAAACGAAACCGACAAGACGTTGGTCAGCAGTGATGTGGTCGCCGAGGCCCTGTCGCTGGCGATCCATGAGCATAAATTGGCCCCCGGCACAAAACTGGGTGAAGATGAGATCGGTGAGATCTACGGCGTCTCTCGCACCATCGTTCGCACAGCGCTGCAATCGCTTGCCCATAGCCAATTGGTCGAGATGCACCGCAATCGCGGCGCCTATGTTGCACAACCAAGCCCGGCCGAAGCCCTTGAGGTCTTTGAAGCGCGTGAGCTGCTGGAGTCACGCACCGCCCGATCAGCGGCGATGAGGGCGACGGGCGAAGACATCGCCAAATTGCAGGCTCATATCGCCAATGAACATGCCGCCCTGCAAAAGGGCGATCGGGGGCGCGCGGTGTTTTTGTCTGGGTTGTTTCACATCGAGATTGCCCGGATGGCGGATCAATCAACCATCGCGGGCTTTGTCGAAACGTTGATTGCGCGGTCTTCGCTGATCATTGCACTGTATTGGCGCCGCGAAAGTGCCTTATGCGAAAGCCATGCCCATCATTCACTGGTCAAGGCGATTGCGGATCACAATGCTGATCGTGCTGAGGACCTTATGCGCAGCCACTTGGTCGACCTGCATTCCGCGCTGGATCTGCGCCAAGCGACAGCCTCGCTCAGAACGTTAAAAGACGTTCTGAGCGAGCAACGCACTTAGGCGCCGATCAATTTGCGGCCCAACGAAAAGCTGTCTTGAACAAACGCGGCAGTGCGATTGGCGATATCATCAAGGCTAAGGATTTCTTGGCCGGTGGCGATAGCGCCGACAAACCCGTCTGTATGCCAATGCCCCGGCGTGACCGGTGACGGTAGAGACGCTACATCCAGATGCGGCCACGGATTGACGTAGAAGTAGGGCTGATCATAGCTGCCATCGCCCGGTGATAGGCCAACGCCCACACCTTTGGCGGTCTCTGCATCGCCAGCTTCAAGCGAGACATAAGTGGCGATATCAAAATGATGTGGCCAGCAGCGAATTTCACTGGTCTTAGCACTGGTCCCAGCCAAGTCAGCAATAAGCGCATCCAAGGCTGTGCTCGCCAGCGAAAACCACGCCGCCATGACAGCCAAATCGGGCCCGTTCGCCGGAAAAACAACAAGCGATGTCACATCCTGTGGCATGTCATAGGTAATTTTGATGACGGACGCAGATTTCAGACCTGCAGTTTTCAACTGATTATCCAACCAGCTTTCGACTTCGGTCAGGCTTTCACCTGATAAGGCCAGCTCTGCGATGCGCTGCCCATTTTGCATCAAAGTCATCACCAATGGGGCTAGGCTCAGGCCAACTTGCACCGGCCCAGATACGGCGGGCATTGGATGGGTCAGGAACATTGCAAGGTCGCGGGACCATCCCAGATTGGAATGGCTGTCACCGGGAGCTGCCGGCAGGTTTGCGCGTGCGGCCTTGGTCAATGGCTGGGCCGCAGCATGGGCCACAGCGCGCGCGTGACCAAGTGCTGTCGGATCCCCAAGGGATGTTCTCAGGTCAGTCATTGTGGTCTCCTCAAATCAAATCCGCATCGGTCATGATCTCAACCAAGGCCGGACCTTGGACGGCCAACGCTTTTGTCAGTGCCGCCTCGACCTGATCGCTACGTGTAACCTTGTCGCCATAGGCGCCGCAGATCTTGGCAAAGGCCGCAAATGATGGGTTGTGCAAACTCGTCTCCCACACCGGCCATTCACCGGCGCGCTGCTCCTTTGAGATTTTGCCAAGCTCACCATTGTGCAGCAGGACATGGGTGATATCCATGCCGTGCTTTACCGCAGTTGTAAGATCCATCGGATATTGGCCAAATCCGCCATCGCCCGAGATTGAGATCACCTTACGGCCGCGGAATTCCTCAAAATCCTGGGTCGCGGCCCAAGCCCCCATCGCAGCCGGAAACCCAAAACCGATAGATCCCAGATAACCTGACATCAAAACCCGCTGGCCCTTAGTCTCAAAGTAGCGGCCAAAGGAATATGTGTTGTTGCCGACGTCAACCGCGATGATTGCGTCCGCAGGTGCAACGCGACTCAAGGCATCAAAGATCGCAAAGGAATGTACGCCCTTGTCGGTTTCCTCAGCCATGCGAGAGGATTTCTCAGCCCGCCACATCGCCCAACGATCCGCCAATTCGGCGATCTGGTCGGACTGATCCATGCCAACCGAAGACCCCGCGATTGCGGCGCAAAACTCAGCGATCTCAGCCCAGATTGGCAAGGTGACAGGGTGGAACTTACCCAGTTGCATCTGCTCAAAATCGACCTGAATAATCGGCTTGCCCGGATTGATCCCAGTGTGGTTTGAAAATGAAGTACCAAGTGCGATGATCAGGTCGGTCTCATTCATGAACCAACTGGCGATCGGTGTGCCGGACCGGCCCAATACACCCGCCGCATTTGGATGGCTGTCAGGGATCAACCCCTTGGCCTTAAAGGTGGTCATCACCGGCGCACCCAGCCGTTCGGCCAGTGCAATGATTTGGTCACGGGCATCCCATGCGCCGTGCCCAACAATAAAGACAGGGCGTTTTGCCTTGGCCAGATGGCCCAGTGCGTCCGCAACATCAGCGTCATTCGGCTTTACCGCTGGTCGGCCCATACGCCCGGTTGGAAACGCCGCCTTGGCGTCACTGGGTATGGTTTGCACATCATCAGGGAAGATCAGATGCGCCACGTCACGTTCAATAAGGGCGGTTTTACAAGCCAGCGACACCAATTCCGCATGGCGTGACCCTGCCAGAACCGGTTGTGAAAACCGCGCGACAGCCTGAAACGCCGAGCGCAGATCAATGTCCTGAAACGCGCCCGGTCCAAAGACCTGAGTTTGCACCTGACCGGTTAACGCCAAAATCGGCGCGCGGTCGACTTTGGCGTCCCACAGGCCCGTCATCAGATTGGTCGCACCGGGGCCTGCGATGGTCAGGCAGGCCGCAGGTTTGCCGGTCAGTTTGCCGTAAGCCGAGGCCGCGAACGCCCCCGCCCCTTCGTGTCGGATCCCGGTATAGCTTAGATTGCCCGCTTCAACCTGCAGGCGCAGCGCATCCGACAGCCCCAGATTTGAATGTCCAACCATCCCAAAGACGCGTTTTATGCCCCAGTTGACCATGGTCTCGGCCATCACATCGGTGACGGTTCGAACATGGTCGGGTTCGGGGTCGAGACCAATAAAGACCTCACCGCTTCGGATTTCAACGGGATACATCGTTTGACCGCTGTCTTCATGGCCACCGGGTGGTTTTCCAGTCAAAGGATCAAAATCCCAACCGTGCCAAGGGCACCGGATCCAGCACGCTCCGTCGACACCTTTTTCGATTGAGCCTTCGCCAAGTGGGCCACCCTGATGCGGGCAGTGGTTGTCCATCGCGGCCCACTCTCCTTCAAAATGCGACAGGCAGATCGAGACGGTACGCGCGGTGACTGTCTTGACCCGACCCTCGGGCAGATCCGTGATCTTACCGACGCTGATCCAGTCTTTATCCGGCCCGTTCATGCCAAACCACCAAACGCGACGCCCGACAGTTCTGACATGTCTTTTTTCCAGGTGGTCAGGTCATCTTGATTGAACTTGGACAGATGGTCATGCCCGCAGGCACGCGCCATGACCTGCATCAGCTCAACACTGGCGTCAAAGAAATTGGCCAATTGGCGGGCAGAGTTTTCCACGATAATCCGGCTGGCCAGATGGGGCTTCTGCGACGCAATACCGACCGGACAATTATTGGTATGGCAGGCGCGCATCGCGATGCACCCAATGGCCTGCATCGCCGCATTTGACAACGCAATCGCATCGGCCCCCATCGCAAGTGCCTTGATGAAATCGGCAGGCTTGCGCAGGCCGCCGGTGATTACCAATGATACGTCCCCGCGCCCGCACAGATCCAGATGACGCCGCGCGCGCGCCAAAGCCGGGATCGTCGGAACTGAGATGTTGTCGCGGAAAATGATTGGCGCCGCCCCGGTACCGCCACCACGGCCATCCAGAATGACATAGTCGACGCCAACCTCAAGGGCGGCATCGATGTCCTTTTCGATATGTTGGGCAGACAGTTTATAGCCAATCGGAATGCCGCCCGTGCGATCACGAACTTCGTCGGCGAACTCCTTGATCTGGCTGGGGCTTGTCCATTCAGGAAACCGCGCAGGTGAGATCGCATCTTGCCCAGGCTGCAACCCTCGCACGTCAGCGATTTTGCCCTGAACCTTCTTGCCCGGCAGGTGCCCACCGGTGCCGGTTTTGGCGCCCTGCCCCCCTTTGAAATGGAAGGCCTGCACCTTTGCCAGCTTATCCCAGTCAAAGCCGAAGCGAGCCGAGGCAAGTTCATAAAAATATCTTGAATTGGCGGCTTGTTCCTCAGGCAGCATGCCGCCCTCACCCGAACAAATGCCAGTTCCCGCCATCTCAGCACCCATCGCCAACGCGATCTTGGCGGGTTCCGACAAGGCACCAAACGACATGTCTGAAACAAAAAGTGGGATCTTCAGCCGCAGCGGTTTTTGGGCGTTCGGGCCGATCACAACATCAGTGCCCACAGCGTCATGATCCAACAGCGGCGCCTTGTACAATTGTGCTGTCAAAAGCTGAATATCGTCCCATTTCGGCAGCTCGTCGCGCGGCACACCCATCGCATCTACCTTGCCGTGATGGCCAGTCTTGGATAGCCCGTCGCGGGCATATTGCTGGATCAGGCCATTGGTCGGCTCTTCGTCCGTCCCATGAGAGGTATCGGCATAAAGCCCCAGATAAGCATCACGATTATAAGGTTGTGGGTTCTCAAGCGCCCATGCCGAAATCTCATCGGCATCAACCATGATCTGGTCGTTCTTGATCCAGGATTTGAATTTTGGCAGCACTTCGTTATTGGCGTATTCCGAAACGCCACTGTCCAAACGGTAATCCCAATTGTGCACGCCGCACATCAGGTTCTTGCCGCTGACAAACCCATCAGACATCAACGCGCCACGGTGCAGACAGCGGCCATAGAAGACCGAGATTTCATCATCAAATCGCACGATGACCAGATCAACTTCGCCGACAAGCGCGTATTCTGGTTTACGATCTGCAAGTGTGCTGAACTTTGCAATTGGTGTCTTGTTCATTTATCGGCCCCTTGTTTTCAACATCTTCTGTTTCTTGTTTTTGTGGAAGGGACGTCAGGCAAGAACGACACTGATTTGCAGCAATATGGCCACGCGGCAGCTATCGCTGCGGCGTGGCACAAAGGCGGCCTGAACCGTCCCAAGTGCGCATTGATGTGTCAACCTTACCGTTTATCCCCAACTGATCTGCATCTTCGCACGGTTGAGCCGGAATGGGGACCAAAAAATTTTGAGCCTTAAAACAGAGATGTCAAAACAATCGCGCGGCCCTTGTTCCGCGGACCCAGTTTCAGACTTATCACTGCTGAACCCCTCAGTCAGCTTTCTGAATCAGTTGACATATGGCGAGTCTCATGAAATATTTCACAAGATAAATTAATATATGTGGGAACACATATGAACATAGCAGAGGGGAGGCTGCCATGTATCTTGGATTAGATTTGGGAACATCGGGCCTGCGCGCGATCTTGGTCGACGACAGCGGCGCGGTCGTAGCCTGGAGCGAAAAGTCTTATGATGTGTCCCACCCCAATGCGGGCTGGAGTGAGCAAGACCCCTCTTGCTGGATCACGGCCTGTGCCGCCTGCCTGTCAGACCTCAAGACATCACATCCCGTAGCCCTTGCAGCACTTAGATCCATTGGTCTGTCGGGCCATATGCATGGGGCCACATTGTTGGATGCGGGCGATCAGGTCCTGCGTCCCTGTATCTTATGGAATGACACGAGGTCAGCCGCTGAGGCTGCGGCGCTGGACGCCACCCCCAACGTCCAAGCGCTGTCGGGCAATATCGTCTTTCCAGGATTTACCGCGCCTAAATTGCGATGGTTAGAGACCCATGAGCCAGAGATCTTTGATAAGATCGCCAAGGTTCTGCTACCCAAAGATTACCTGCGTCTGTGGCTAACGGGGGAGCATGTCTCGGACATGTCCGACAGCGCGGGCACGTCTTGGCTGGATGTCGGTGCGCGGCAATGGTCAGATACCTTGCTAGAGGCAGGCCACATGCGGCGTGATCAGATGCCGCGTCTGGTTGAAGGCTGTGAGGTTTCGGGCATGTTGCGCGCAGAGCTGGCGGGTGACTGGGGCGTTTCGCCGACCGTCACAATCGTGGGTGGCGGTGGCGATAACGCCGCTGCGGCCTGTGGTGTTGGGTGTTTTCAGGATGGCGACGGATTTGTGTCCCTTGGCACATCAGGTGTTCTGCTGGCCGCAAAAGACCGCTTTGCACCTGCCCCCGAAACTGCCGTCCACAGCTTTTGTCACGCTATTCCGAACACTTGGTACCAGATGGGTGTGATCCTGGCCGCAACTGATTGCCTGAACTGGTTGTCACGTAATTTGGGTCAAAGTCAGGCCGATCTGGCCAATGCGATGGGGTCCACAATCGCGGGCCCATCGAACAGCCTGTTCCTGCCCTATCTGTCAGGTGAGCGGACGCCGCATAATGACAGCAAAATGCGTGGCGCATTTGTTGGCCTTGATATTGCGTGCAACCCAAAGGATCTGACCCAAGCGATCATGGAAGGCGTGGCCTTTGCGCTGCGCGACAATCTTGAGGCGCTGAAATCCACTGGCACTCAGCTAAACCAGTTATTGGCGATCGGCGGCGGCACCCAATCACAGTTCTGGGTTGAGACGTTGGCCACCATCCTGCAAGTCCCGATTGACCTTCCGGCGCAGGGCGAATTTGGGGCGGCCCTTGGTGCGGCGCGACTGGCAATGGCCAGCCAACCCGGTGCCGATCTGACACAAATCATGACGCGACCAACAGTCGCCACCACAATTGAACCACGCGCAGAACTGGTCGATGATTACTCCGCTTCATACGCCAAATTCCGTGCCCTCTACCCTCACATCAAGGCAGCATTGACATGACCACTGGTTTTTTCCGCGACGTCACTGAAATTCCGTTTGAGGGGCCTGGCGGCACCAATGCGTTGGCCTTTCAGCACTATGACCCGAATGAGGTCGTCATGGGCAAACGCATGGAGGATCACCTCCGGTTTGCGGTTTGCTATTGGCACAATTTTGTCTGGCCCGGGAATGATCCATTCGGCGGCCAGACCTTTGAGCGTCCTTGGTTTGACGATAGCATGGCCTCCGCCAAGCTAAAGGCGGACGTCGCGTTTGAGATGTTTGAACTGCTGAACGTCCCCTACTACTGCTTTCATGATGCCGATATGCGGCCCGAAGGGGCCAATTTTGCCGAGAACACCCGCAATCTGCAAGAAATGGTCGATTATCTGGGCCAAAAGCAGGCTGAGACGGGCAAAAAGCTGCTTTGGGGCACAGCGAACCTGTTTTCGCACCGCCGTTACATGAGCGGGGCCGCGACCAACCCCGATCCGGATGTATTTGCGTTCGGGGCGGCGACTGTCAAAACCTGCATGGATGCGACCATGACTTTGGGCGGCGAGAACTACGTGCTTTGGGGCGGGCGTGAAGGCTATGAGACGCTGCTGAATACCAACCTTAAGCATGAGGATGACCAGCTGGGTCGTTTTCTGAATATGGTGGTTGAGCACAAGTATAAGATCGGGTTCCAAGGCGCGATCTTGATTGAGCCAAAACCGCAAGAGCCGACCAAACACCAATACGACTATGACGTGGCGACGGTTTACGGGTTTCTTAAACGCCACGGGCTTGAGAACGATGTGAAGGTCAATATTGAACAGGGCCATGCGATCCTTGCGGGTCACTCATTTGAGCATGAAATCGCAATGGCGTCAGCTTTTGGCATTCTGGGATCAGTCGACATGAACCGGAATGACTATCAATCGGGGTGGGACACTGACCAGTTTCCAAATTCAGTGTCAGAGATTGCATTGGCGTATTACCACATCTTACAAGCAGGCGGTCTGGGATCCGGCGGCACCAATTTTGATGCCAAACTGCGCCGCCAATCGATAGAGCCAGATGACCTGCTGATCGCCCATATCGGTGGTATGGACGTCTGCGCGCGTGGCCTCAAAGCAGCCGCCGCCATGATCGAAGACGGAACAATGTCCGATTTCGTCACCGACCGCTATGCCGGTTGGCAGGATCCAGAAGCGCAGGCGATGCTGTCAGGGGGACGGACGCTTGAGCAAATTACGGAGCGCGTTTTGGCGCGTGATGTGAACCCAGCCCCGCGTTCAGGCCGCCAAGAATATCTTGAAAACGTCGTAAACCGGTTCGTCTGAACAGACATTCCCGCGGGAGCGCGCAGATTTGGGCCAATTGAGCGAAACGCACCTACGCCGGGTCGTACTGGAAGACGGTAACGTCTCAGTTGCGATCCTGAACTATGGGGCCATCACCCAAGATTGGCGCGTGCCGTGCGGCGGCCAGCGCCTGCCAGTCATTCTGGGCTATCAGGACCCAGCGCGTTATCTAAATGACCCGGTCTACATGGGGGCGATTGTTGGACGTGTTGCCAATCGAACAGCGCATGGCCGGTTCACATTGGCTGGATCACCAATCCAAGTATCTTGCGGGTATGGCAGGCACCATCTACATGGCGGGCCCGCCGGGCTTAGCACGCAGTATTGGGACATGGATCTTGATCAATCGGCGCGCAAGGTGGAGCTGCGCTACCACTCCCCAGATGGCCAGCAGGGGTACCCCGGCAACATCTGGCTGAACCTGAACATTCACCTGTCAGGTACGCGCGTTACCTACGTGATGACTGCGCGCAGCGACCGGCTGACACCGCTTAATCTGGCGCAACACAACTACTATAATCTTCTGGGCTCGGGTCCGATTTGGTCCCACACGCTGCAAACGAATACCGATCGATACCTACCGCTCAGCGCTGATGGAATTCCAACTGGTCAGATCCTGAAGACGCGAGGCAGTCGGAATGATTTCACGACCCCAACGCCATTTGAGGACCGCGATGGGGATCACACCGGCCATGACATCAATCTGGTCTTTGCCAAGGAACGCGCACCGGATGACCCAGTTGCAGTTGTTCGCGCACCAAATGGGCTTTGCATGCGGGTCTGGTCGGATCAGCCCGGTGCCCAGCTTTATACCGCCGCCCATCTGGGGCAACTGACAGGCGGCTTGGATGGTAGGTCTTACGCTCCATTTGGCGGATTTTGTCTTGAGCCGCAGGGCTTTCCCGACGCACTGAACCACCCGAATTTCCCGTCAATCCTGATTGACCCCGACCGCCCCTATCGTCAGGTTCTCAGCGTAGAGATTTCAGAGGCCGCACAATGAAAAAACGGATCGTCCTACTGGGCGCGCTGCTTGCAGGCGCAGCCTTGGCCAACCCATCTGACTGGCCCCCGGCCCAGTTCGCGCCGGTCGATCCACTGCGGGCGGAACTGGGTCAGCTGCTGTTTTACGATCCGATCCTCAGCGGTAGTCAAACTGTGTCTTGCGCCACGTGCCATCACCCAAGGTTGGGCACATCCGACGGGGTCTCACTGTCGTTGGGTGACGGCGGTATCGGGCTGGGCGCTGACCGGCGCGTTGACCCGAATAATCTGCCCGAGCAGCGCATCCCGCGCAACGCACCAGGCCTGTTCAATCTAGGTGCTCTGGAATTCACCGTGATGTTCCATGATGGCCGCCTAGAGGCAGATCCGACCCGCCCCAACGGCATCCGAACACCGTTGGGCGATGATATGGCCGAAGGGTTCGACAGTGTCTTGTCGGCACAAGCGATGTTCCCTGTCCTTTCTGCAGATGAGATGGCCGGGCATTATTCCGAGAACCCGGTCGCGCAGTCCGTCCGTTTGGGGCATTTATCGCTGGCAGGCGGTGCTTGGGACCAGATCGCAGCACGCGTCACTGCCATCCCAGAATATCGCGCCCGGTTCGATCAAACCATCGGACTTGAGGCTGAGATCCATTTCACCGATATCTCGAACATGATCGCAGATTTCATCCGTGTTGAATGGCGCGCTGATAACAGCCCGTTTGATCAGGCACATGCAGGCGGATCCGCATTGCCAGCGGATGCCGCGCGCGGCCAAGATCTGTTTTTTGGGACGGCTGGTTGCAGCAATTGTCATAGTGGCCGATTTCAGACCGACCATGGATTTCATGCCATCGCAATGCCCCAGATCGGGCCGGGCAAAGCCGCACGATTTGAGAGCCATGCCCGCGATGAAGGGCGGATGCGCGTGACCGGTGCCCCGCAAGATGCCTACCGTTTTCGCACCCCCAGCCTGCGCAATGTGGTGTTGACCGCCCCCTATGGCCACGCGGGCGCCTATGCCAGCCTTGAGGGGGTTATCCGCCATCATCTGGATCCAGTCGCAGCCTTGATGAACTATGACCCTGTGCAGGCACTGCTGGTTGATCTGCGCGGTGCGGACGATTGGCGTGTTTTAAACAATGCCGCAGAAATGATCGCGATTGCTGCCGCCAATGAATTGGCCCCGATGTCCCTGCCGGATGCTGCAATTGCCGATCTGGTGGCGTTTATGAATGCGCTGACCGATCCGCAGTCCGAGGCTGGACGCCTCGGTGTTCCTGATCGCGTTCCAAGCGGTCTGCCCGTCGATTAGATCGGTTTTGGGCCTGCCCGATCATCACGCTCAACCGCAAAAATCTGGTTGGTGCGGATCGGCATCCATGGCCCCACTTGGCCGCCCGGCCAAATCACCCGAAGATCGGCCTCGGTCGCATCGCCCAATCCAAAATGCAGCAACCCGGCGACGCCACTGGCATGACCGCCGCCAACAGTGACTTCTTGCACCGCGACCCGGTCACCGATGCGGACCTCAACAAACGCACCGACTGCATCAACGTTTGGGGCCGGTTGGCGCAAGCGTAATTGGATCCAGTTGCCAGCGCCTTGCGTGACATTTTGATAAAGCTCCATCGGCGCGCGCCGGTTAATCACCGCCAGATCCAGCAATCCATCCAGATTCAGATCGATCAGGGCCGCACCCCGGCTCCGCTCCATTGTGGCAATTCCCGCTTGCAGTCCAGTTTCAGTAAACTGGCCCTCAGGCGTTTGGATCAGCAGGTTGTTGGGATCGTCCATGGCACTGCCGGGCATCTGCTCAACATTGCCCTTGGTCACAAAAATATCGTCACGACCATCGTTTTGCACATCACCAAAGGCTGCGTGCCATCCGGTTGAAGGGCGTCCATCGCCGCCCGCATAGGGCCGGTGCGCACTGGTCCCTAGCGCAAAGGGGGCATCCTGAAAGGCCGGCGTATCAGCCCCGTTCTGCAAGAATTGAAACCGCTGATCACCCATGCTGGTCAGGTATAGCTCAGCCAGCCCATCGCCGGTGATATCGCGCGCAGCGATCCCCATTCCCCATAGCTGAAAGGATTGCCAGCCATCAGCCTCAGTGTATAGGCGCGGCACATCCTGCATCGCCCACATCTGTTCTTGGCCACCGCGCACATAATAGTGCCGATCATTGCTGACCCTCAGATCAGCGCGACCATGGCGGCCCCAGTCCGAAAACAGCATTGAGAGGGTGCAATAGCTAGGCGACAAGGCCATTGGCGCAGCATATTCAGGACCATGCGGGCGATAAAGCTGATTATCATCACACGTTCCAAACGGTCCTTCCGGGTTGGTCCGGTCGACGTAGTTGCCAAACGCAAGCGTCGGCAATGACCCCTGATCTTCCCATGTCGCAGAAAACGCGGTGGTCCATCTGACCTGCGACTGAAACCCTAATGCACCCGCAAAGGGCGTGAAATTACACGCCCCGTCGCCCCGCAACAACAGGTTTTCACCAACGCGCAGAACCGCCAGATCCAGATGGCCATCGCTGTCGATATCCAGCGGATAGGCCCCGATGATGCCGGTGGCCCGCAAGGCCTCAGGCGTGTCAGTCTCAAACACCAGATCGGCGCCGCGCGCGGATGTTCGGTTGCGCATCAGTGTTGAGGGGCCAGCCCCCCCCGCTGCAACCAGATCAGGCATCAAATCGCCGTCACAATCAAACGCTGAGACACCGCCGCCGACGAAATGTTCCCACCCGCCGGCATAGATGTGTTCAGGGATCGCGCGCGGCGCAAATATCGGGTCGGCCAAACTGCCCTGCGCGCTTAGACAGACACAGCACAATGCCACCAAGCTAGGTCGCATTCGACGCCATCTTCTTGATCATCAACTCAGCCACGCCTTCCATAGCATAGGCAGCTGCACCATTGGCCCACATAAGATCGCCCCATTTGTGAATGCGTACTTCAGGTTTGGGGCCATCGATCTGTACAACACTGGCCTTCATCGCATCCAGAACCGCATCTGCATAAAGAAAATCAAACAGCATACGTTCGCCCGACAGGATGATCAGTTTGGGATCAAAGATATTGACCACATTAGCCAGACCCATCGCAAACATCCGCCCGGCGCGATCAAAGATCGATTGCGCAACCTTGTCGCCTGCTTTGGCACGCGCAAAAAGGCTCGCAACCTCATCCTCAGGCGCATCACCACTGGTGATATTGGCCTCTCGCAACAGGGCATAATCTGCGACATATGCCTCTAGGCAGCCGCGCTGCCCACACCGGCACAGCGCGCCGTCCAACTGAACCTTGGTATGCCCAAATTCTGCGCCGCAACCGCGCGTGCCACGGTAAATTTTATTGTCGATTACAATGCCCATGCCAACGCCATGTTCAATCGTGATAACGATAAAGTCGCTGAAATCCCGTCCTTCGCCAAACAGCTGCTCAGCCTTGGCAACCAAGTTCGCGTCATTATCCATGAATATTGGAAACGGCAGACGTTTCATCAGCATCGCGCCCAATTCAACACTGCGCTCCGTCAATGACGGGGACCAGTAGACGAAATTGCGTTGCGCATCGATAATCCCGGCCATGCCAAGACCCGCACCAGAAAGATCTTGCACGTGTATTCCAGCAACAACACAAGTTGCATCAATCGTGTCAGCGATGAATGAGACCATTTGATCAACACCCAACCGATCGGCAGGCATCGGGGCCTCATACTGCGCCTTGGCGTTGCCTTCGAAGTCCACGATCATTGCCGTGGCAGACCGGTTTGAGATCTTTAGCCCGATAACAAAATGGGCATCACCCCGGATTTTAAGCGCGACCCGCGGCCGCCCACGCTTGGCACGAACGGGGCTTACATCAGGAACAATTTCTTCGATCAGACCGGCTGCAATCAACTCAGACGTGATGGCAGTGACGGTTGCGGGACTAAAGCCGGTCTGGTGCGCAATATCGATACGCGCAATGCGTTCGGCCTGCCGGATCGCATCAAAAACCTGATGCCGTCCAGTTTCACGCTGATCAGATCCATGAGGTGTTTTAACTGTTTCCAAGAACATCTCCTTTCCCCACCCTATATTTCATCAGAAAAAATAATTCAGCAAGAAGAGCCTGCCCTCTCCTCTAATTTTTTCTATAAAAACCAAACATCGACGTAGAATCTATTTAATTTGATATTTGAAAAAAATAATGCTAGCGCTATTGAACGTTACGCGAATCCGTCGGTTGGAGTCGTGACATAAGTTTCTAGGGAGGAAACCATGAAGTTTTTGAACGCAATTGCGGCCGGTACGCTTGTCGCAACAATGGGCACCGCTGCCCTGGCCCAGAACATCACAATCGGTGTTAGCTGGTCCAATTTTCAAGAAGAGCGTTGGGCGACAGATGAGGCGGCTTTGCTTGAGGCGCTGAACGCTGCGGGCGCATCCTATATCTCTGCTGACGCACAATCCTCGTCATCCAAGCAGCTGTCTGACATCGAAAGCCTGATCGCTCAGGGTGCCGATGCGTTGATCATTCTTGCACAAGATGCCCAAGCCATTGGCCCAGCCGTACAGGCCGCCGCTGACGAAGGTATCCCGGTGATCGGTTATGACCGCCTGATCGAAGATCCACGCGCCTTCTATCTAACATTCGACAATGTCGAAGTAGGCCGGATGCAGGCACGTGCCGTTCTTGAGGCAGCCCCAACAGGCCGCTACGTGATGATCAAAGGCTCGCCCACAGATCCGAACGCAGACTTCCTGCGCGGCGGCCAGCAGGAAATTCTGCAGGCAGCAATCGATTCTGGTGCAATCACGATTGTCGCAGAGGCCTACACAGACGGCTGGTTGCCTGCCAACGCGCAGCGCAACATGGAGCAGATCCTGACGGCGCAAGACAACGGTGTTGACGCTGTTGTTGCCTCGAATGACGGCACTGCTGGCGGCGCTGTTGCAGCCCTGACCGCGCAAGGCATGGAAGGTATTCCAGTGTCGGGCCAGGACGGTGACCATGCCGCTCTGAACCGGGTTGCACTTGGGACGCAGACTGTATCTGTCTGGAAAGACGCCCGTGATCTGGGTCGTGCAGCCGGCGAAATCGCTGTTGCATTGGCTGGTGGCGCCATGATGGCCGATGTTGAAGGCGCACAGACCTGGACATCACCTGCTGGCACCGAGATGACTGCAATCTTCCTTGAGCCAGTTCCTGTCACGGCGGCCAATCTGTCCGCAGTTGTTGACGCGGGCTGGATTACACAAGAAGCGCTCTGCCAAGGTGTAAGCAACGGCCCAGCACCTTGTAACTAAGGTCTTTTACCTGCAATATCTGTCCCATCCCCGCACCTGTGCCGGGGTGGGACATTCCCACAAGCTGTTTTAGGAGTTCGGTCATGACCGATACGACCACTCAGCCGACCCCTAAAAATACAAGACGATCTGTGTTCGATGCGCTCGAACTGGATACACGTCTGCTGGGCATGGTCGGCGCATTTATTCTGTTGAGCATCGGGTTCAATCTGGCGACGGGCGGAAATTTCCTGACGCCGCGAAACGTATTCAACTTGACGATCCAAACCGTCTCAGTTGCGATCATGGCGACCGGAATGGTGTTTATCATCGTGACCCGCCATATTGACCTGTCGGTCGGTGCATTGTTGGCGACTTGCTCGGCCGTTATGGCCGTTACGCAAACCTCTATTTTGCCGGATATGTTGGGCCTGGGGTTTGGTCACCCGCTGACACCATGGATCACGATCTTAGCGGGTGTGATCATCGGTACGATAATCGGCGCCTTTAATGGCTGGTTGGTGGGCTATTTAACGATCCCGGCCTTCATTGTCACCCTTGGTGGGTTGCTGATCTGGCGCAACGTAGGCTGGCACCTGACCAACGGCTCAACCATCGGCCCGCTAGATGAGACATTCGCCGCATTTGGCGGCATCAACGGCACCTTGGGTGTCGGACCCAGCTGGGCACTTGGCATTATTGCCGTGCTTGCCGCCTTGGCCGCACTTTGGTCGGCCCGCCGTAACAAAACTGCCCATGGTTTTCCGGTCAAACCCTTGTGGGCAGAAGGCGTCATTGGACTGCTGATTACTGGTGCAATCCTAGGCTTTGTTGCCACCTTGAACGCCTATCAGGTTCCAACTGCGCGCCTACTGCGTGAATTTGATGCCCGAGGTGAGGTGATGCCCGAAGGCTATACTGAGGGGTTCGGCGTTCCCTATTCGGTATTGGTGTTGATCGTAGTGGCCATCGGCATGACGCTGATCGCACGGCGCACACGTCTGGGCCGCTACATCTTTGCCACCGGCGGCAACCCCAGTGCGGCAGAATTGTCCGGCATCAACACCCAGTTGCTGATGGTCAAAGTGTTTGCCCTGATGGGGGCGCTATGTGCGGTCTCGGCAGTCGTGGCCTCTGCCCGTCAGGGATACCACACCAACGACATCGGTACGCTGGACGAGCTGCGGGTTATCGCGGCAGCAGTTATTGGCGGCACCGCCCTATCAGGGGGCTTTGGCACTATTCATGGCGCAATTTTAGGGGCGCTGATCATGCAAAGTCTTCAATCGGGCATGGCGATGGTCGGCGTTGACGCGCCCTACCAAAACATCGTGGTCGGTGTGGTTCTGGTCCTCGCAGTCCTTATCGACATTATCTACCGTAAAAGATTGGAGATCCGGAAATGACGACACCTCTTGTTGAAATGAAGAATATCTCAATCTCGTTCGGCGGCGTGAAAGCTGTTGATAACGTCAGCGTTGATTTGCATGCAGGCGAAGTTGTCGGCCTGTTGGGCCATAATGGCGCTGGTAAATCCACCTTGATCAAGATCTTGTCAGGTGCTTACCGGGCCGATGCAGGTGAAATCCTGATTGAGGGCAAGAAAGCCACAATTCAAAACCCACGCGACGCCCGGTCCTATAACATTGAGACGATCTACCAAACACTGGCGCTTGCCGACAATTTGGATGCCTCCTCGAACCTGTTTTTGGGACGTGAGATTGTGACGCCGTGGGGTCTGGTCAATGATGACGCGATGGAGGCTGAGGCGCGCAAGATTATGCACCGCCTCAACCCGAACTTCCACAAGTTCTCAGATCCGGTGTCAGCGCTTTCGGGTGGTCAGCGCCAGTCAGTGGCCATTGCGCGTGCCGTCTATTTCAACGCGCGCATCCTGATCATGGATGAGCCGACGGCGGCCTTAGGTCCACAAGAAACACAGATGGTGTCAGACCTGATCCAACAGTTGAAGTCTGAGGGTATCGGAATTTTTCTGATCAGCCATGACATCCACGACGTGCTGGAGCTGTGTGACCGCGCATCGGTCATGAAAAACGGTAAGCTTGTCGGCACTGTCGATGTGAAGGATGTCACCGATGATGATCTGCTGAGCATGATCATTCTGGGCCGCCATCCGCATGAAAATGCAGCGGCCTGACCAAAACCACCGCTGAAACAACAACGGCCCGCCGGTTTGTGGCGGGCCGTTGTTGTGCAGACACTTCGCTTAAAACGGACCGGTTGCAGCCTCGTTCATCGCTTCCAGAAACTGGGCGACTTCCTGTTCCGTATTGTAGTGGCTGATCGATACCCGCACGCAAGATTTCAGGCCAAGCGGCGTCAAGATGTTGCCAGAGTAATGATCGTCATTACGGATATGGGTACGGATCCCGCGATCACGCAGGAAGCTGACCAGTGGGCCTGACGCCATCGACTTTAGGCTTAGTGAAATCACACCTTCGCGGCTGGGATTTTCAGCGCCCGCGATGATCGTGACACCAGAAATATTGGTCAGCCCCGGCTGATTACCGGTGCCATTCATTACGGTATCTGCCAGCTTATCCTCATGGGCATGGATGGCCTTCGCCGCCGCCTCAATCTTTAACCGTGGATCAGAACTGGTGGTGAAATGTCCGCCAAGCCATTGAAAATATTCCACAACGTCTGAAAGTGTCGCGTAGCTGCCAGTGTCGCGCGTTCCCTGCTCCCACGTGTTTGGTGATCCACCGATGACTGTTTCCTTGGTGCAGGCGGTCAGCCGGTCAGATGCCCAACCCACGCCGTAGCCATGGCGCGAAAATACCTTGTAGGGGGACACGGCGTAGCCGTCGACACCGTAGGCCGCGACATCGATATGGCCGTGGCTGGCGTGCTGAATGCCGTCGATGATGATGAAACAGTCCGGCGCCACAGCCCGGATAGCCGCCGCAATCTCAGCAACATTAACCGAGATACCCGTAACAGGTGAGGTATGCACAATCGTGGCAACCCGTAGATCAGGCGACAAGTGCGGCAGGTAGGCGTCCAGCCCAACGGTGCCGGTTTTATTATCGTGATGGGCCAACAAATGTGGGCGTCCCGTAACATCGGCCCACCGCGCCATCGCACTGCGAGAGGCTGGATGCTCCAGCGTACTGCCAAGCATCGTGCCACCGTCTGCGGCACCCAAGGCGGCAGTCCGGATTAAGCGAAACAGGACCTCAGTCCCGCTTTCACCGACAAAAATCTGGCCGTCTGGGGCATTAAACAACAGCCGCGCATCTGCCCTGCCCCTATCGATCACCGCCATCAACGCCTTTGAGGCCGGATTATCGCGGCCCTGATTGTCCGGGTAACTGGCGAACTTTGCCGTTGTTTCAACGACTGAATTCAACGTTAGCGCACCACCAGCGTTTTCAAA
>JBLHOS010000018.1:0-38902 GCA_047623825.1 Paracoccaceae bacterium | reverse complement strand
CGGTCAGTGGATTGCCGCCTTTTTTAACACTTCCCTCTCCTCGCGCAGCAGCCGGACTTCCTTGCGAAGGCGTTCATTCTCCTTTTCGACGTCCTCGTGCGGGCCCGACATCAGATCGTCATGCTGATGCTTCTGAACCCACTTGTTCAAAGTCGAAAGACCCACGCCCAAATCTGATGAAAGCTGGGGCCGCGTTAAGCCGCTTGTAACCGCAATGCGCACTGCATCACGCCGAAACTCGTCTGTGTATCTCGTTGCCATTTCTTGTCTCCTCCATAGCAAACATTGCTCGAAAGACACCGGAACTAAACCGTGGCAAGACCACCCCGTTGATATGCATGATACAGGCATCACACGCCGCAACGCCGCAGCCGAATTTGGTGCCGGTCAATCCCAATTTATCGCGTAGGATCCACAAGATTGGAACAGATCAACGGAGTGAGACACTCCATTCACTGTTAAACCAATCACCATTTGATCGTCCGCTGGTCCGGGTGATCATAAACCGGCGCAGCGGGCTGTCTATCACAAGACCCACGGATATTTCGCAACTGTAGGATCTTACACTGCGTCAGCGCCCGCGGATCCGTGGGTCAAGCGCATCACGAAGACCGTCACCGATATAATTTACCGACAAAACCGTCAACGAAATCGCGAGGCCCGGCCAGATCACACGCTCTGGATTTTGCTGCAGCCAGTCGGTGGCATCGAACAGTAGGCGACCCCAAGTTGGGAAGTCCGAGGGAAATCCAAGACCCAGAAACGACAGCGCACTTTCGGTGATGATCGCGTTGGCGATGCCAAGGGTCGCGGAGACCATGATTGGGCTCATGACGTTTGGCAGAATATGGCGCGTAATCATCCGGTGTGGCGGCGTCCCAATAGACCGGGCGGCCAAGACAAACTCGCGCTCTTTGATGGCAAGAACATCGCCGCGCACGACGCGGGCCGTTTGCATCCATGATGTAATGCCAATGACAAAGACGATCAGGATAAAAATACCACCTTCGGGCCCAAAGGCTGAGCGCAGTTGATCGCGAAACAGCATGATGATGACCAACAACAGCGGTAGAAGTGGCAGCGCTAGGAATAGGTCAGTAAGGCGCATCAACGGGCCATCGGCCCGTTTGAAATAGCCTGCGACGACGCCGACCAAGGTTCCGACCACAAGGGCCAACCCCATGGCAGTCAGACCAACCGCGATAGATGTCCGTCCCCCGGTCATCATGCGGCCAAGTGTGTCGCGACCCAGCTGATCGGTTCCCATTGGATGCAGAAACGTTGGGCCAGAATTGCGCGCGCGGATATCGATATAGGTTGGATCGATCGTCCAAAGCAACGGTCCGGCATAGACAAACAGCAACACGAATACGAAAAAGCCAAGCCCGGCCATCGCCCCCTTATGGGTCTTGAATTGGTCCCAAACATCCCACCATTGGTTGCGTGGTGGGCGATAGGTTTCCAACGGTTCGGCTGGCGGGTTGGTCAGATCAGTCATACCGAATCCTCGGGTCCAAGATGCCGTAGAGGACATCGGCAATCAGGTTAAATAGCACGATCAGCACTGCGAAAATGAATGAGACAGTCTGAACGGTCGGAATATCACCACTTTGGATCGCGATGATCAATAGCTGACCAATACCGTTCACCTTGAACACCTGCTCAGTGATGATCGCGCCGCCAAAAACTGCAGGCACGTTCAGCGCAATCACAGTCACAACTGGGATCATAGAGTTGCGCAGCACGTGGACCAGAACAACAATCCGTTCGGACAAGCCTTTGGCACGCGCAGTCCGCACATAGTCCTGATTTAGGTTGTCGAGCATTGAGGCGCGCATGAAGCGACTGATCTGGCTGGCATTGAACAGGCCCAGAACCATGACCGGCATTATGATCTGTTTAAGCTGTACGATGAAGCTTGGCCAATCGGTGACGACATGGGTCGTATCATAGACTGATGGGAACCAGCCCAACTTGACCGCAAAGATCACGATGAACAGAACGCCGGTAAAGAATGTTGGAACTGAAAATCCCAGCATTGAGATGAATGTACCGACCTGGTCGAAGATCGAATATTGCTTGTAGGCAGAGATGATCCCGATCGGCAGAGCGATCAGAATGCCGACAATATAGGACGTGCCAACCACCCACATCGTCTGCGGCATACGCTGGACGATCAAGTCCATCACCGGGCTGCGGGTCTGGTAGCTGATGATACGGGTCGTGCTTTCTGGTGCGACGTCCCATCCAGTGGCCTGATGCAGCAAGTGCAGCGGTTCATTCCAGACCATCAGTCGGAGCCATTTGAAATATTGCACAAAAATCGGGTCGTTTACGCCCAGACTTTCGCGGATTTGCTCGCGCACTTCAGGTGGGATCGTCAGAGGCAGGCCAGCGGTCGGATCGGACGGCGACAGTTTGACGATCAGAAAGATCACAAAACTGATGAACAGAAGCGTCGGTATGGCTGTCATCAATCGACGGATCGTAAAGGTCAGCATGGGCACCTCGGTTCAGAAGTTTCTTATTGGGTGGTCGTTGCCGCGCCCAATAGCTCAGGGCGCGGCAGATCGTTAGATCAAAAGATTAGTCAGCACGCGACCAGTCTTTGATGTTCCACAGTTCGCTGTCCCAATCGGACATCCGGATGCCGTCCAACGAGTTGGCATGTGCAGACACGCCACCACGGTGAATCAGTGGGATGATCGAGTAAGACTGAACCAGCATGTCGTTCATCTCACGGGCCATACGGCCACGATCTTCTAGGCTTGCTGTAGAGGACATCTCGGTGACCAGTGCGTCATAGGCTGGATCACAGAAACGCTGCATGTTGGAACCCTGCCACTGGCTGGATGGGCTTGGGATTTCGCTGCAGCGCCAGTTGGCCATGTACGCCTCTGGGTCAACACCCGAGAAATTGTTGGTGTACATTTCTACATCCGCAAAGAATTTCTGGAATGTATCTGGGCTTGCAGGGTCACCACCAAAGAACACGGAAGCGTCGATGTTGCGAAGCTCTGCGTCAATGCCGATCTCGGACCACCACTGCTTGACCAGCGCCTGAGTGTCCTGACGGACGGCATTGGTCGAAGTCTGGTAGAGAACGCTGATAGGCAGGCCATTCGCTTCGCGGATGCCATCACCGTCTGTATCCAAGTAGCCGGCACCATCCAGCAATGCGTTCGCACCGGCGATATCTTGCACAAGGCAAGCATCGTTGGCGGTAGAGGCATAAAGCTCAGGCGCTGGAAGCAAGTTACATGTTGCCTGGCCGCCGGCACCGTAGCCGACCTCAACCAACAAGCCGCGGTCGATTGACATGGACATAGCTTGGCCGATGATAGGATCGGTCAGGAACGGGTGTGCACCACCTTCCAATGTGGCACGCAGATCGCCCAGTGCTGGATCAGGGTTGGTTTGGTTTACGTGGATCCGCTCTACGGACGTACCAAACGCTGTTACAACGACGCCGTTGCCCTGTGCTGCCATCTGCGCAAGGATCGTTGGGTCGATCTGAAGGTTCCAGGCGTAATCAAACTCACCTGTTTCCAGAACGGCACGAGCAGCAGCAGCTGCATCGCCGCCCCCTTTGAAGGTCACAGTCGCAAACGCAGGCAGATCTGCCTCACGGAAGTTTTCGTTGGCAGAAAATGTGATGACGTCATTCGGGCGGAATTCAGTCACGACAAACGGGCCGGTACCGATTGGGCCAAAATTGGCGTCGGTGCACTCTGGTGCGCTTGCGCCGAGACAATCAGCGAACTGAGCCGCCTGAATGATCGGGGACTCAGAGCCCACGAACGATGTGTAGGGGAATGGCTTTGGCGCGGCAAAGTTGATCTGGATGGTGCGGTCATCGACTGCAACAACGCTTTCAACTCCGTCGAAATAAGACGCCTGTGCACAACCACCTTCCGGATGGGTGCAATACTCCCACGTAAAGACAGCGTCGGCCGCAGTTACAGCTGTGCCATCGGACCATTCTAGGCCTTCCGACAAAACCCATGTGATCTGTGTCAGATCTTCGGAAACGCCGCCATTTTCAACGGTTGGGATAGCGTCGACAAGCCATGGAACCATGGTGCCGGTGTCGTCAAAGCGTGCGAGCGGCTCAATAACCAACGACGCCGCCTCAACTTCTTTGGTCCCACCCGAAAGATATGGGTTCAGAGTTGATGGTGCTTGCCAATAGATAATGCTCAGCTCTCCGTCCGAGCCGCGCTCGGCGAAGGCTGCAGGGGCAAGCGCGCACGTCGCGACGGCCCCGAGTAGAAGTGTTCTAAACGTCATGTCTCTCTCCTAGTTAGACTGCTTTAGTTGTGCCTCAGACGCCACCAGTTTGCTGGCGGTCGTATCGCTATTGTACAAGTGGCAGGACACGAACTGTCCCGGTGCTACCTCTTGAATGGTTGGGTCAATCTGCCGACAAATTTCCATCGCGACAGGACAGCGTGTGTTGAAATTGCAGCCCTTCGGCGGGTTCGACGGGCTGGGCACGTCGCCTTGCAGAATGGTGCGGTTGGCCGTGTCATGGCTGGCCGGATCAGGCTCGGGGACCGCGGATAGCAACGCCTTGGTATAAGGGTGTTGAGGGTTCTCATACAGCGCGTCGCGTGGTGCCAACTCAACAATCTTACCAAGGTACATGACCGCGACCCGGTCTGCGATATGGCGCACCATGCTAAGGTCATGGGAGATGAACAGATAGGTCAGCCCCAGTTTTTCCTGCAAGTCTTCCAGTAAATTGACAACCTGCGCCTGGATCGAGACGTCCAGTGCTGCAATCGGCTCATCGCAGACGATAAATTTGGGGTTTAGGGCCAAGGCGCGGGCGATGCCGATCCGTTGGCGCTGACCGCCAGAGAATTCATGCGGGTAGCGGTTGGCAAAGTCGCGGTTCAGTCCCACGGCATCCATCAATTCATAGATGCGATCGTTGCGCTCTTTGGTGGTTCCGTTTTCATGCTCGCTTAGCGGTTCACCAATAATGGCAGCTACTGTCATGCGTGGGTTCAGACTGGCCTGTGGGTCCTGAAAGACCATTTGCATGGTGGGACGCATTTGGCGCAATCGTTGCGGTCCAGCGTTGGAAATCTCTTCGCCATCGATTTTTATTGAGCCTGCCGTCGGCTCATAAAGCCGCAAGATCGCACGACCACATGTTGATTTTCCACAACCGCTTTCGCCGACAAGACCCAGAGTCTCCCCTTCAAAAATCTCAAAACTGACATCATCGACGGCTTTTACATCGCCGGTATGTCGTCGCAACAGCCCCGAATAAATCGGAAAATACATTTTTAGACCGCGGATCTGCACAAGCTTTTTCTGCGAGCTGGTATCAAACATTGCGCGGCTCTCCGGTGATTGGATCCCAGAAGCAGGCAACATCATGGGACGGGCCGGCAGGAACACGTTTTGGGTTTTCGCGCGCGCAACGGTCGAATGCATTCATGCAGCGCGGGCGAAATGGGCATGATTGTGGGGATGAGGTTAGCATTGGAGGCTGCCCCTCGATCACACGCAATCGATCGGCCCGCATGCCAGTGACGCTTGGCACCGTTTCCAGCAATGCGCGGGTATAGGGATGCTGCGGATTGGCAAATAATTCGCGCACCGGACCCTGTTCGACCACCTGTCCGCCGTACATGACCATCACCCGATCAGCGATGCCCGCAATAACGCCCAGATCATGAGTGATCCAGACAATCGCCATACCAAGTTTCTGGCGCAGCTCTTTAACCAGCTCAATGATTTGTGCCTGAATTGTAACGTCCAGCGCTGTTGTAGGTTCATCCGCAATTAGGACCTTTGGATCACAGGCCAAGGCGATTGCGATCATGACGCGCTGGCGCATGCCGCCGGAAAATTGATGGGGATAGTCCTTTAGGCGTCGCTGTGCATCTGGAATGCCGACAAGATCCAACAACTCAATCGTGCGCTTTCGCGCGGTGGATTTGTTCATGCCCATATGCTTGCGCAACGGCTCAGAAATTTGAAAACCGATACTGAATACCGGGTTTAATGACGTCATCGGATCCTGAAAAATGAACCCGATTCGGGCACCGCGAACGGCGCGTAACTGATCTTCGGTTGCCGTCAAAAGGTCCTGACCTTCAAACATGACATGCCCGTTGCGGACCTCCGCTGGCGGCGAAGGAAGCAAGCCTATTAGCGACATCATCGTGACCGATTTTCCTGACCCGCTTTCGCCCACAACCCCCAACAACTCACCAGCTTCCAGATGAAAGCTTACGTCGTTGACAGCGTGCACTTCTCCGCGCCGCGTCTTGAAAACAGTTTTCAAGTCCTTCACATCAAGGACTAAGGGCACACACCCGTCGGGCATCGGCAGACGCTCCTCACCAATTAGATTCGATGTCACTTCTAACTGAGTGACTTCAAGCAGTCTGTAACGGTAACATGAATCGGGCAGCCCGCAAGCCGTTTGCAGGCGATGATGCAACAACTAAGGGCAAACGCTTAATCTAGAAGCAAAACTAAAAAAAACTGGGCTTGACCTTGGTGTTAGACAGGCACAGTTTCTGATTTGGACATAATAGGAGGCTGCAATGCCGAACTCCCTTTCGCCTCGGGAAATCCTTGAGAAACTTGTATCTTTTCCGACAGTGAGTCGTGACAGCAATCTGGAATTGGTTGATTGGGTCGAGGAATACCTCGCCTCATTTGGTGTCAAAAGCTACCGCGACTATAATGAAGAAGGGACCAAGGCGAGCATTTATGCTCATATTGGGCCAGAGGTCGACGGCGGCATCATTTTGTCGGGTCACACTGATGTCGTACCAGTCGATGGTCAGGCTTGGGATACAGACCCATTCGTTGTGACCGAAAAAGATGGCAAGTTATACGGTCGGGGCACGTGCGACATGAAAGGCTTTGATGCTTTGGCTTTGTCGTTGGTGCCTTTGGCCGTCGCGGGTCGCTTGAAAAAACCGCTGCAGATCTGCCTGTCGCGCGATGAAGAAATTGGCTGCACCGGCGCGCCCCCAATGATTAAGCATATGATCGGCCGCATTCCAAAAGCGGCGATCGCGATTATTGGTGAGCCGACTGAAATGCGCAGCGTTACGGGTCACAAAGGCGGTCTTGGGTTTGACACGCATCTACGCGGTTTTGAAATTCACAGCTCGCTGATGGATCAAGGTGTATCGGCCATCATGGAGGGTGCGCGCCTGATCGAATGGGCCAATCGGGTAAATGCCGAGAACAAGGCCAACGCGGACCCCGCCAGCCTGTTTAATCCGCCGTACACAACCGCCCATGTCGGCATGATTGAGGGTGGGACCGCCCACAACATCACGGCCAAAGACTGCCGCTTTGTCATGTCCTTTCGGTGCGTGCCCGGCGAGACGACAGAGCAATGGGGCGACCGCTATTTGCAAGAAGTTGCGAAGGTTCAGGCTGATATGCAAACGGTCCAGCCGTCTAGTTTTATCGAGGCGCTGCCAAGATGGGATGTGCCGGGCCTGAAGCCAGAGGTCGATGGCGCGGCCGAGGCACTGAGCCGACGCTTTACCGGGGATAACGGCACCCATGTCGTCAGCTTTGGAACCGAAGCGGGCCAGTTTCAAGAAGGCGGATATTCTGCCGTTGTTTGTGGCCCTGGAAACATCGAACAGGCTCATCAAGCTAATGAATTTATTACGTTAGAACAGTTTGCTGCAGGTGAAGACTTTATGCATCGCCTGCTCGATCACCTTTCGCAGGAGTAAAGACCATGCCAGTTAAAAACCGATTTGCTGAATTGCTGCCGGAGATCACCGAATGGCGTCGCGATTTACACGCGCACCCCGAGATCTTGTTTGAAACCCACCGCACCTCGGCGCTGGTCGCCGACAAGTTGAAAGAGTTTGGTTGCGATGAGATTGTCACTGGCCTTGGCCGGACAGGGGTCGTTGGGATCATCAAGGGCAAACAGAATACCTCAGGCAAGGTCATTGGCCTGCGGGCTGATATGGACGCGCTGCCGATTTTTGAGGCGACGGGTCTAGAGTATGCATCCAAGACTGATGGGGCGATGCACGCTTGCGGCCATGATGGTCACACCGCGATGTTGCTGGGTGCAGCAAAGTACCTGTCTGAAACACGCAATTTTGACGGTACGGTCGCAGTTATCTTCCAGCCCGCCGAAGAAGGCGGCGGCGGCGGTAAAGAGATGGTCGATGACGGCATGATGGAGCAGTTTGGCATTCAGGAAGTTTACGGAATGCACAATTGGCCCGGTATGCCGGTTGGCCAATTTGCGATCCGGCCCGGTCCGTTCTTTGCGGCAGCCGATCAGTTTGACATCACGGTTACAGGGCGTGGTGGCCATGCCGCAAAACCGCAAGAGACCGTCGATACAACCGTTGTTGCGTCGCATATCGTGCTTGCCCTGCAAAGTATTGCCAGCCGCAACGTGGATCCGGTGAAACAACTTGTAGTTTCGGTCACCAGCTTTGAGACTGAAAGTAAGGCGTTCAACGTGATCCCAGAAACCGTTTATCTAAAGGGGACCGTAAGGACGTTGGATGGGGCCGTTCAGGACATGGCCGAGGAGCGGTTGAAAGCCTTGGTCACCCTGACCGCGCAGGCTTACGGCGGCAGTGCCGAGGTGAACTTTGTCCGCGGATATCCTGTGATGGTCAATTCCGAAGAGCAAACTGAGTTTGCAGCAGAAGTGGCAACAGCTGTCTCAGGGAGCTGTGGTGATGCGCCGCTGGTTATGGGCGGCGAAGACTTCGCATTCATGTTGAACGCGCGTCCCGGGGCCTACATCGTCGTGGGCAACGGTGACACTGCAGGCGTCCACCATCCTAAATACAACTTTGACGATGATGTGATCCCGGCGGGATGTTCATGGTGGGCTGAAATTGTTGAGCGGAGGATGCCCGCAGCTTAAAGCGGGACAGACGTTCCAAGCGCGGGCAAAGACTTGGGTTGCAGGCGCCATTCTGGTGCTTGCGACCTCTACAATTTGCCAAGACATATTTGAAATTCCAACAAGCAAAGACTTTGGGGCCGCTGAAGTCAGGGTCACTGACCAATTTGGCCGGGTCTGCGATCTTCGGTGACGCCCGATTTAAGTCTATGGTTTTGTCGCCGTTTGCTGAGTGGGTGCTCGAATCCAGCGATGGCAACATGCTAGCTTACGGGCATGCCGGTGCTAAACCGCCAGCATAAGTATCATCTTGAGATCGGGCATGGCGTTCTCGAAATTGATTGGGTGGCTCTCGGACATATGACCGCGTCAGAGCGGCCATTTAGGGGTGGTTCAGGTCACTGCGTGAAGGTGGTGCTGCAAAGCACGATATTGTCACGCTGCAATCGGCCCCATTCACCATGCAGGTGCACAGATGTGTGACGCAGGCGCGGCAATGGTACCTCTGCAGAAAGCGAAATTCGCATCATCGGCGCACTTCAGATCTTGCTCTGTGGGTTATCGAAATACCCACCCAGATGTCGCCACTGACAAGGTGCTGATTTTGGGGTTAACCGCCCGTATGGCTCATGTGGCGCGAAACCTGACCGTCCAATTTTTGTCGTGAATAGTCAAAATCATGGCCTTTGGGTTTTCGTTCAATGGCTTCCCGGATGGCGATCTGTAACGCATCATCGGTTTCAGATGCCCGCAATGGTGCGCGCAGGTCTGCCATGTCTTCCTGGCCAAGGCACATATACAACTCACCGGTGCAGGTCAGCCGGACGCGATTACAGCTTTCGCAGAAATTATGGGTCAGAGGCGTGATAAAGCCAATTTTCTGACCCGTTTCTTGCAGTTGCACATATCGCGCGGGCCCGCCGGTACGCTCATCCAGATCAATCAGGGTATACCGCTCAGCCAGCCGCGCGCGCAGATCGGTCAGCGCCCAATATTGGCTTAGCCGATCCTCATTGCCCAGATCCCCCATTGGCATGACCTCGATAAAGGTCAGGTCCATGTCCCGGTCGCCACACCACTCAGCCAATGTGAACAGCTCATCCTCATTGAAATCTTTCAGCGCGACCGCGTTGATTTTGACCCGCAGGCCCACGGCCAATGCAGCGTCGATCCCCATGAGGACCTGAGGCAACCGCCCCCAACGCGTGATGTCGGCAAATTTTTTCTCATCCAGCGTGTCCAAAGACACGTTAATTCGCCGAACGCCCGCCGCATAGAGATCATCGGCAAATCGGGCCAACTGGCTGCCATTCGTGGTCAATGTCAGCTCTGCCAGATCACCACTGTCCAGATGCCGCGACATTGATTGGAAGAATGTCATGATATCACGCCGTACCAACGGTTCACCGCCTGTAATCCGCAGTTTTTTAACGCCCATACGCACGAACGTGGAACACATGCGGTCCAACTCTTCCAAGGTCAAAAGCTCCTTCTTTGGCAAGAAGGTCATGTTTTCCGACATGCAATAGACGCAGCGAAAGTCGCAGCGATCCGTGACGGAAACGCGCAAGTAGTCGATTGTACGGGCGAATGGGTCGATCAAGGGTGCGGTCATATTCATAACTACATAGCTAACATAGCGAGATCAGGTAGCAAGCGTTGATGAAGTTACGTTTTGGTCTTAGAGTTTCAGACATGAGAATATCTTTGTCACGTTCAATAGTTGCCTGTCTCCTGCTTTGCCTGTCGGCATGTGCGGGTGGACTAGATAATTTGGCTGGTTTCGGACGTACTGAGCCGGCGCCGGAGGACGTGCCTCCCCTAGTTGCGGACGGCGTCATTGACCGCGTCGCCAATCTTGAGGCAGAGGCCGAACCACCCCGCGCATCGGGCCCGCTTGGTCAAACCGTTGCCACACTTGGGGACCCGACGCGGCCCGGTCTTTGGCTGAAGACACCTTTGGTGCGCGTTCAGCGAGAGGGCCAAATAACCTTAGGCGGTGGCGCGTCGATCGATGTGACGCTGATCCCAACACGTGGAGAGCCGGGATCTGGCAGCCGGATCTCACTTGCTGCGATGCAAGCGTTGCAGTTGCAGCTGACGGATCTGGCGAACCTGACCGTGATTGCGGACCCTTGACCCAATGAATAACCGACGCCTTTTGCAGACTGAGATGCCATGGGCGACCCTGCGTGCTGGGTTTCAATGGGATATTCCCGAACAGATGAACCTTGGTTGGCTGTGCTGTGATAGCTGGGCGGCAAAGACGCCGGATAAAATAGCCGTGATCCATCGCGGCGATGGCGGGCGACAAGTCTGGAGCTATCGCCAGCTTAAACGTGCGTCCGATAGCTTGGCCGCGGGGCTTCGCGCCCGGGGCGTCGGGCGTGGGGACCGGGTTGCGGTTTTGCTGCCACAGCATCCTGCAGCCTTGATCACCCATTTTGCAGCCTACAAGCTTGCGGCGATCGCATTGCCCCTGTTCACCCTTTTTGGCCAAGACGCGCTGCGCTACCGACTGGCCGATAGCGGTGCCAAGGTTGTGGTGACGGACGCCCAGACGTTGGAGCGAATTCTGGCGATCCGCGATGACCTTCCGGAATTGGCGCTGATCATTTGTGTCGGGGATGCCAAACCACCAATCCTGCGCTTTCAGGCGATGATTGAGGAGCCGGCGCAGAGGTTCGTCCCAGTTCAGACAAATGCTGAGGACCCGGCTGTTTTGATCTACACCTCTGGCACCACAGGTGAGCCAAAAGGCGCGCTTCATGCGCATCGGTTTCTGATGGGCCATTTGCCGTGTATTGAATTGAGCCAGGGTGGTTTTCCACGCCTGGGCGATGTCGGTTGGACGCCCGCAGATTGGGCATGGATCGGCGGGCTGATGGATATGGCGCTGCCCTGTCTTTACTACGGTGTGCCGCTGATCTCACACCGATTTCTCAAGTTTGAGCCGGAAGCTGCGTTTGATTTGATGCAAGCCGAGGGGGTCACAAACGCATTTCTGCCGCCCACAGCATTACGTTTGATGCGACAAAGCCCGGTGCCAAACGGAATGCGGCTGCGTGCAATCGGGTCGGGTGGCGAAAGTCTGGGTGGCGATCTGTTGGACTGGGGCCGCAATGTGCTGGGCGCTGAGATCAACGAATTCTACGGCCAGACTGAGGCGAATTTGGTCGTCGCATCCTGTGCTGGGCCAATGACCCGTGTGCCGGGTGCCATGGGTCTGCCGGTGCCCGGTCATGATGTGGCGTTACTGGATGGGCAGGGCTGCGAGGTCGGCATCGGTGCGGTCGGTGAGGTTTGCGTCCGCGCGCCCGACCCTGTGATGTTCTTGCGTTATTGGAACAAGCCCGCTGAGACGCAGGCCAAGTTTCGCGGTGATTGGCTGTTGACCGGTGATTTGGCGACACGCGGCCCAGATAATCAACTGATCTTTCATGGCCGCGACGATGATGTGATTACCTCAGCTGGATACCGCATTGGCCCGGTTGAGATCGAAGCCGCGTTGATGAGCCATGCTGACGTCTTATTGGCGGCAGTTGTAGGCGAACCCGATCCGATCCGAACTGAACGCATCGTGGCCCATATTGTTCTGCGCCAGGGTGCCAGTTGGGACGGGCTTGAGGCGGTGCTGAAAACACTGGTCAGAACCCGCGTCTCTGCGCATCTGGTGCCCCGCCGTTTTGTTCTGGCTGAGGCTTTGCCGATGACGGCAACAGGCAAGGTCATGCGACGGGCCTTGCGGGGCGGTTAGTCCACTGCGCTGCGGATGCGGCGTACTGTCCACCAAACCAATGCGACGACCGGCAACACCACCATGCCGGTTAGCCATGTTTTACCAAGGCCCGTTTGCTCGGCTAGGGGGGCTGCAAGATAGACCATCAGATTGACTGCATAGTAACTGATCGCCACAACGGACAACCCTTCGACTGTTTTTTGCAGGCGCAGTTGCAAGGCGGCGCGTTGGTCCATGCTTTCTAGTAAGTCCTGATTTTGTGCGGAGCGTTCAACATCGACCCGCGTCCGCAGCAAATTGCCGGCGCGCAATGCGCGGTCGGTCAGGGATTGCAGCCTGCGCTCCGTTGAATTGACCGTGCGCATGGCCGGGTCAAACCGGCGCATCATGAATTCTGAAAACGTCTGGCGCCCTTCGTAGCGTTCTTCGCGCATCACTGAGATACGTTGATTGACGATCGCCTCATATGCGCCCGTTGCCCCAAAGCGGAAGCTTGATTGCGCCATCAAATTTTCCAGATCCGCCGCGATGCTCAAAAGCTGGCTGAGCGTCTCATCGGGGCTGCCCAGATCGCCTGTCATATCATCGACGAGCTTGGACATGCCCTCGTCAAGCGGGCCCATTCGGCGTGATAATTTCTGTGCGCAGGGCAGGCCAAGCATCGACATCGCTTTGTAGGTCTCAATCTCGCAAACGCGCTGAACGATGCGCCCGACGCGGCGTGGCCCAGTAGCGGGGTCAGCAAAGATCGCGAATCGCATATGGCCGCTGGCATCGATACGAAAGTCGCCCGCAATAATCGCGCTCTGGTCCAGCACAGTGCTTGCGGCAAGGCTTTCGGGAACAAACCATTCATCGATTGCTGCGCAAATCTCTGCTTCGGTCTGTGTCTTTTGGACAATCCTGAGATGGGCCGAGGTGATGCAAACGCCGGGGACCTCTGCCAGCCAATCGTCGGGAAAAACTTCCCACAACGAAGGGTCAAAGGCGCGGTCACTGACGCTGTCAGTAAAGATCGTATAGGTCACAAATTCGGTATGTTGTTCCCATTTCAACTGATGCTTTCCAAGCCTACCAAAAAAATGGGTGGCGTCGGGCGTGGGATGTTGTGACCCGAACCGGTCAAGCAGCGCCAACAAACAGGCCCGGTTGCGGTCCCTATCTTGTTTGGCGGCATCATCAGTCATTTTAAACGCCAGGAACGCGGCCTGTGCAGGGGGCGATGTTGATGGAAATGGCCGTGCGTGCAGCTCATTCGTCAGGGCATATCGCAGTGGATGGTTCTCAATCGACGGCATGATCGGCCTCTTGTCGGAAATTTATTTAATCAACTAGCGAAAAATCACGCACTGTAAATGAAAAAATCCAATGATAACCAATGTTTAACTGCACACTTTTGTATACAAACAGCGATCAGGTCACCGCATTGCGGTGATGATATTCTGGTTTGTCCCAAAGTCGCTGCCCGATCACTTCGGAAATATGCGCGACAGCGGCGTCGACGTCACTTTCGTTTACATACAGTGGGGTGAAACCAAACCGCATCAAATCAGGTGCGCGAAAATCACCGATGACACCGCGTGCGATCAAGGCCTGCATCGCCGCATAGCCATGCTCAAATCGCAATGAAATCTGGCTGCCGCGCTGTTTTGCGTTGCGGGGCGAGGCAAGGGTCAATGACGGGCAGTTAGCTTCAATCCCTGCGATGAACCGTTCGGTAAGTTCTATCGATTTTGCCCGAATATCTGCCATATTGGTCATATCCCAGATATCCAATGCTGCCTCTAACGCACGCATTTGCAGGATCGCGGGTGTGCCGACCCGCATCCGAGTGATGCCGGGGCCGGGACGGTATGTAGGCTCAAACGCAAATGGGTCAGCATGGCCAAGCCAACCATTCAGAACTGTCTGTGCCGTCTCAACATGGCGAGGTGCCACATAAAGAAAGGCCGGGGAGCCGGGGCCACCATTGAGATATTTATAAGTGCATCCGACAGCAAAATCGACGGCCGCACCGATTAGGTCGACTTCAACCGCGCCCGCTGAATGGGCCAGATCCCAAACAGTGACGATGCCCAACTCATGGGCCTGTGCGGTCAATGTGGCCATGTCGTGCATCCGGCCAGACCGGTAATCAACCTGCGTCAACATCAAGACGCCGACCTCATCGCTTAATGATGCAGCAACGTCTTGCGGCGCGACGTGACGTAGTTCGTGACCCTGACCAAGTGTCTCCAGCAGCCCTTGGGCCATATAAAGATCGGACGGGAAGTTGCCTGTATCTGTCAGCACAACCTTGCGGTCTGTCATCGCGACAGCGGCACCAAGGGCTTGATAGAGTCGAATCGACAGGGTGTCGCCAACGGTCACATGATCGTCCTCGGCCCCGATCAGGCGGGCGATGCGATTGCCCAAGACCTGCGGCAGGGCCATCCATCCTGCGCGGTTCCACCCAGTGATGACCATCTCACCCCACTCATCGTTCAAGACACGGTTCATCGCGGCCTGTGCGCCCTTGGGCAGCGGACCAAGGGAGTTGCCGTCAAGATAAATGATATCTGGGGGTAGGTAAAAAGCGGCGCGGGTGGCGTTAAAATCTGTCATAGCACTGCTTTTGGGCTGCAAAGACTGTCAGGTCAAGCAGCCGGTTTGCAGAACTTTCTTTCACCCAAACGGACCGGCGTTTGGGCCATTCCGTGCCCGCTGGCATCTGATTTCGCAAATAAGATGGCTCATCACGCAACGACAAAACTGCAATTGGTTGAGTGTCTCTGATCTGCAGGGTATTGAATGTGCTTAAGAAGACCCGCGAGTATGGGAACGAAGAGGGAATTGACGTGAAGATAGGCGCTCCGAAGGAAATTGAACTGGGGGAGGCGCGCGTTGCCATGACCCCCGACAGTGCGGTCCAGCTGCAAAAACTTGGATATGAATGTGCGATTGAGACGGGCGCAGGGTTAGCCGCCGGGTTCCCAGACGCAAGTTATAAAGCCGTCGGCGTCGAGATCATCAAATCGCCCGCTGCTTTGTTCAAGGCCGTCGATGTGGTGGCCAAGGTGCGCCCGCCCACAGAAACTGAGGCAAAGCGCCTAACCCATGGTCAGACGCTGATCAGTTTCTTCTATCCCGGCCAGAACACTGACCTGATGGAATTGGCTCGCTCAAAAGGCGCCAATGTCATTGCGATGGATATGGTACCGCGCATCAGCCGGGCGCAAAAAATGGACGCGCTCAGCTCGATGGCCAATATCGCGGGCTACCGCGCGGTCATTGAGGCAAGCAGCAACTTTGGTCGGTTCTTTACGGGGCAGGTGACTGCGGCGGGCAAGGTTCCACCGGCTAAGGTTCTGGTCATTGGTGCTGGTGTCGCAGGTCTAGCGGCGATCGGTACGGCAACGTCCTTGGGGGCGATCACCTATGCATTCGACGTGCGCCCCGAGGTCGCCGAGCAGATCGAAAGCATGGGCGCTGAATTCGTGTTCCTCGAATTTGAGGGTACGCAGCAAGACGGTGCGGCGACCGGTGGCTATGCGGCCCCGTCCAGTCCAGAGTTCCGTGAAAAGCAGCTAGAGAAGTTTCTCGAACTGGCGCCCGAGATCGATATTGTCATCACTACGGCCCTGATCCCCGGGCGCGACGCGCCTGTACTGTGGACCAAGAATATGGTCGAGATGATGAAACCGGGTTCGGTCATCGTGGATCTGGCTGCTGAGCGAGGCGGCAATTGTGAACTGACGGTGATGGATCAGAAGATCGTCACCGACAACGGCGTGACAATCGTGGGTTTCACCGATTTCCCTAGCCGGATGGCCGCGCAAGCCTCAACGCTGTATGCCAACAATATTCGCCACATGATAACCGATCTGACCCCTGAAAAGAATGGTCGGGTAAATCACAATATGGAGGATGATGTGATCCGGGGGGCAACGGTCGCCTTTGCGGGTGAGGTTACCTTCCCGCCGCCGCCACCCAAAGTGCCGGCGATCGCTGCCAAACCAAAAGAGCCGACCAAGGTTCTGAGTGCCGATGAGAAGCGTGCCGCCGAGGTTGCGACCTTCAAGACGCAAACCAAATCGCAGGTTGGCCTGTTGGTAGCTGGTGGATTGCTGATGCTGGTGATCGGGGCGTTCGCACCGGCCAGTTTCATGCAACACTTTATTGTGTTTGTCTTATCGGTGTTCATTGGGTTCCAAGTGATCTGGAATGTTAGCCATTCGCTGCACACGCCGCTGATGGCGGTGACCAACGCAATCTCTGGGATCGTGATACTTGGGGCTTTGCTGCAGATCGGATCGTCAAATTTTCTTGTCGTAATGCTCAGTGCCATCGCGGTCCTGATCGCCAGTGTTAATATCGTGGGGGGCTTTTTGGTAACACGCAGAATGCTCGCCATGTTCCAGAAATCTTAAGGGGCGATGACATGAGTATCGGACTGACTTCCGCGGCCTATATTGCCGCTGCCGTTCTGTTCATCCTGTCCTTGGGCGGGCTGAGCAATCAAGAAAGCGCCAAGCGCGCCGTGTGGTTTGGGATTGCGGGTATGGCTATCGCGGTCTTGGCCACGGTCTTTGGCCCTGGCATGGGCAATTATGTACTGATCCTGTTGTGCGTTGCGGCAGGGTCTTACGCTGGCTACTTCGTGGCAGGCAAAGTTCAGATGACGGAGATGCCGCAACTGGTTGCCGCATTGCATAGTTTTGTCGGACTGGCGGCGGTCTTTATTGGCTTGAACGCCGATATTGAGTTGGGAACGGTGACCCGGCTGCTGGCTGAGGGAGGCTCGATTGACGACCTGTCTGGCTTCTCGGCGCTGTTGGCTGGCAAGGATGCAGTAGAAATCGCGATCCTAAAGGTAGAGGTTTTCCTAGGTATCTTCATTGGTGCCGTGACGTTCACAGGCTCTGTGATTGCGTTTGGAAAACTGGCCGGTCGGCTTGATGGTAAGCCCAATCAGTTGCCGGGCGGGCACATGCTGAATGCGGCCGCACTGTTGGCCTGTGTCGTTCTGGGGCTGATGTATTTCAGTGGTGCTGGTATCTGGACGATGCTGCTGGTCACGCTGATTGCCGGGTTTATCGGTTATCATCTGATCATGGGCATTGGCGGGGCAGACATGCCTGTGGTTGTGTCGATGCTGAACAGTTATTCAGGTTGGGCCGCTGCGGCCATCGGCTTTACCCTTGGCAATGACCTTTTGATTGTTGTGGGTGCGCTTGTTGGCTCATCAGGGGCAATCCTTAGCTACATCATGTGCCGCGCGATGAACCGAAATTTCGTGTCGGTGATCTTGGGTGGATTTGGTGGAACTACCGGCCCTGCAGCCGCGATCGAGGGTGAACAGATCGCCATTGATGCGGACGGTGTGGCAGCTGCGTTGAACGATGCCGACAGCGTCGTGATCATTCCTGGATACGGCATGGCCGTCGCGCAGGCACAGCAATCGGTGTCAGAGCTGACCCGCAAACTGCGCGCCGCAGGCAAGACCGTTCGGTTCGCCATTCACCCTGTCGCGGGGCGACTGCCGGGCCATATGAACGTGCTGCTGGCTGAGGCGCGTGTGCCCTATGACATCGTGCTGGAAATGGATGAGATCAACGATGATTTTCCCAAAACTGACGTCGCAATTGTTATCGGGTCCAACGACATTGTTAATCCGTCGGCGCAGGATGATCCCAACAGCCCGATTGCCGGGATGCCGGTTCTGGAGGTTTGGAAAGCCAAGCAAGTATTCGTGTCAAAACGCGGACAAGGCACTGGCTACTCTGGCATCGAGAACCCGCTGTTCTTCAAAGAAAATACGCGGATGTTCTATGGTGACGCAAAAGCCTCAATCGACAGTTTGCTGCCAAAGATTGATTAAAAAAAGCCCCGCCAGAAGCGGGGCTTTTTCCTACGTATCGTCGAATGTAATCAAGCTAATGCCGCGCGGATTTTGTCGGCGTTAGCCTTGATCACGTCTGACTTTTCCATCGTTCCCGGTGGGCGCATGTTATGGCCCAAATGGCGAGGCATGATATGGAAATGCAGGTGGAACACTTCTTGCCCACCAGCCGTTTCGTTGAATTGCTGAAGAGTGATCCCGTCGGCATTAAACGCCTGTAGCATTGCGTGGCTGACCCGCTGAGCCGTTGCCATACAGGCGGCCAGTTGTGGTGGCGTTGCATCAAGCATATTGCGGGCTGGTGTCTTGGGGATCACCAATACGTGGCCATCCGCGCGGGGCATAATGTCCATGATCACAACGGTGTCGTCGTCCTCATACACGCGCTCTGAGGGCAGCTCCTCCCGCAAAATCATGGCAAAGATGTTGTTGGTGTCGTAGCTCATAAATCGTGCTTTCTGGCCTATGGTCATTTGTGGAGGATGGTACCGTTTGGCGCATCCAACGTCGATGGTATTATAGGATCAGCTACCTTGGCGGGACAACCTCGTAACCCTGCTCTTCGGGTTCGTCATCGGTCATCTCAGCGGGAAACCCAGAGGCCAGCACCTGCAAGCCTGTCGCTTCCTCTAGCCGCTTGATGATGTTTGGCGATAGCTCGCGTGGGCCAAAACGTTCAATCGCGTCCTTGAAAATCTTGATCAGCAACGGGGAGACTTCGAGCGGGACGCCGGCATCCCGCGCAATCTGATCAAACAGGCCGATGTCTTTGAGCACTAAATCCATCGTGAAGCTAATATCACGAGATCCGTTCAAAATAACTTGGCTTTCGGTCTCATGCACAAATGAGTTTCCAGATGAGATCTTGATCGCCTCATAGGTCGTGTTCAGGTCCATCCCGGCGGCTTTGGCCGTGGTCAGCGCCTCGGCCAATGTGACCAGATTGGCCGTTGCCAGATAGTTGGTCATGACCTTTAAAACTGACGCTGAACCAACCTCGCCGGTATGCAGAACGCGGCGGCCCAAAGTCGTCAGAACGGGCAGCGCACGTTCAAACGTCTCTCGGGGGCAGCCTGCAAAGATCGCTATGTTGCCGGTTGCGGCCCGGTGGCAGCCGCCAGAAACCGGACAATCAATCGCTTCGGCGCCTTTGGCGACAACCAGCTTGGCCATGCGCCGCAGTTCGCCCGCGTCGGTGGTCGACATTTCGGCCCAGATCTTGCCCTCAGACAGACCCTCCAGCAACCCGTCCTTGCCCTCCATCACTTGGGCGCAGATCGCGGGGCTGGGCAGGCAGGTAATCACCATTTCACACGCTTCGGCCATGGCGCGGGGGCTGTCGGCAGCGGCGGCACCCGCTGCGACAAACGGCGCGACCAATTCAGGGTCAAGGTCTCGGACCATCACATCATGGCCATTTCGCAAAAGGCTGCCCGCCAATTTGGCGCCAACATTTCCAAGCCCGATAAACCCTATCTTCATACCGTCTCCATTCTGGCGCTACAGGCCCTTATTTGTGTTGCACTGACAATGCTTAGAACATCAGGTGAGAGCAATCCCGAACGTTTGAAACGCAGTCTTAGGGCAAGTTTGGGTGGCAATGGTTGCTTTCCAACGGAAATGCGGTTCACTGAGCAAACGGGCTGTCGGCCCCAAGGCGAGGTTGTGGATGAATACACCGGCCCATCTGTTATTGGGGGCAGCTGCCTTTGGTGACCCTGATCGCCGCTGGACAACCTCCGCCGCTCTTTTGGGGGCATTGGCGCCAGATCTATCGCTGTATTTGATGGCTGGTTTTTCGCTGGTGATTTTGCAAATTTCGCCACAGGTCGTTTTTGATGAACTGTATTTCTCGGATGCATGGCAGTCGGTCTTCGCAATCGACAATTCTTTTGTGCTTTGGGGGGCTGTGATGGTCCTTGCGATGTGGCGTGGGCGACCTTGGATGGTGGCATTTTGTGGCGCGGCACTGGTGCATCTTCTGACTGATTTTGGCCTGCACAATGGGGATGCCCGCCCGCATTTCTGGCCCATCAGCGACTGGCGTTTTATCAGCCCGTTCAGTTATTGGGAAAGTGGCCATGGCGCGCAGATTATCGCCCCGTTGGAGGGCATCTTATGCCTGATCCTTTTGGCGATCTTGTGGCGACGTTACCGCGCGATTGCCTACCGTTTAATGTTTATCGTGCTGGTTGTCCTAGAGGCGTTTGTCATTCAAAGCTGGCTTTTGCTTTTTTGATAACAGGCGTACCGTTTGCCGCGGACCGCGCCCGTAAAATCGCCACACGTTCACGGACGGTATCGCGGAGGGGGCCGCCTGTCGCCGCGTCCTGCAGGGTGGTGAACCAATGTGCCGGGGGATTGCGACCTGCGCGCGCGTTTTCCCATGTAAGTTCCCTCAGTACAGCTTCAGCTTCGGGTGTCACATGATCTGGGATCTCGATCTTATTCAGGGTTGCCCAGATCCCGGTCCACAGACGCCCGACTGACCATGGGTTGTACCCGCCGCCACCCAAAACCAGCAGTCGCGGGGCATTCAGCGCCATCAGCCCGCGCAAGATCGCCCAATGCGCGTTGTTTGACAGAGTGAGCCGCGACAATGGATCCTCTGTCACGGCATCCGCACCACATTGCAGGACGATGGCGTCGGGTTGGAACGCGGCCAGCGCTGGTAGGATCAGCGCCTCTCGGATCAGAGCCATCTCAGTGTCGTTGAAATCCCGCGGGACCGGTAGGTTCAGACAATTGCCTCCACCATCATCCTCCAGCAGGCCTGTAAAGGGCCAGCGCTGTTCCTCATGAATTGAGATGAGCAGCGTATCAGGATCACCGGCAAACCCAACCTCAACGCCGTCAGCGTGATGCGCATCGATATCGACGTAGGCAATGCGTTTTGCGCCTGTGCGACGCAGCGATAGCATCGCCAGAACTGGATCGTTGAGATAGCAAAACCCACCAGCACGGTCGGGCATGCCGTGATGCGTGCCGCCGCCGGGATGGTAGATAACCCCGCCGCCTGACAATAATTCACCGGCCAAAAGCGATGCACCTGCCGCTGTGGATGGTCTGCGAAAAATCTCAGGGTATATTGGGTTGGAATGGGTGCCCAGCCCGTGACGATCCCGCATGACCGGTGTTGCGATCTGGGTTTCCTCGGCCTCTTGCAGTGCGGCGATATAGTCAGCCGTGTGCCAAATTTGCAGCGCCTTGGGCTTGGCACGCGGGCTGTTGCGATATTGCGCCGCCGGCAGCCACCCCATCGCGCGGCTTAGATCAATCACGGTTGAGACACGCGGCACGCGAAGGGGGTGCCATTTGCCATAACTTGATCCGCGATAGACCTCAGATCCAAGAAATAGCGGCGGCGACTGGGCCAAACTCATAGAACGCGCGTCCAATCAGAAAATAGATTTATGACTCTATGCAGATCGGTCTGCGCCCGCGACAATTTCATTGAATCTAAACGCATTTTACCGCATCCTCGAATACACAGGTTACCGTCTGTTAATTGCAAAATTCTTCAAAGCGACGTATCGTACACAAAAGAAACGATTGCATCCCGAAAGCAGGGCCGCGACAGAGAACTATGGGCACACGACAAACATATCAACATCCCCTGCGCCTTGGCGGGGCTGGAAAACGGGATACGCGGACGCAATTTGGCGCTCTGTGCTACCGTGTGCGTAAGTCCGAAGTTCAGGTTCTGTTGATATCGTCGCTGACGACACGCAGATGGATTTTGCCCAAGGGCTGGCCAATGGACGGTCTGACGCCCGCGGATGCCGCAGCACAAGAGGCGTGGGAAGAGGCGGGGGTCAAAGGCAACGTCTACGATATGTGTCTTGGGATCTATTCTTACAACAAGATGATAGAGCCTATGGTTGTCCTGCCTTGCCTTGTTGTGGTCTTCCCACTTGAGGTGAAGAAATTTGAGGATATATATCCCGAAGCTGGATTGCGTCGACGCAAATGGTTCTCATTGAAAAAGGCCGCGACCCGTTTGGTCGAGCCTGAGCTACAAAAGATCCTGCGTGATTTCGACCCCGAGCGGCTGCGCTAAGACACTGCGATCCGTCTGTTGTTTGCTTGATTTACACCTGTAACGCTGTAGGTTCACACCTCGATGATCCGATATTCCCTCAAATGCCCAGACGGGCATGATTTTGACAGCTGGTTTCAGTCTGGTGAAGCGTTTGACACGCTGAATGCGCGCGGGTTGGTCGCGTGCATGATCTGTGGCAAGGTAGGTATTTCAAAGGCGATCATGACCCCAAGGGTGGCCGTGAGGGACAACACCAAGCTAGCGACTTTGCCGTCAGACGGAAAGCTGCCCGCAATTGCTGAGGAACCAACGCGCAAGATCTCGCCGGAACAGGCCCTGAAGGCCCTGAAAGCGCATATCGACACCAATTCGACCTATGTTGGTGGCAAATTCGCGCAAGAGGCCCGCAAGATGCATTTGGGCGATGCGCCAGAGCGGATGATCCACGGTGAGGCCAATCCACAAGAAGTAAAATCCCTGTTAGATGACGGCATCGCCATTGCACCCTTGCCGATAATCCCGAAATCAAAGGCAAACTAAATGCGAACCTTGATAACCGGTGCGTCGCGCGGGATTGGCCTCGAGTTGGCGCAGCAGATGGACGCGCGCGGTGATGACGTGATTGCCGCGACCCGTGGTGCAATGCCTGATGACGACATTGATTGGCGCACGCTTGATGTGACGGATGACGTGCAACTTCGGATGCTGGCCGCCTCAATCAACGATCCCATCGATCTGCTGATCTGCAATGCAGGTATCTTGCATGACAAGGGCCAAGTGTTAGAGGACGGCTTTCCAGCCGCGCAATGGGCGGAGACATTTGCGGTCAACGCAACGGGCGTCTTTCTGACGGTTCAGGCGTTCTTGGCCAATCTTCGGCAAGCCAAGGCACCAAAAATCGCAATCATCTCATCGCAAATGGGCAGCTCAACCCGGGCCAACGGCGGGTCCTATATGTACCGCGCATCAAAGGCGGCAGCGGTGAATATTGGGCGCAATCTGGCAACCGATCTGGCGGGTGATGCGATTGCGGTGGGTATTTATCACCCCGGTTGGGTCCAGACCGATATGGGCGGACCAACGGCTGATCTGGTTGCCGCAGAGGCGGCCATCGGATTGATCCAACGATTTGATACGCTCTGCATGGCGACAACTGGGTGTTTTGAAACCTGGGACGGGCGCGCACACGCGCTTTAGACGGGGATCAGGCGGAGCCTTGCAAACACAAACCCCGCCCGAATTCTGTTTTAGACAGTGCCGCCCAACGAACCTTCAAGTTGGGCCATTTCCTGACCGCCGGCCATCAGGTCCTGTAACTCCTCAGGGGTAATCTCACCTCGCAACGCGGTGCCAAGGGTCTTGCCGCGATTAAGAACCGTAAAGCGGTTTCCGACGGCCATTGCATGGCGCACGTTGTGGGTGATGAAGACAACGGCGATCCCTTGCTTGCGCACCTTATCAATCGTTGACAGGACGTTTGCCGTTTGGCGCACTCCCAAGGCTGACGTAGGCTCATCCAAGATCAGCACCTTGGCGCCAAAATGCACGGCGCGCGCGATAGCAACGGTCTGACGCTCACCACCCGACAGGGTTCCCACGGCCTGATCTGGTCCGCGCAGGTTGATACCCATCTTCGCCATCTCTTCCATGGTCACGCGGTTAGCGTATTCGTGATCAAAGGTCTTGATTGGCCCGTAGGAACGGATCGGCTCATTTCCCATAAAGAAATTGCGACTGACAGACATCAATGGGATCATGGCTAGATCTTGATAGACCGTCGCGATCCCCGCTGAGATCGCATCGCGCGGGTCGGCAAAACTCATCTCCTTACCTTCGAAAATGATCTCGCCTTTGGTCGGTTTGTGCACGCCGGACATGGTCTTGATGAAGGTCGATTTCCCGGCGCCGTTGTCGCCCAAAAGGCAGTGGCATTCGCCCGGATTGATATCGAGCGAGACACCCGCCAGCGCAATGACTGAGCCAAAATGTTTCTCGATGTCGCGCATCTGAATAATAGGTGTGGTCATATCAACGCTCCCCCGTGATCAAACGGCGAATGTAGGTATTCAGGATCACCGCAAACAGCAGGATGACGCCTAGGAAAACTCGGAAGAGTGAGCTTTCGACACCTGCAAAGAACAGGCCCTGTTGTACAACGCCGAAGATCAGTGCGCCCAAAGCCGCCCCGATGACTGAGCCGTATCCGCCCGTCAAAAGCGCGCCACCAATAACAACCGCAATGATCGCTTCAAATTCTTTCAGCAGACCACGGTCCGCCCCGGCGCTGCCAAATTCCATAACCTGACAAGTGGCAAAAACGGTCGCGCAGAACGCGGTGAACATGAACATCAGGATCTTTACACGGTTGACTGGGACACCAACGTATCGGGCGGCCTGCGCATCGCCGCCTGCAGCAAAAATCCAGTTGCCGAATCGTGTGCGGGTCAGGACGAAGTGACCGAACAAAACCAAACCGATGGCCCAGATGATCAGCATCGGGATGCCATCGACGACAGGTTCGCCTATTCGGCTTCCTCGGGAAAACGTCGTGATCAGCTCATTCTCGCCAAGCCAGGCAAAGAACCCGGTTAGCACCTTACCACCGAAGAATGGGGCCAGCCAATCGCCCTGTGCTGCAACATCGATCCCGCCGATGATAGTTTTGCGCTCCAGAAGTTGAGGTAGAAAAATCGTAAAGCCGCGCAAAATGAACAAGAATGCAAGCGTCACTATGAAGCTTGGTAGGCCGGTTCGCACAACGATAAAACCGCTTAGCGCCCCTATCGCGACGCAGATCACGAAAGTAACTAGGATCGCCTGCCAGACTGGCCAAGACAGTGTAATTGTGAAGATCGCGATCGACATGCCAGCAAAGCCGATCATGGATCCGACGGACAAATCAAACTCACCTGCGATCATCAAAAGGCAGGCGCCGACTGCGATGATCATGAACTGCGCTGAGACGATCGACCAGTTCAATGCGCCTTGCGACGTGAACATTCCACTATCACCGGCAAAGATCAAGAAGAGCGCAAAGACAACGATTGTTCCACACATCCCACCAAGCTCGGGACGGATCAAGGCCTTTCTGAAGGGTGAGGTTTCGCGGACGCGTTCGTCCTCACTTGGGACACTGGCTTCGTTGGGCATGAGGCTTCCTGTGAATTTTTTGAGAAAAAAATAGGTGGCACCGCAGGAACGGTGCCACCTTTTTCAGGTCAATCTAGCGGAATTCGCCAGCGAACATTTCGACCAGCTCAAGCCCGTCAGCGGTTACAAAGCCGGGGCCAGAGTTGATGTTGTTGCCCGGCAGAACACCGTAACGGTGATAGTTCGTCAGAACCACAACCGGCAGATAGGCCTGCAGGAATGGTTGCTGGTCGATGCCCCACACGATGATGCCGTCTTTGATCGCTTGAACGATGTTTTCACCCAGATCGAACGTGCCGAAATAGATGTCACCGGCCATGCCGTTTTCTTGTAGCGCCAAAATTGTTGGATCAGCAGATGTTGGCCCAAGCGTCAGGACAGCATCGGTGTCTGGGTTGGCATTCAGATAGGCCAGAACGCGGTTCTTGACCTCGGCAGGGTCTTGGCCGCTGTCGATCATCTGGTTGCCTAGTTCGACACCCAAACCATCTGCGAAGCCTTGGCAGCGCTCTGATGAAGACGGCGAAGAGATGTAGTGATTAACGCACAAGAAGCTGCTGACGCCATCACCGCTGGCGCGAAGACCTGCCGCGTACCCTGCGTCATATTCTGGCTGACCAACATACATCAGCGCGCCAACTTCGCGGGCCTGTGCAGGTGTGCCGGAATTCATGATGATGACGTCGATACCAGAGTCGACTGCCGCACGAATCGGACCGGACAGAACATCAAAGTCAGCCAGAGTCGTGATGATGCCATCTGGGCTGGACGCTGCCGCCTGATCGATGATCCGTGCCATGTCGGCCAGATCACCTGTTGGCGGGTTGCGGTACTCAACCTCAACATTCATCTGTTCACCGGCCAGTGCAATGCCGTTTTTGACGGTGTTCCACCAGCTGTCGCTGTCAGGTGCATGGCTGACGAGAACATAACGCAAGTCCTCAGCCGTAGCTGTCGTCGCCATCATCAATGGCGCTGTGGCCACTGCTGCGGCAATCGCAAGCGTTTTGGTAAGTGTTTTCATAACTTCCTCCCGGTTTTATGGTGCCCTTCGGCGCGAAGAACGATCTTATCGGCGTCTTCTGATAATTAGCAAAACATGATTCCTTTAATATTGCAACCGGTTGCAAAAATGTTTGATCGGATAGAGGCTGTCATTCAGACAAGCTTGCGGTACATATTTGCGACAACGACTTGGCGAGACGAGGAACCAGAATGGCAGCGACACTAAAGGATGTGGCGGAACGCGCGGGTGTATCTCGCTCAGCGGTCTCGCGCGCCTTTACCAACGGCGCGTCGGTTTCCAGCAAGATGCGCCGCAAAGTGGAAAAGGCTGCGACTGAACTGGGCTATAGCCCGAATGCGCTTGCCTCCAGTTTGACAACAGGGCGCACAAAATTAATTGGGCTGGTTTCAAACAACTTTCACAACCCGTTGTTTCTAGAAATTTTTGATCTGTTCACCCGGGGGTTGCAGGATCGGGGCCTACGCCCCTTATTGGTGAACCTGTCTGATGAGACGGACCCGGCCAATTCTGTGCGTATGCTGCGGCAATACTCGGTAGATGGGGTCGTCGTCGCATCGTCGACATTACCAACAGAATTTGCCCGCGCATTTCGTGAGGCAGGGGTCCCGGTGGTGCATAGTTTTGGTCGCCACGCCAGTGCGCCACAAGTCCACGTTGTGGGGGTCGACAACGTTGAGTGTGGGCGGATTGCTGCACGTGAATTGATTGAGCGTGGTTATCAAAGCGTTGGATTCCTGGGTGGGCCAGAGGGCGCCACCTCAACACAGGACCGCTATCAGGGTTTCATGACGGAGCTTGCGAAACACAGAAATATCAAGACCAGCTACACATTCGCTTCGGCCTATTCGTTTGGTGCTGGACGCCATGAGATGCTTCGTCTGTTGGCTAAATCACCGGCTGAGGCGTATTTTTGTGGTGACGATGTTTTGTCGGTTGGCGCGTTGAGTGCAGCACAAGAAATGGGGTTCAAGGTCCCCGAGGATCTGGGGATTATTGGCCTGAACGACATGGAAATGGCTGGCTGGCAAAACATCAATCTGACCACCATCCGTCAACCGATTGAGCAGATCATAGGCTCGACGGTTGAACTGATGGTGGCGATGCTAGATGATCCAATGCGCTACCCAGAGGCGCGGATTTTTCCGTGCTCGTTGATTGAGCGGGGCACGCTGCGCCCCCGCCCTTAGCGAAACATCGGTGGCCGTGCATCGACCCATTGGCCCTGAGCTTGACCCGATTCTGCAACCGCGAAAACGGCGGCCATTGAGCGTAGACCATCGGCTGCCCGTGGATATAGATCAGCCGCTGGATCAATCGCGCGCCCGTCTTTTTCCGCCCGGATGGCTTCGGCCAAATCTTTGTAAATATTTGCAAAGGCAAGCGGCATACCCTCGGCATGTCCGATAGTAACACGCGTCGTGCGATCCGCCTCAGGTGATAACCCGGCCTCACCACGCTCGATCGTTTGCAGTCGTTCCCCAAGCGGCATCCAGAACAATTGATTGGGTTGTTCTTGCGACCAACGCAGGCCGCCTCTCTCACCAAAGACCTGCAGCGTCAGACCGTGCTGGCGTCCGATCGCAATCGATGAGGTCCACAGCCTGCCAACCGTGCCACCATCCATTCGGAAATTGACCATCGCGTCGTCTTCTAGTTCACGACTGGCAATGCAAGACACCGTGTCTGCCGACAGAGTCGTTACCTGCTGTCCGGTCACAAAACTGGCCATATGAAGGGCGTGGATCCCACAATCGGCGAATTGCGCTGAGACACCAGCCTGTGCCGGATCATAGCGCCAACGGACGCGTGGATTGTCGGCATCGGCGGCATCGGCGTGGTGGCCGTGGGCAAATTCAGCCTTGACCAGTCGTATGGCACCAAGGTCGCCCCGGGCAACCATCGCGCGCATGTGACGGACCAGTGAGTAGCCGGAGTAGCCATAATTGACCGCACAAATTCGACCAGAGGATTGAGCGATACGCACAATCTCTTCGCCCTCATCGACGGTCATTGTCATGGGCTTTTCGCATAGCACATGGAACCCCGCCTCAAGGTAGGCTTTTGTGATCTCAAAATGGGTAGAGTTGGGTGTGGCGACGGTTACCAGATCAACGCGGTCACTGCGATTACGCTCACCTTCCAGCATTTCAGCCCAATCGCCATAGGCCCGATCAGCTGCCAAACCCAGACGTTGGCCATAATCACGTCCAGCCTCGGGTCGATGATCTAAGGCACCGGCAACAAAAGAAAATTCTGCATCCAGCCCCGAACCCAACCGATGCGCAGGACCGATTTGGCTGCCTTCGCCGCCACCGATCATTCCCCAATTCAGCTTTGCCATATCCTAATACTCCTTAGTGAAAGCCAATGGCTTTGAGATAGGCGCGGTTCGCCGTTGCGTCCCCGACGGGGTCGGGATCAAGGGTCGGATCGCAATCCTGTTCCACAGTGCACCAGCCGTCAAATCTGGCATCCAGCAGCACCTGACGGACGGTCGGAAAATCAACATCGCCTTGACCCAAGTTGCAGAAAATCCCCTGCCCACAGGCGTCGTAGAACCCGGCCCGCTTGGCAATAACATCGGCCTTTACGACAGGATCGATATCTTTGAAATGCATGTAAGAGATGCGGCCAATATGGCGCTTCATGAAAGCAACAGGATCAAATCCGGCGTAGGAGTGGTGGCCAGTATCAAAGCAGATCTTAAGCAGGTTCTCGTCAACTTCATTCAGCAAACGCTCCAACTCAGGTTCAAAATCCATAAAGCCCGCGGCGTGTGCGTGGATGCCAACAGTCAGGCCATATTCCTCAGCGCCGATGCGGGCTGCGGTGGCGATCCGGTCGCGATATGCAGTCCATTCGGCTTTGTCCATTTGCTCAGCCTCAGCGGCGCGGCCAGCAGTTGGTGCCCGGCGCGGCGAAATGGAATCGATCAAAACCAGATGATGGGCACCATGAGCTGCAAGCGCTTTGCAGGTTCGGATTGTGCCATCCACCACGTCGTCCCATTGGTCGGGGTCGTGAAATGCACGAAAGACAACGCCGCCGATCAGTTCCAGATCTTCGGCGGCCAACGCGTCGGCCAGCAGCGCAGGATCTTCCGGCATGAAGCCCACGGGACCTAGTTCGATCCCTTTATAGCCGGCGGCTGCACAGTCGTGCAGCACCGATTTCCAGGACGGGTTACGCGGGTCATTTGCAAATTCAACACCCCAAGAGCAGGGGGCGTTGCCGATCTTGATGGACATGGAACAGCTTCCTTTATTCGAGAATTAGAATGTGTCGACCTGTTGCCAGGATTTTGAGTTCGAGGAGGCCATAACAGCCGCCACGATCTGATTAACGGCCATGCCGTCGCGAAAACTGGGCCAGATGGTACGGCCAGTTTCGATGGCGCGCAGAAAATCGCGGGCCTCAATAATGATCTGATCTTGATAGCCGGTGCCGTGTCCGGGGCCTTGGCAAAATGGCAGGTAATCGGGGTGGGCCGGACCGGTCAGGATTTTGCGAAAGCCGCGCGTCGCTTCTGGGCCGTCCATCAGGTAAAGCCACAATGCGTTTTGATCTTCTTGATCAAATCGGATGGCGCCTTTGGTGCCCGTCACCTCATAAGCATAGCCCATTTTACGGCCAGTCGCGATACGGCTGAAATACATATGGCCCATTGCGCCGGTGGCAAAGCGGCACATCATTTGTGCATGATCATCGTTGGTGACAATGCCGCCGGGCCGATCAGTGTGGACGGTTTCGACTTCACCCATGACCCGATCAATCGGGCCGATCAAGGCAAGTGCGGCATTGATCATATGGGGGGCTAGATCGCCCATGGTTCCATTGGCATCACCTGCCGTTCGCCAAGTCGCAGGCGATGCCGGATCGGCGAAAAAATCCTCTGTATGTTCGCCGCGAAACCAGGTCACGTCGCCGATAGTTCCGTCTGCGATCAGGGTCCGTGCGAACTGGCTGGCGGGGGTTCGAATGTAGTTGAAGCCAACCATGTTTGGCACACCAGACGCCTCGGCTGCTGCAACCATAGCGCGACTGTCTTCTAGGGATGCACCCATCGGTTTTTCACAAAAGACTGGTTTGCCGAGCGCAAATGCCGCCTCAGCCGCCGCGCGATGGGTCGATTGTGGGCTGGCAATAATGATAGCCTCAACCGCTGGGTCTGCGACAAGGATGCGCCAATCATCGGTGGCCCGTCCAAATCCGTATGCCGCTCGGTAAGTTTCGGCTGACGCAGCCGTGCTGGCGCAGACCATTTCAAGTCTTGGCCGAAGAGTGGTATCAAAGATTGCAGCAACTGAGGACATGGCCACAGCATGCGCTTTGCCCATATATCCGCCCCCAAGGATACCAATTCCGATCTGGCTCATTTAACAACCTATACTGAAAATCAATTTGCAACCGGTTGCAAAATTTGTAACGTTGGAATCATATCTCCGCAAGTGAGAACGAGCGTAGGCCACTTTGGAAAGGGCACCAATGCACGATGATACCGTTCGCCTGACGACGGCTCAGGCCATCATTCGCTATTTGTCCAACCAGTTCATCGAGATCGATGGCCAGGAGTGGCGGCTCTGTGGTGGTGGCTTTGGGATCTTTGGCCATGGCAATGTCACATGCTTGGGTGAGGCGCTGTATGATGCGCGCGCCGAGTTGCCGCTATACCGCGGCCAGAACGAACAAAGCATGGGGTTTGCAGCGGCTGGTTATTCCAAACAATGGCTGCGGCGTCGGTTCATGTTCTGCACTGCATCTGCTGGGCCTGGCACTGCCAATTTGTTGACAGCCGCGGCGTTGGCCCATGCCAATCGGCTGCCGATGTTGATGTTATGTGGCGATACGTTTCTGACGCGCCTGCCTGATCCCGTACTTCAGCAGCTTGAGCATTTTGGCAATCCGGCCCTGGGCCTGAACGACGCGTTCAAGGCGGTCAGTCGTTTTTGGGACCGGATCACGCACCCGGCGCAAATCATCCAATCTTTGCCCGCCGCCTTGGCGACGATGCTTGACCCGGCCGATTGCGGCCCCGCGTTTATTGGTCTGCCGCAAGATGTGCAGGGCTGGAGCTATGACTACCCAACTGCCTTTTTCGACAAGCGGGTGCACCGCATTCGCCGGGCTGTTCCTGATGCGGTTGAACTGCGTCAGGCCGCCGTGATTTTGGCCAATGCGGAACGGCCGGTTTTGATTGCAGGTGGTGGTGTTCAGTATTCTGGTGCAGCGGCAGAGCTTTTGGCATTTGCCGAGGCCCATCAGATCCCGGTGGTTGAGACGATTGCGGGACGCGCCAATATGCTGTCGACGCATCCGCTGAATATTGGCCCCATCGGGGTAACTGGTTCTGACAGCGCCAATGCGATTGCGGGTGATGCGGACGTGATTTTCGCCGTCGGAACACGGCTTCAAGATTTCACGACCGGTTCATGGACTGTGTTCTCAAAAGAGGCGCGGCTGGTGACGTTGAATGCGGCCCGCCATGATGCGGCCAAGCATTTGTCGACGACTGTAGTTGGTGACGCCAAGGTCGGGCTGACCGCGTTAAGCACACAGATGGCGGGATATGTGACGCCTGCGGATTGGACCGCTCAGGCCCAGAAGTACCGCAAAGATTGGGATGTCTACGTTGCTGGAAACGTCGCACACGGTAATCGGCCAAACTCGTATGCCCAAGCCATTGGTGTGGTCAACGAGCTGTGTGACCCGCGTGACCGAATTGTTGCGGCGGCAGGCGGGTTGCCGGCCGAGGTGACTGCCAACTGGCGCACGCTGGATATCGGAACTGTCGACGTCGAATTTGGGTTCTCTTGCATGGGTTATGAGATTTCGGGCGCGTGGGGCGCGCGGATCGCCCAGTCTGAGCGCGAAGCCGACAAAGACACCATCGTGTTCATCGGTGACGGATCTTATCTGCTGATGAATTCGGATATCTATTCGTCTGTGTTGAGCCAGAAAAAACTAATCATCTTGGTACTTGATAATGGTGGCTTTGCCGTCATCAACAAGTTGCAGAACAACACTGGTAACGAGAGCTTTAATAACCTGATTGCCGATAGTCCGACGATACCAGAGGCCTTTGCGGTAGATTTTGAGGCTCATGCCGCATCGATGGGTGCCATCTCCGTGACTGTGGCCAATCCGGCAGAGCTGGCCGATGCGTTTGTCCACGCCAAAGCCAGCGCCAAGACATACGTGATTTGTATGAAGGTCGACGCCTATGAGGGATGGACTGAACAGGGCCATACTTGGTGGGAGGTTGGCACTCCGGATGTCACCAACAACCCCAAAGTCGCCGCCGCCCATAAAGAGATCGAGGCGAGCCGCTCCAAACAGCGCAAAGGTATATGATGAAGCATTTTACAGCAAAAACGGCTCAACCGGACGCCATAATTGACGAGTTGTTGCATGGCGGTGGTGCTGTTCGGATCTCAGGCTTGTTTAGTGCCGATCAGATTGCTGAGGCGCGTGCGATTGTCATGGCCCATTCTGAGCACGCGACTGAGAAGGTAACGCATTTTCAGGGGGCTGCAGAGGAAGAGGGAAAGATTAACCTTCAACGGCGGGTTTGGAACCTACTGGACAAGGGCGAGGTCTTTTCCGATATGGCGGCTCATCCTGTCTTGATGGCGGCACTGCGCAAATTTCTGGGCACTGAATTTATCATGGGCTCAATAGCTGCCAATCGGATCTTGCCCGGCGGCCCGGGACAAGAGCCGCATGTCGACTACCCTTATTGGGATTTCCACAAGCCTGAGACGCATCCGATCGGCTTCAACGGAAGCTTTCCGATGAATGCCCAAGTCTCGGTTCTGCTGGACCCGTTCACAAAGGAAAGTGGCGCCACTGGGTACGTGCCCGGTAGCCAGAAAGAACTGCGTTATCCAACTGCTCAGGACCGGTTTTATGATCGGTGCGAACAGATGATCGGTGATCCCGGCGATGTGGCGTTGTTTTACGGCGTGACCTGGCATTGCGCGATGCCTAACAAAGCGGATCATGATCGTAGCGCCATCTTGATCCAGTATTTGCCAAAATGGGTTAAGCCAATGGAAGATATGCCAGCGGCACTACCGCAAGATTTCATCGATGCAGCGTCCCCCGATATCCGTCAACTCTTGGGCCTGAACTACCCCTATCCAGAGGTGCTGGATGCCGCCCGTGGTGGCAATACAGAGGGGCGAAAATGACTGATCTCGCCCGCCTCTCAGGCAATTCATTTGTCATTATCGGGCGTGCCGGAATGGACCTCTATCCAGACCCTCCCGGTACAAAAACCGAAGAGGCCACACAGTTCTTTACATGTCTTGGGGGGTCGTCTGCAAATATCGGTGTGGCGATCACCCGGCATGGTGGGCGTGCAGCCCTTGTGACGTGTGTGTCTGATGATGCGATCGGCCGCTTTGCCCTGAACCAGCTTGATAAATATGAGGTCGATCGCGCCCATGTTCGCTCGGTTGGTGGTGAGGCGCGAAACTCTTTGGCGGTGGTTGAGACACGCGTCCATGATCACCAATCGGTTATCTACCGCAATGGTGCGGCCGATTTTCAGATGAACTTTGAGGATGTCAGCGCGGTTGATTACGCCACCTTTGGTGCGCTGATCACGACAGGCACAGTTTTCGCCGCAGAGCCGTCGCGCACGGCAGCGTTTCATGCGTTTGACTTGGCAAAAGCCGCAGGTCTACCGCTGATATTTGATATTGATTACCGCCCCTATAGCTGGATCTCACCACAAGACGCATCTGAGACGCTGTCGCGCGCGGGCGCATTATGTGATGTCATTGTCGGTAATGACGAAGAGTTTGGGTTTATGGCCGGTGGCTATGATCGTGGCCTGCAGAAGGCCCGCGAGTTGGCCCAAACATCGGCCAAAATTGTCGTCTACAAGATGGGTGACAAGGGGGCGATTACGCTAACCTCCGACACCGAAATTCGCACTGGAATCTATCCCGTCACTGCCTTGAAACCCACCGGCGCTGGCGACAGTTTCATGGGTGGTTTTGTCTCGGGCTTGGCCGCCGGATATGACCTTAAAACGGCCGTTTTGCGCGGGTCTGCCTGCGCATCTCTGGTCGTCTCACGCGTTGGCTGCGCCCCTGCGATGCCAACCCCGACCGAGCTTGATGCGTTCTTGAACACGCATCCCGGTCCTACAATTCCCTGAAAGGTTCAGACCTATGCATATCGCACCCCATGACAACCAGAACAAACCCATTGTCGATGCTGACGATCCCTTCGTACCGCTGAACTACTTCAACATCGTTGCCCTGAAAAAGGGTGAAGCGTTTGAATATCAGGTTCCAGGCTATGAGACCTGCATTGTTCCGGCGACAGGCACGGTTGATATCGAGGTTGAAGGTGTCAGCTTCACCAACGTTGGTGGGCGTGGCGTCGATGTTTGGGATGGTGAGCCTGAGGGCGTCTATATCCCAGTTGGGGCCAAGGTGACGATCATCTGTGTGTCTGAGGCGACGGAGACATTCATCGCTGGGGCGAAATATGACAAGGTTCTGGAGCCTTTTGACGTTCGCGTGGCTGAGCTTGATAAAGTTCAATACGGGTCTGACGACACCAAAACCCATCGCAAGATCAAACATATCTTGGGGCAAAAGCAGCATGGCAAAGTTGGTCGGTTGCTGGTGAGTGAGCTTTATACAGTTGGGCAGGGCGGTTGGTCAGGGTTCCCTGCACACAAGCATGATACCGACCGCTTGCCCGATGAAACGCGCCATGATGAGACATATAATTTCCGGTTTAGGCCCAATCACGGGTCTGGTGTTCAGATCTTGCAGCGCGAAGAGGGCAAACCGGGTGACGCTTACCAACTGATGGATCGCTCAACTATTTGCATCGACAAGGGCTATCACCCCTGCGCCGTCATGCCGGGCTATGAGATGTATTATTTCACCATTTTGGGTGGGCTTAGCCAACGTAGTCTGGTGCAATATTTCCAACCGACCCACGCCTATCAAGTTGAGACAATCCCCGGGATCAAGGATATGGTGGCCAAGTTCAAATGACCGTCGCAACGCTGGCTGATGTCCTGCAACCGGCGCTGAAAGGTGGCTATGCTGTGGCTGGCCTCGTTACGCTTGGTTGGGAAGATATGCGCGCCTATGTGGCGGCAGCAGAGGCCATTGGCGCACCTGTGATTTTGCAGGCCGGACCCAGCTGTCGGGCGCATACTCCACTGCCGATCTTGGGCAAAATGTTCCGTCATCTGGCCGAAAACGCCAATGTTCCCGTCGTGGCCCATCTTGACCACGGCTATACGTTTGAGGAATGCCGCGAGGCGCTCGACAGCGGCTTTACTTCATTGATGTACGACGGCTCCCGCGCGCCCTTGTCGCAAAATATTCAAGAGACGGCAGCGATTGCTGAAATGGCCCACGCGGCAGGAATTTCCTGCGAGGGAGAGATCGGCTTTGTTGGCTATTCGGGCGGGGAGGCATCTGCGGGAACAGATCCGGCACAGGCCGCCCAGTTTGCCCGTGAGACGCGGGTTGATGCGATGGCGATCTCGGTTGGAAACGTCCATTTGCAGCAAGACCATGAGGGCGGCTTAGATGAGGCGCGGATCCGCGCAATCGAGGCGCTGACGGACGTACCATTGGTCATCCACGGCGGATCAGGTGTTCCTGCGACCCAACGTGCGGCACTGGCGAGATCGTCACAAATCTGCAAATTCAATGTCGGTACAGAACTGCGGATGGCATTTGGTGCTGCATTGCGAGCGGCAGTGAACGCCGACCCAGACCGGTTTGACCGGGTCCAAATCCTGAAAGAAACCCATGATCCGGTTGAGGCAGCCGCCCGGTGGATCATCCAGAACCTCTACATAGAAGATCGAGGATAACCCATGCTCAATATCGGAATTCTTGGATGTGGACGCATTGGCCAAGTGCACGCGCGATCCGCTATGGCACTTGGCAACGCGCGGCTTGTGGCAGTTGCAGATGCGGTACCGCAGGCGGCACAGACGCTGGCGGCGCGGTGCGGCGCCGAGGTTCGCACAGCCAACCAGATTGTAAATGCAGCCGACATTGATGCGGTGGTGATTGGCACGCCGACCGATACCCATTTTGATCTGATCCACGCGTGTGCGGCCGCTGGCAAAGCGATCTTTTGCGAAAAGCCTATTGATATGTCGGCGGATAGAACGCGTGCCTGTGTGGCCGTGACCAAAGCCGCAGGCGTTCCGTTCCTGACCGGTTTCAATCGTCGGTTCGATGCGAACTTTGCCAACATTCAGGCCCGCATTCGCGCTGGTGAAATTGGCGATGTTGAGATTGTGACGATTTTGTCACGCGATCCATCCCCACCCCCGATCAGCTATATCAAAAGCTCGGGCGGGCTGTTTCAGGATATGATGATCCATGACTTCGACATGGCCCGGTTTTTGCTGGGTGAGGAGCCGATTGAGGTATCCGCTGTCGGCTCGTCCCTTGTTGATCCTGAGATCGGCAAGGCTGGAGATGTTGATACCGCAGCCGTGACCCTGACGACGGCCAGTGGTAAGATCTGTCAGATCTCAAACTCTCGTCGGGCGACCTATGGCTATGATCAGCGGGTTGAGGTGCATGGCTCCAAAGGGTTGCTTCGCGCCGAGAATGTACTGGAAAATCAGGTGGAATTAGCCACTGCCGACGGATTTCTCCGCGCTCCGACGCAGAATTTCTTTTTGGAGCGGTATGAGGGGGCGTATCTGGCAGAGATGGCGCATTTTGTGGACGCTGTCTTGTCTGGCGCCGCGATGACGCCGGACGCAGACGACGGATTGCGAGCCCAACTGATTGCCGTCGCAGCGGGGCAGGCTCTGAAGTCACGGTGCACTGTCACCGTCGCAGTCGACTGATCGGATCAGCTCGGACCTGTTTTGTGGTCTAGGGGCAGTCAGACCCAACCGTAATTGAAACTGATGCTGATGCGTTCTTCATCGGCCATGTTCATCGGGACTTCATGGCGCAGCCAGCTTTCCCACAACAGGACTTCACCCACGTTTGGTGCCACGTAGAAGAAACAGCGCAACTCGTCGCGCACCTTGGCCTTTCGGGCAGGGGCTGCCATCATCATCGCCAGTCGAGGGTCCTCAAATTTGATTGCGCTGGCGTCTTTTGGCATCGCTACATAGGTCGTGCCGCTGATCACGCTGTGGGGGTGCAAGTGTGAGGTATGCACGCCGCCGGTCGGCAGAATGTTGATCCAGAGCGAGTCCAATTTGATCTTTTTGCCATCCAGATCAAACTGCAGATCTTTGACGAATGCCGCGACGTGTTTGTCCAGAACCTTGACCAGATCTTTAAAGATCGGAAACCGCCAAGGCAGATCTGTCAGCGATGCATAGCTGGTATAGCCCGGAAATCCGTTTTCTTCGCACCATTCCTGGCCCGCCTCGTCATCATCAGCGATCGACAGGCATGAGGTTTCAAGCTCACCGATATCGACCGGCTTTGCGAACTCAGCAAGGTCGGCGCGGTAAAGGCGGGTGACGAAAAGTGATTCAATTTGTGACATGAACCTGTAATAGCTTAGAGGCTGGCCACTTCAACAGTATTTCCTAAGCTACTGAGAAATTAAGGTAGCTGAGGGTTAGACTTGTCTGAACTTCTGGGCTGACCCGAACGCGCTGTGTTCCTGATCGATTTTAGACGGGCCGCTTAAAGGCAGTCATCCAGAGGCTATAGGCAATCGGGCCGAGATATGGGTGTGTTTGGCGTATGAAAGAGCCCGCTGAAAACCGCTGCCTGCCGAAACCGCAAGAGTTGGTTTATAAATCCCCAGAAGGTGGGCCACAGTTGGCTATCAAACTGATTTTACCGAACGGACCTGTCCGAACCACAATCGTCTACGCGCATGGCGGCGGCTTCAGTCATGGTAGCCGCAATGACAAGACAGCACCGCTGCTGGCCCTGAAGCTACAAGATGACAATATTGCGGTCGCCTCAATCGACTATCGAAAGAAAACCGGTGTTGAGGCATTTCCCAAAGAACAGGTGCCCCTTATCCTTGATGCCCAAGACCGGACCCAACGGGTCGGCCTGCGGATCAATCCAAACTGAAGTGGTCCGGCAAATTCGGACAGCGTGCTAAGATGTATCCAACCCGAACGAATGGATACGAGAATGACAAAACGTCGGAACTTTTCAGACCAGTTTAAGGCTGCTGTGGCGCTTGAGGCGCTG
>JBLHOS010000017.1:0-39841 GCA_047623825.1 Paracoccaceae bacterium | reverse complement strand
TATCCCAGATCTCTGACTTCTGCTTGTCCGTGAAAAATATGCGGCGGCGATACTTCATGTTCATCACTCCATCTTTGGCTAAAGACTAAAGTGTTGCGTCGACCAGTTGAAATCGCCCCGCAGAGTGGCGACGCTATTGTCACAAGCTATAGCGGCAGGTGGACGGATCGTAAAACCCGCGCAAGACGTGTTTTGGGACTGGCATCATAGGTATTTTGCCGATCTTAACCGGCATCTGTGGGAGGTCGCGCATAATTCGTTTTCACCACTTGTACCCAAGGGTCAATTCCAATGAAACGGTGCGGCATGAGAACGCCGCGCAGCATGTGGAGTTTAGAAACGCTTGGGCGTGTTCGCCTAAGTCAATATTCCCATATGCGCGAATTTCTCTATTCTGAAATCAGAAATATCCACAGGATTGATAACATCCCGGAAGATCCTGATTTGACTATCGAAACTGGTAAGATCTTATGTGAAACGCTGTTGGATCCTTTGGTTGAGACGTTTGGTCATGTGGCGATCCGATCGGGATATCGAGCGCCGGGCTCGAACCGGTTTGGTAATGAAAATGGTCTGAAATGCGCGCGCAATGATCATAATTGGGGCCGACATATTTGGGATCAGCGCGACGATGATGGCCGGCATGGAGCGTGTACTTCGCTATTTATCCCTTGGTTTTCAGACTAATATGCCCAAGATTGCGACTGGCGGGATCTAGCGTTTTGGCTCAAAGACCACCTGCATTTTCACGATGTGTGGTTCTTTCCCAAGCTTTGCGCATTCAATCTGGGATGGCGTGATGATCCGGCTGGGCGGGTGTTTTCCTATATCGCGCCGAAGGGTGAATTGACTGGTGAGCCCAGCTCAGCGCACGGACACGCAGATTTCCCACCGTTTCGCGGAATTCGCTTCCCCAAGTAGCCCGCTGACTTTCACAAAACCGATCTATCCACAGATCTATCCCCATGACGCCACGACAACTTCGGGGGCGGACTATGACGGAAAAAGGCCCAATTATTGCGCCGTGACCCCGCGAAACTGTGTGATTTGGGGCAGTGATTTGGGAATAGGCGGCTCTGGATCATCTCGATGGTTGACCCAGAGCACACCTGTGCCAATTTGACGTTAGCTGCAAATTGCGCATTTAGCAGGTGTTGATATCTGACCACCCGAAGGAATTTAGCGGAATGACTGAGCCTGTCGTCTTATTGCCCGGAATGATGTGTGACGCGCGGTTCTGGTGGCCGCAGATCTCTCATTTTGGGACCCGTCGTGCCGTTCATCTGCCACCAATGACCACTGCTGATACGATCAGCGGAATTGCCGCCGTAGTGCTGGAAGCAGCCCCTGCAAAATTTGCACTGGCGGGGCATTATATGGGGGGAGCCGTCGCGATGGAGGTGATCCGGCGCGCACCTGACCGGGTAACACGTCTGGCCCTGATGGATACCAATCCGCTGTCGGAAACTCCGCAGGTGGCGGCGTTGCGTGACCCGCAAATGGCGCGCGCAAAATCGGGGCGGTTCATCGAGGTGATGCGCGACGAAATTAAGCCGGCGGATCTGGGGCCCGGTCCTGCGCAAGCGGGGGTTCTGGAGATCGTTATGAACATGGCCCGCAGTCTAGGGCCAGATGTTTATGTCCGCCAGTCACGCGCGATGCAGCGAAGGCCCGATCAACAGGGCACATTGCGGCGCGTGTCTGTTCCAACACTGGTGCTGTGCGGAGAGCATGATGCGATTTGCCCGCTTAGACGGCACGAATTTATGGCTGGATTGATCCCGGGGGCGGTTTTGCGGGTCATTCCGGGGGCGGGTCACCTTCCAACGCTAGAGGCGCCTGGGCCTACGATCAAAGCGTTGGAAGAGTGGTTGGCGGCGACTTGATTTAGGGCTGTGGCCCTTAACCAACTGCCGCCATCTTGGCCGGCTGTTTCGGTGTGTCACTGTTTGCATCGATAAAATCGAGCACCAAAGGCCGAATATTCGTACGCCAGCTTTTGCCTGCAAAAATACCGTAGTGACCGGCTTCTGGCTCTATATAGCTGGCCTTTTTGTCATCAGGTAAACCAGTGCAAAGAGCCAGGGCCGCTACACATTGCCCGGGAGCTGAGATGTCGTCTTTGCCACCCTCGACGGTTTTCACCGCGACGGTGGTGATCTTGCCGATGTCGATGGCTTTACCGTTCACGGTGAATTTGTTCTTAGCGATCTCACAGTTCTTAAAGATCCGCTCAACCGTCGACAGATAGAACTCAGCCGTCATGTCCATGACTGCCAGATATTCATCATAGAACTTGTTGTGCTTGTCGTGATCGCCTGCTTCGCCCTTGGCGACCGCCATGATCTGGTTTGTGAACGCTTTGGTGTGTTTTTCAGCATTCATCGCAATGAAGGACGACAGCTGCTGTAGGCCTGGATAGACCATACGACCTGCGCCTGCGTGCTTAAGGCCAACGCGTTGCAGCACGTGACTCTCCAACTGGTCCATTGTCACGCGGTCACCAAAATCGGTGACGTCGGTGGGGGCTGCCTCAGGATCGATCGGGCCTCCGATCAGTGTCAGGGATCGGGGCTGCGCCTCCGGATCATCTTCGGCCAGATAGGCCGTAGCAGCCAGTGCCAATGGGGCAGGCTGGCAAACTGCGATCACATGAGTGTCTGGGCCCATCTCACGCATAAAATCAACTAGGTAGAGCGTGTAATCTTCGACGTCGAACTTACCGGCTGATACTGGAATGTCGCGCGCATTGTGCCAATCGGTGATGTAGACATCACAATCAGGCAACAGGCTAATTACGGTGGAGCGTAGCAAGGTTGCGTAGTGACCGGACATGGGCGCGACCAGCAAGACCTTGCGGCCCGTTGGTTTGCGCCCGGCAACCTTAAAGCGGATCAGATCGCCAAATGGGCGTTCCAGAACGGTTTCAATTTCAACAACGTGATCGCGGCCATCATCTGATGATGGGATCGATTGAATATTCCAGTCGGGTTTTACGACCATTCGTGCAAAGCTGCGCTCCGTAACCTCGCCCCAGGCGGCGGCCATCTGGAACATCGGGTTTGCGACTAAACCCAGTTGAGGGTATGAAAACATCGCGCGGACGGAGGAACCCATCAACTGATTGGTGATGCGCATCGACTCGATTAAATCGTATTTGATGAGGTACTTCATTATGCTCTCTCCTAAAACGGCGCGATCCGGGTTATCGTTTCAACCAGATCATTTCGACGCTTTGCCGCCTCACCCTGGCATCGCTACAATGCACATGCAGCATATGGGGGTTAAAATCAAGGTATGACACAAAGCAAAGACGGGGATGGCGATGCCATTGGGGACAACCTTGAACGACTAAACGCCAATATGGAAAGGCTGGACGCCCTGAGTAAGAGGTTGGTGGCAGCCCTTGGTCAGAAGGAAGCGTCAGACGCTGGCCTTCAGGGGCCCGGCAATGACCTTTATATGAAAGCGGGAACGGCGTATCTCAACGAAATGATGGCCAATCCATCCAAGTTGATGGAACAACAGGTTGCCTATTGGGGCAAAACGCTGACACATTTCATCGAGGCGCAGCAATCAGTTAACAGCGAAGATCCACAATCTCCGCAAGAGGATACGTACAAGGACCGGCGATTTTCCAATCCGATGTGGCAAACCCATCCTTATTTCAGGTTCGTCAAACAGCAATATCAAGCGTCCTCAGAAGTAATTGAAGCGGCAGTGGCTGATCTGGAGGGATTATCTCCTGCGGATAAGAAGCGCGCTGAGTTCTTTTCGCGCCAAATTATCGACCTTTTTGCACCAACGAATTATCTGGCGACCAATCCTGACGCGTTAGAGCGCGCCGCCGCCACCGATGGGCAGAGCCTGGTCGACGGGCTGGAGAATCTGGTCAAGGATATTGAGGAGCATAAGGGCGAACTGCTGCCGACGCTGGCTGACCCTAACGCCTTTACGGTCGGCGAAAATCTTGGCACGACCGAAGGTTCAGTTGTGTTTCGCAATCGGATGTTTGAATTGATTCAATATGCACCGACGACAGAAACTGTGTACCGCACGCCCCTGCTGATCTTCCCGCCGTGGATCAACAAATTCTACATTCTGGACCTCAAGGCCCAAAATAGTCTGGTCAAATGGATCGTTGATCAGGGCTATACATTGTTCATGATTAGTTGGGCCAATCCCGATGGGTCTTACGCCGATGTCAGTCTCGATACCTACATTGAAGAGGGGTATCTGGAGGCCGTGCGTGTTGCCAAGGAGATCACTGGCGAAAAGCAGGTTAATGCGGTTGGTTACTGCGTTGCGGGTACAACTTTGAGCATTACGTTGGGCCTGATGAAAAAGCGTCGTGATACGTCGATCAAGTCGGCGACGTTCTTTACAACGATGACCGATTTTGAGGACCAAGGTGAATTTGGTGTCTTTCTGAGCGATGATTTCGTCGATGCGATTGAGCGGGCAGTTAATGAAAAGGGTGTCCTCAACTCATACTTCATGTCGCGAACGTTCAGCTATTTGCGCTCGAATGACCTGATCTACACTCCGGCGGTGCGCAGTTACATGATGGGTGAGGCGCCGCCTGCGTTCGACCTGCTGTATTGGAATGGCGACAGCACCAATTTGGCGGGTGCAATGGTGGTGCAGTATTTGCGCGATCTGTGCCAAGGCAACAAGCTGGCGCATGACGGTATCGATATCCTTGGCGAAACCATGCGTCTGAAGGATGTCACCATTCCCGTTTGTGCCATCGCTTGTGAGACGGACCATATCGCCGCGTGGAAGGCCAGTTATGAGGGCTTTGGGCAGATGGGCAGTCAGAACAAGACGTTTATCCTGTCAGAGTCCGGTCATATCGCAGGAATTGTAAATCCACCGTCCAAGAAGAAATACGGTCACTATTCAAACCCAACCATGGCACCCGACGCCGATAGCTGGATGAAAGAGGCTGATTTCAACGCGGGATCATGGTGGCCTCGCTGGGAAGGCTGGCTGAAAAAGCGGTCCGGTGCACAGGTTCCAGCCCGAATTCCCGGCGATTCGGATTATGAAATCCTGACGTCAGCCCCCGGAACCTACGTTTTGGTCCGGACAAACGACTGAAAGTATTCGCGAAAAAATTTATGCTGCAGCGCAGAATAAAAGCTTGATTTTCTGCACTGCAGCATGCATATTCTCTGCATACACAGGAGCCCCGAGGTGGGGATCTCAGGAGAATAAAAATGACAACTACAGATTTTACAAAACAGATGAGCGACATGATGGCTTCTTTCCCAATGGACATGTCCGCAGTAACCGACGCCTTCAAAGGCCAAGCTGCAATGAGTGAGAAATTCTCGAAAGTTGCGCTAGAAGCTGCTGAGAAATCCACAGAGATTTCTTCCAAGTGGACCAAAGACACCATCGCGAAGCTGTCTGATGTATCTGCTGTTAAAGACGAGCCAACAGATTACACCAAAGCGATGACCAATTTCGCTTCCGCTCAAGCCGAAATGGCTGCTGAGTCGTTGGCTTCTTTCGCTGAGATCGCCAAAAAAGTTCAGATGGAAACTGTTGAACTGATGATGGCTGCTGGCAAAGAAGTTTCTGAAGAAGCATCTGCTGCTGTCAAAAAAGCGACTGCTGACGTGACAACTGCTGCGAAAAAAGTTTCGACCAAATAAGCGATATTTTTTAAGAAGTCTTTCGTGTCGGCGCCCTCCCCGCAGGCATGAACCAGAGAGGACGGGCCATTAGTGGTCCGTCCTTTTGAGTTTTGGCGTTGAAACTCATCGGGATTGAGCGATTGCTTTTCCAGATCAGGGGCGTAGGCTCAATTTTGCTGCAATGCAGGAATACGGAGGGTCACCATGACAAAAACAACCGCGCCGCTTTTGATTAAGCGATATGCGAGCCGCAGGCTGTATAATACAGAGACCTCGGACTACGTGACTTTGGAAGATATCGCCGGCTTTATCCGCGATGGCCGCGAAATCAAAATAGTCGATCTGAAATCTGGTGACGAACTGACCCGCCAGTATCTTCTTCAAATCATTGCAGAACATGAAAGCCGCGGTGAAAGTGTACTGCCGATCGCTGTGCTAATGGATTTGGTGCGCAGCTATTCTGGCCAGTCGAAATCTGTGGTCCCGGATTTTCTGGCAGTGTCGTTTGATATGCTGCGCGATGGCCAGTCCAAAATCGTCGAGAATATATCGGTAATGAACCCGCTGGCGGCAATGCCGGGGTTTGAGGCAATGCGCGCGCAGCAAGAGGCGTTCATGAAGGCAATGACCGGTGGGATCGGTGGCCAATGGAGCGCGCCAAGTGCCGACAATGCGCCTGCGGCCACGAAAGAGGCCGAGAGCGAGTTGGCCGAAATCAGACGCCAACTGGCAGAGCTACAAAGCAAGCTTTCAAAGCTTTAGGCCAATTCGGCAAAGACCTTGTTAAGCGCTGCCTGAAGTTTTTCAAACATCTCGTCCATCTCAGCGTCACTTAGAATGAAGGGCGGGCAGAGAACGATGGACTGCCCAAGCGGTCTGCAGATCAGCCCGTGATCAGTGCAGGTGTTGGCAATCCGCTCACTCACCGACAGATTGCCCTCAAACGGTGTTTTGCTGTCCTTATCGCGCACAGCCTCCAGTGCCCACATGTAGCCTACGCCGCGCAGCTCCCCGATGTTTGTGTGTTTGGCGATCTCAGCCAAGCCCGCTTGCATCCGGGGCGCGCCGTCGCGGACCTGCTGCATCAGCCCGCCATTCAAGATAAGATCAATTGATTTCAACGCAATGGCGCAACCGACAGGATGGCCTGACGCGGTAAACCCGTGCGGAAATTCTTCAATCTCATCGATTGCATTTTGCATACGATCTGTCAGCTCTGGCCCTAGGATAACGGCACCCATTGGGAAATACCCCGCGGTCAGGTTCTTTGAACTGATGATCGCGTCAGGCATGAAATCATAGGTTTCGCAGCCCCACGCCTCACCGGTGCGGCCAAATCCGCAGATTACCTCATCTGAGATCAACGGAATGCCATGGCGCTTTAGGACTTTGCTGATTGCCTGAAAATACCCGACAGGGGGGGGGATGACACCGCCGGCACCCAAAACAGGCTCGGCAAAGAAGGCGCCGAATGTATCGGGACCTTCGCGCAGGATCACCTCGTCAAGCTCAGCGGCCAAGCGGATGGTAAATTGGGCCTCGGTTTCACCCGCTTGACCTTCACGCCAAAAATGCGGGCAGGTCAGATGGATAAAGCCATCTAGTGGCAGGCCGAACACCTCATTGTAGGGTTTCGCCGTCATTGAGGCCGAAACGATTGTCACGCCGTGGTATGCGTTCCTGCGGGTCAGGATCTTTCGCGCCTGTGGGCGGCCCTCGCTACGGGCCAAAAACCACAGCATCTTGACCATGGTGTCGTTCGCCTCAGACCCTGAATTGGTGTAGAAAACTTTTCCACGTTCAAAGGGTGAGACTTTGATCAGGGTTTCTGACAGCTCAACCGTCTGGTCAGACATTCGGCCGAAGAACGAGTGATATCCCGGAAAGCGATCATATTGCGCCTTGGCGGCCTCAGCCAATTCTTTGTTGTCAAAGCCCGCGACCATATTCCAAAGGCCTGAATTACTGTCCAGATATTTGCGGCCATGGGTATCAAAAACATATGGCCCCTGACCATGGGTCAGAACGATTGTGCCCCGGTCCGCAATGGTAGGCAGATCGGTAAAGCCATAAAGCGAATGGGCCTCGGCCCTGGCTTCCCAGCTGTTTGGGGCATGATCTTGCATCGCTGTCTCCTTGGAATGTTGAGAGGGACGCTAGCAACCTGCTGAGGCGCCGTCCATGGCCAACCGATCAGCACAGGACAAAGAAAAACCCCGCCAGCGTTGGGGCACAGCGGGGTTAGATTACACGTTTAACATGGGCCCAGTCAGGTGCCGTAGGCGCGCGCTTCACCCATGACTTCGTCGGCGGAGCGGATCAGGGCATCCGCGATATAATCGAGCTCTGTCGTTGTTAACCGCGCAGGCAGGCGAACGTCACAGGCACGCATCAACATCGCGCGGGTTTGTGGCAAATCTGGCGTGTCACCCAGAAACTTCCAGTTCCAGAATGCCCGCGCATTGTCCGATGACAGCCCAAAGACCTGAACTTTGACACCACGTGTCTCGGCGGCGGCCGCAAAGGCACGCACGTCTGCGTCATGGGCAAACCCGTCGAGGTTGAACTGGATAGAGTCCGGCGCGCGTACCTCTGGTGGCAGGGCGTCTGGCACGGTCAGCCAAGGCGACGTGTTCAATTGGTCAGCGACATAGTCGTGATTGCGGCGGCCATCTGCGACACGGCGGGCAACTTCTGGCAGCTGAGGGCGAATAACGGCCGCAGACAGGTTCTGCATGCGCAAATTATACAGCGGCAGTTCGTTCTGCCAGCGGGCGAATGCCTCATGGAGGACATCGTGCTTTTTCCAGTTATGCTCATACGCGCCGGACATGATGACCGCGCGGGCAACCAGATCGGCGTCATCCGTTACCAAAATGCCGCCTTCGCCAGCGTTCACCAGCTTATAGGACTGGAATGAAAAGCATCCGACGCGGCCCAATGTCCCGATCTTCTTGCCATTCCAAAGCGTGCCAAGCGAATGGGCCGCATCCTCGACTACCGGGATGTTGGCGGCATCGCACAGAGCCATGATCGCATCCATGTCAGATGTATGGCCGCGCATGTGGCTGATAAGCACCGCCTCGATGTCGTCGGTCAGTTTCGCCTCAAAATCCGCCATGTCGATGCGGTAATTATCGGCAACATCCACCAGAACGGGCACGCAGTTGGCGTGCACGACGGCTGATGGAACTGCTGCAAATGTAAAGGCCGGGATCAAAACCTTGGCGTTGCGGCTAAGGCCAAGGGCGCAGAGCGACAAGAACAAAGCGGCTGAGCACGACGAGACCGCCAGCGCGTACTTTGTACCCATCAGTTGAGCAAATTCTTGCTCTAGCAGGGCTACGGGCGCATCTTGCGCTGCGGTGTAGCGAAACAAGTCACCAGATTGCAAAAGGCGGTCGATCTCAGCGCGGGCTGCGTCCGGGATTGGTTCGGCATTATAAACATTTGGTGCGCTCGACATAGTTTCACCTTTTTGAAATGTTCTATTTCAAAAAGCTTTACACTAGGGCCATGCCAATTTCCAGTATTGATTGGTTTGGATTGCGTTATAGCCCCAGCTTATCGCGCAGGCTGTACCATGTCATCGCAGCCACCAGCAGCGGTGAGCGTAGAGCCACTCCACCGGGAAATGCCGGGGTCGGGCACCGCGCCATGATATCAAAGCGATCTTGGGTGCCGCGAACTGCTTCTGCGATGATCTTTCCAGCCAGCGTCGCCATCGCCACACCATGTCCCGAATAGCCAGAGGCAGAATAGATCCTGGCTGATGGTTTGGCGAAATATGGCATGCGGTTCATGGTGATGGCCAAGGTTCCACCCCAGGCATGGGTGATCGCGACATCCGCCAGATGCGGAAAGGTTTCGGCCAAGGGTTTGCGCACCAGCGCCGCAATATCTTTGGGAAAGCGGTAGCCGTAACTTTCGCCGCCGCCAAACAGCAAACGGTTGTCCGGCGTGGTGCGGTAATAGTTCACAACAAACCTGCTATCGGCGACGGCAATACGTTTGTGCAGCGCGTGGCCCGGGTCCAGCGGTTCAGTTGCAATAATGAAATTGTTGATGGGCATGACATGAGCGGCGACCTGTGGATAAAGCCCACCAAGATAGCCGTTGCACGCCAGCACGATTTCTTGTGGATAGATTTCACCGTCTGCTGTTTTTACAACCAGCTGAGTGGCATCCTCAATGTGGGTAACTCTTGAGCGCTCGTAGATCTCAACACCGGCACCTTGCGCTAATTTAGCCAGACCAAGCGCATAGGCCAGAGGTTGCAAATGTGCACCCCCATGATCGAGGACACCGCCAGCGTAAACCGGGCTGTGGATAACATCCTGTATCGAGTTTTTGTCAAAGACCTGAGTTTTATCGTAATTATAATAACGGCTAAGGTGGTCCGCATAGGCTCGATGGCTAGCGGCATCCCTTGCGCCCCAATCGGCCTGCAAGACCCCAGATTGCAGGTCGCAATCAACACCCGATTGCGCAACCAGGTCCCTAACCAGATCAATGCTTTCCAGTGCGATATTCCACAGATGCCGCGCATCATCGCGCCCAACCGTCTTTTCCAAGGTTCGCTGATCAACGCGTTGCCCGGTGCCAAGCTGGCCACCATTTCGTCCGGACGCGCCAAAGCCGATGCGCTGTGCCTCTAGGATGACGACACTGCGCCCGGCCCGTGCAAGGTGCAGGGCAGCGGACAGACCAGTAAAGCCTGCGCCAATGACACAGACATCGATACGCTTGGCCCCGTACAAGGGCGGCTGAACCGGCAATTGGGGCGTCGTGGCCGCGTAAAAACTGGCCGGATAACACCCGGGTTGATCGTTAGTTGTCAGCAGGTCCATGACCCCTCCACCGCTTAGACACTTAGCAATAGATGCTCACGCTCCCATGGCGAAATCACTTGCAGGAACTCTTTGTATTCCAGTTCTTTGACAATCTTGTAGACCCGGCAAAACTCTGGATGCAGCACCTCTTGCAGGGCCGTGTTGGCCTCGAAGATCTCCAATGCGCGACCCAGATCGCGGGGGATGTCCTCATCGCTGGTATAGGCGTCGCCCATGAACTGCGCGAGCGGTTGCTCTTGCTCAACCAGACCAAGATACCCACAGGCAAGTGAGGCCGCGATCCCAAGATAGGGGTTGCAATCCATGCCCGCCAGACGGTTCTCAACCCGGCGACTAGCCGTATCAGAGATGGGGATACGGATGCCCGTGGTACGGTTATCGCGGCCCCATTCAAGATTGATAGGGGCGGCGAAATCGGGAACATAGCGCCGGTAGCTGTTCACATATGGTGCCAGAACCGCAATCGCGGATGGTAAATGTCTCTGTAAGCCACTGATAAAATGCATAAATTCTGGCGTCTCAGAGCCGTCATCCGCAGAAAAGATGTTTTGGCCAGTTTTCAGGTCCGTCACCGAATGGTGGATATGCATCGCACTTCCCGGCTCCCCCTCAATCGGTTTGGCCATGAAGGTTGCATAGCAATCGTGGCGCAATGCCGCCTCTCGGATCAGGCGTTTGAAGTAGAAAATCTCATCGGCCAGTTTGACCGGGTCACCGTGGCGCAGGTTGATCTCAATCTGGCCTGCACCGCCTTCTTGGGTGATGCCGTCGATCTCAAACCCTTGGGCCTGGGCAAAGTCATAAATATCGTCGATGACAGGACCATATTCGTCGACTGCCGACATTGAATAGGCCTGACGGGCCGCGGCACGCCGCCCTGACCGCCCCATTGGTGGCTCAATCGGGACTGCTGGATCGACATTGCGCGCGACCAAAAAGAATTCCATCTCGGGGGCCACAATCGGGGCCCAACCGCGATCATTATACAATTGCACGACACGCTTCAGAACATTTCGCGGTGAAAATGGAACCGGGACTCCGGATTGGTCTGCGACGTCGTGGATGACCTGCAATGTCCAATCAGCCGTCCAAGGCGCGGGCGTTGCCGTGTCATAATCGGGTGTCAGGATCATATCAGGTTCGGTAAAGCCATCGGTCGACGCCTCTGCCCAGTCACCTGTAATCGTCTGAAAAAAGATTGAATTTGGCAGATAGAAATGGGTTTGTCGGGCAAATTTCGTGCCGGGCATTGCCTTGCCCCGCGCAACACCTGCGAGGTCCGAGACGATGCATTCAACCTCATCCAAAAAATGCCCTTCGAGGTAGTTTTGGGCGACCTGAGGCAAGCGATCTATGAGTGATGTCACGAGGCACCTTTTTTCAGAGTTGTGGCCAACATTTCGATGAGTACAGCGTTGTCGTTATCTGCAGACAATTTGCTTTGGGCGTGTTTCAACAAGGGATCTGGCACGCCCGCGCCGCGATATTTTATCAAGTCCGCCACAATCGCCGACCCGAATTCCGGATGCGCCTGCACGGTCAGGATCTTGTCTCCATAGGCGATGACCGCGTTGTTGCAAAATGCAGAAGAACCTAGGACATGTGCGCCTGCGGGAACCTGCGTAACCTGATCTTGATGCCAGGCGTTCGCTACGATCTTCTGTTCGCCCAGTTGGTAGATGTGCTGACCCACGGCCCAACCATCGACGAACTTCTCGACGGTGCCGCCCAAGGCCTTAGCAATGATCTGATGACCAAAGCAGATGCCAACAAGTGGTTGGCCGGCGTCATGGATTTGGCGGATCAAGTTTTCCAGTAGCGCTATCCAAGGCAGGTCCTCATAGGCGCCGTGCCGTGAGCCGGTGATGAGCCAGCCATCAGCCTCAGCCAATGAGGTTGGAAACTCCATATCGACGACCGCAAACACAACGCATTCAAAGTCTGCATCACCCAACATACGGGCATACAACTGACCGTAATCGCCATGAGTTGCCTCAATCTCTTCGGCCAAGTGGCCGCATATCAATATACCGATTTTCATGGGCCGACCCTATGCTCCAAGTTAGGTCTTGTCGAGATAGAGCAGACGCAGCGCGGCCTCATCCATTTCGGAAGTAAGCCGTTGGTCTTGCCGTTTCATGGCCAAGAAGTTTGCGATCAATTTTGGGGAAAAGATCTGCGGGATTAGCGTGCTGTCAACAAAGTTTTGTAGGGCCTCGGGCCATGTCGTGGGCAATTGTGGCGCATCTTGATCATATGCGTTCCCCTTAGTCGCATCCCCCGGATCGACAGATTGACTTAGGCCAAGATGCATCGCGCCCAGAATGACGGCGATCATCAGATATGGATTTGCATCACCGCCTGCCACGCGATGTTCCAGCCGCCGTGCCGCAGGCCCGCTGGCCGGGATCCGAAGGGCTACTGTGCGGTTGTCATTGCCCCATGTGACGCCTGTGGGTGCATGGGCGCCGGGTGCTAATCGCGCATAACTTAGGGCATGAGGCGCGAAAATCAGCATGCTGGCAGGCAGGGCGGCAAGGCATCCGCCGATGGCGTGGTGCAACGCCTCGGTCCCATTAGGATTGCGGCTGTCAAACAGGTTTTGGCCATCGGATCCCAGCATCGAGCAATGCATATGCAGCCCGCTTCCTGAATGATCGACATAGGGTTTCGCGGCAAAACTGGCGGCAAACCCGTGTTTACGCGCCATGCCTTGGATCAGCAATTTGGTCAGCCAGCAGTCATCGGCAGCGCGCATCGCCTCCTGCGGGCTTAGCGTGATCTCAAACTGGCCGGGTGCGGCCTCAGCGGTAAAGGTTTCCAATTCCAGACCCATCGCCTCTGCCCCGGTTTGGACATCTGCAAAGAACGGCTCAAACGCGTCGAGGCGCGACATGGCCAACGTGTCGGCATAAGGTGATGACAGCCCACCGATCGGCGCGGGCGGCGGGCGGATCCCGTCCAGATCAAGCAAGAAGAATTCAACCTCTGTCGCAACCATTGCTGTTCCGGGTAGGCGCGATACGACGGCGTTTAAAGCATGGCGTGGGTCGCCCTCGAAAATGTCACCCGCCGGTTCAAACATCCAGCACGGTTGCAAAATTGCGTCACTGTCGAGCCATGGACACGGCAGCGGGCCGCGCCCCGTGGGGCGCAGTTGCCCGTCGGCGTCGCCGGTCGCAAAAACTGAGCGGGTACTCTCAATGTCATCGCCCCGAATATCGAGGTTCAGCGCCGATTTCGGCAATTTTGAGCCATTGATCAGCGCGGTTTGCGCGGCTTTTCCGACAATCCGTTTTCCACGTGCCTGACCGTTCAGGTCGGCCACAAGCAATCGAACATTCGCGGCTTTCATCGGATTAACTGTGGCCGAAGCTTCAACTTTGGGTGGGCTTCTTGGGGCAAGTGACGGTTCAGCCGCCGGTTGATCAGGCCGAACACCGAGATGATGCACAAAGTCACCAGCACGAAATAAAGCGCCACGATCGGGTAAGGCACAAACGGGTTGAACGTTCGGTCGGCAAAATATTGTGCATAATAAAGCGCGTCACCCTTTTGCTGAAACGCTGGAAAGCCTGAGAAATAGACTAGTGTTGTAGCGTGGAATAGGAAAATCGCCTCATTGGTATAAGATGGCCACGCGAGGCGCAGCATTGTTGGATAAACCACTCGGCGAAAGCGTTTCCAACCGGTCATGCCATAGGCGTCTGCGGCCTCTAGATCACCCTTTGGGACATTGCGCAGCGCCCCATAAAAAATCTCAGCTGAATAGGCGGACGTGTTGAGAAACAGCACAATCAGCGCCCCCAGCCATGCGCGCGCCAACCAGCGCGTTTCAGCGGTAATTTCGGCGAAGCCCAGATTGATGTCGATCCCCAGCCGGGGCAGCATCACGAACAGCTCATATGCTAGGAAAAACTGGATAAAAAGGGGTGAGCCGCGCAGCAAAAAGATAAACCATTCCGCTGGTTTGCGCAGCCAGCGGGTATCTGCATTTTTCGCTACAGCCAATGCCACGGCGAAAAAGAAACCGGTGATCAGGGCCAGCAAGCCAAAATAAATGTTCCAGATCATGCCGGAGCCGATCAATGTCACCTGTTCACATAATGTGATGTCAGCGCGTGGCAGTAATCTCTCACCGTAGCCAAGTGAGCGCAGGCCGTAGTCCTGAATAGTTTGCCAACAGCTCATGCTGTGGCCTTTCGCTGTGCTTCGCCGGCCATGGTGGCCTGACCGCGAGACAGTCGAATGGTCAGCCGGTTCAAAACGACCTCACTTATACGCGTCATAGACAGGTAGAACACTAGCAAACCCATAAAATACCAAAGTCGCCAATCAGGATGCGGATAGGTGTAGGTGGAGGTGCGAGAGCCGCCAAGCTCACGAGCCCAATAAACGATATCTTCGACGCCCAGCAGGAATAACAGCGGCGTCGCTTTGATCAGGATCATCCAAAGGTTCGACAGGCCGGGCAACGCAAAAATCCACATTTGCGGCACAACAATCCGCCAGAATGTTTGACGCCGGGTCATACCATATGCCTCGGCTGTCTCTTGTTGGGAGCGTGGAACCGCGCGCATGGCACCAAAAAGAACGTTGGCCGCGAACGCCCCAAAGACGATGGCAAAAGTGAAGATCGCGATTGCGAAATTATAGGCCTCATGCATCCATTGCGGAGAGTTGTTTTGCGGAATTTTTGCGTCTGCGCAGACAATGAAGTTCGCGCCCTGACGGATCGGGGGTATCCATTCAGGGCATTGCACCTGATGCCAAACCCATTCCAAGCCTTGGTCCAAGGCAATGACGAAAAACAGAAAAAACGCGATGTCCGGGACGCCGCGCACCATCGCGGTGTAGATTTTTCCGGTCCAGCGAATAGGTGCAATGTGTGAGCGTGTGGCCGTAGCGCCAATAAACCCGAACGCCAAAGCGATGGGTGCCGTGATCGCCAACAACAGCAAAACGGTGAAAAAACTGGAGTAAAATCGCAAATGCACTCCATTGGTCAAATAGCAGCTAAACCAACGAAGGTTCGCAAGACTATCTGGATCAGAGCAGAAGCTGAACATGGGGTGTGGGGCCTTTGTAGATCACATGCGAGCTCGGGGTGGATCCGCGCGCAGGCACGAACACCGCGCCCGATTTCTCAGGCGCGGTGTAAGAAATGTCTTAGTAAGTGGCCGCTTCTTCGCCGAACCATTCGATGATCAGCGCATTCAAGGTGCCGTCTTCTTTCATCGAAGTGATCGCCGCATCGAATGCGTCACGCAGCTCAGTATCGGTTTCACGGATACCCATGCCAAGGCCGCCGCCCAATTGAACGTCGTCGCCGACAAACATCAGATCTGGATCTTCGTTCTGGATCGGTGCAAGGAAATCTTTGTCTGCAAAGACGGCGTCCGCTTCGCCATTGCGAACGGCTGCAACGGTTTCATCGGGTGTCGCAAACTCCAGCAGTATGGCGCCGGTTTGTGCGATATAACCTGCCTGAATAGTGTTGGTCTGGGCTGCGATCACGCCGCCTTCCAGATCTGCATCATCAGAAAGTGCGACGAATGCAGAATCCGCTGGTGGGATGTAGTTTTGCGTGAAATCGATGACTTCGTCGCGTTCATCTGTGATCGACATGCCAGCCATGATTGTGTCGTAGTTGCCGGATGTCAGGTTCGGGATGATGCTGTCCCATTCGTTGGTGACCCAGACACAGGTCAGTCCGGCGCGTGCGCACAGCTCATCGCCAAGAACGCGTTCAAACCCGTCAACTTCGCCGCTGTCGTTGATGAAGTTGTATGGAGGGTAGGCGCCTTCAGTGCCCATACGGACAACAGAATGGCTATCGGCTAGGGCAACGCCAGCAGTCATCGCTAGGATGGCGGAGGATAAGATAAGTTTTTTCAATGTGATACTCCCAGGTGAAAAGTGGTTGTGTCAATCTGGCGCTGATGCGCTGAGAAATTGACGCAGTCGGTCAGTTTTAGGCGCGCCAAACAGCTGATCTGGTGGCCCCTCTTCTTCGATCTTGCCTTGATGCAAGAACACGACATGGTCAGACAGATCGCGGGCCAACCGCATATCATGTGTGACCAAAAGCATGGTCCGCCCTTCGGCGGCTAAGGCTTTGATGACTTTTACGACCTCCTGCTCAAGCTCTGGGTCAAGCGCGGAAGTTGGCTCATCAAATAACAAGGCGCGCGGGTTCATCGCCAAGGCACGCGCGATCGCTGCGCGCTGTTGCTGGCCACCTGAAAGTTGCGCCGGATAGGCATCGCATTTTTCAACAATGCCGACTTTGTCCAACAGGTCGCGGGCGCGTTCTTCAACCGCGCCCGGATCTTCGCCCAGCACGGTAACGGGCGCCTCCATCACGTTTTGCAAGACCGACATATGTGCCCATAGATTGAACTGCTGAAACACCATCGACAGGTTCGTGCGGATCCGCAGCACTTGCTTGGGATCAGCGGGATGGCGATGAATGCCGGTGCCGCGCCAGTGCACGGCCTCTCCCTCAAATAATATCTCGCCTCGTTGGCTGTCCTCCAACAGATTTGCACAGCGCAGAAGTGTCGATTTTCCGGAACCAGAGGAGCCTATGAGCGAGACCACATCGCCCGCATTTGCCCGCAGATCAACACCCCGCAGGACGTCAAGCGCACCATAGCTTTTGTGCAGGCCGGTCATTTCGATAACAGGGGGTCTTGGGTTGGTCACGACTGGCCGCTTTATTAGGAACCCGCCGACTTGTGCCCAAAAGTGGGGCGATTGCAACGCGCAAATGTCCATTTCAATCAGGGAAGCCCTCAATACCAGCCAAATTAATGGGCCAATGCTTAGACCTTGGGCGGATTGGGGATCGCTAGATAGGCTTCGGCAGGGATCGCAATCGCGGCGTTGAGCTGTAGATCATCGCGGTATCTTGGTGCAAGTTTTGTAATCGCGAGGTTTAGGGCCTGCAATATTGCGGCCCGATCAATTGATTTTGCGGTGATGTAGGGCAGGGCCGGTGTGGGGTTGGTGCGCGCAACCTCACGTAGGTTTTCGGCGATCATTGGATCAAACCGCTGGATGTAGTGCCAGCTAAGCGCGTCGATCGCGGCAAGATCGGCTTGCCCTTGGGCGACAGCGCGGGCCGACAGAACGTGTGCCCCTGTTTTCAGGGCTGGTGTCAGCGCAATACCAAGATCGGCGGCAAAGGCATGGATCGCGGCCCAGCCCGACTGGCTCAACCCCTCGTTTATTGCAAGCCGACCGCGTAAAACCTCAGCAATCGGACGCTCAGGCGCGTGGGCATTCACGACCAGAACGCTGTTGTAGTAACCAGCTGGGCAGCCGGGCAACCCATAGTCGGGCGTGCCCAACAAAGTGACTTTGCCGTGCAATCGTGCGCGGTATGGTAGGCCACAAGTCTGTGCAAAAATAAGTCTGGGATCGGTCCAGATCGACCAAGGATCTACATCCCGCGTCAAGGATGTAGGCGCGTCAATCTGTTGGTCTAACAGTGAGTGTCGTATCAAAGCCCAAAATGCATCCGTCGCCTCGCGCAGCTCAATTCGGTCATACATGGGAAGGGCGGCAATCATGATGCGATGGTCAGTCTTTTTCCTCTACCCGGTGGCGGGCATGCGCACTGTCGCGGTCATTCACGCCCAGTAGATCGGCCAGAAGACGCATCTGCGCATCCTCTTCATGGTCGCGCACACCGTCAGCCAAGACCACGGACCAAAGCGCCTCTATCACGCCAGCGCGTTCCTCGTAAGGAACTGCATCCTTGATCGCACGGGTGAAGCGCACGGTATCAGGGGCCTCCCCCTCAAGGGTTTCAGCATTTCGCCGCAGGGTGGTTGCCTCAATCGGGCCAAGTTCGTAGCGCTGCATGATCAAGCGGTCGATCCGGTCCATTTCAGGCACTGCATAATCACCATCAGAGCGGGCCACACGGACCAACAATGCACTAAGGGCGAGGCGGGCATCCGGCTCCGGCAGGTCCGCCGGTTCGGGTGCTATAAGTCGTTTTAATAGGTCAGCAAACATATGTACAATATATTGCTGGATTTTGCAGTTGAAAGGGCAAAACGACCTGCTGCTCCCCATTATCGAGTGCGACACCAGCCGACGCATCGACAAATCGGCATAGGCACTCATCAAAAGGCGTGATCATCCCGGATGAAATGGCAACACTGGTGTCTGCGATGCGCATAGTGGTGATCTGAACAACTGCCACATCGGTGGCCAAGCCCAGAGGATCAGATTTACGCGCCATCTCTATGCTTTGGCACAGGTGCAGATCGGGTTTGCCATTCATCAGCAGGCCTGATGCAAGAAAATGTACGACCAGAATTACAGTGACAGATCCAGCGGAAGGATCCGGCCGGGGTATGAACAAAGATCGTCGCAGATAGATTTAATCTCAGCGCACGGGGCTGGGTCTGATCGGTGTTGAGGCCGTCTGCCGCCTCTAGGATAGCCAGAGGGTTGCCGGCAAACGGCCTGTCGATGGACACATCTTATGTGTAGAACGGACGTGTCAGACCAGTCTGGAGTTTTCCTTGGCGGCACGGACAAAGTCCTTGAACAGCGGGTGCGGATCAAACGGCTTTGATTTCAGCTCTGGGTGGAACTGAACACCGATGAACCATGGATGATCCTTGACCTCGACAATCTCAGGAAGGCGTCCATCAGGGGACATCCCTGAGAAGATCAAGCCGTGCTTTTCCAGTGCATCGCGGTATTTAATATCTACTTCATAGCGGTGGCGATGACGTTCCTCGATGGTAGTGCCACCATAAATCTTGGCCACGTGGGACCCTTTGGCAAGAGTGGCATTATAGGAACCAAGGCGCATCGTGCCACCTTTGTTATCGCCAAGCTTTCGCTCAATCTTATGATTGCCCTGCACCCACTCTTTCAGGTGATAAACCACGGGCGTAAAACGTTTTTTACCGGCCTCATGGTCAAATTCTTCGGACCCCGCATCACTCATATCAGCTAAATGGCGTGCCGCTTCGATTACGGCCATTTGCATGCCCAGACAGATCCCCAGATAGGGGACCTTGCGGGTCCGGGCGAATTCGGCCGCCTTGATCTTACCCTCAGTACCGCGTTCGCCAAAACCGCCGGGAACCAGAATGGCGTGGAACTGTTCCAAATGCGGGGCGGCATCCTCGCGCTCAAAAATCTCAGCGTCGATCCATTCGGCTTTGACCTTCACGCGGTTGGCCATGCCACCATGGGTCAGGGCCTCAGCGATCGATTTATAGGCGTCTTCCAGCTGGGTGTATTTGCCGACGATCGCAATGCGCACTTCGCCTTCGGGGTTATAGACCCGGTCGGCCACATCTTCCCAACGACGCAGGTCGGGTTTGGGGGCCGGGCTGATCTGAAAGGCGTCCAGAACAGCCTGATCAAGTCCCTCACGGTGATAGGCAAGCGGTGCCTCATAAATTGATTTCAGGTCTTGAGCAGCAATCACGCTTTCGGGGCGAACGTTGCAGAAAAGCGCCAACTTTTCGCGTTCCTTGACTGGGATCGGCCCCTCTGACCGGCAAACTAAAATATCAGGTGCCAGACCGATTGAGCGAAGTTCTTTAACGCTGTGCTGGGTCGGTTTGGTCTTCAGCTCCCCACTCGCCTTCAAGTAGGGCAAAAGCGTTAGATGCATGAACACACATTGGCCGCGTGGTTTGTCTTGGCCGAACTGGCGGATTGCCTCAAAGAACGGCAACCCCTCAATATCGCCGACGGTGCCGCCGATTTCACACAGCATGAAGTCGACTTCATTCTCACCAATTGAGATAAAATTCTTGATCTCGTCGGTAACGTGCGGAATGACCTGAATAGTCTTGCCCAGATAGTCGCCGCGCCGTTCACGCTCCAACACGTTGGAATAAATCCGGCCAGAGCTGATAGAATCGGTTTTACGCGCAGCCACACCGGTAAAGCGTTCGTAATGACCCAGATCTAGATCTGTCTCAGCGCCATCATCGGTGACAAAAACTTCGCCATGCTCAAACGGTGACATCGTGCCGGGGTCGACGTTTAGATATGGGTCAAGTTTGCGCAACCTGACAGAGTAACCGCGCGCTTGAAGCAATGCGCCTAAGGCTGCAGATGCAAGGCCTTTGCCAAGGGACGACACAACGCCACCAGTAATAAAAATAAAACGCGCCATCTGGTGAAAAGTCTCCCGTGAGGGGCAGATCGCCGCAAAGGAATCGCGGGCTGCCCATGTCGTCTACCACGGGATTTGAGAATAACAGGATTCGCCCACAAAGAGCAAGCTAACCGCTAGATGATGTGATCAGTCACGTCTCAAACCCCAGATTTTAGGGGTGTCGTCAGTCCGCGCGGGGCGGCAGTGCTGGTGCGTCGCCCGCAGATGGAGGCAACAGCCCATCAAGTGTCGGTGGTACCGGAGCGTCTGTTATGACGGATGGTAGCAACGCGCCGTCGCTGTCCAGAACTGAGCCGCCTGCCGCATTTTGCGCGGCGATAACTGTCAACGCAATGGACGTGGTCAGAAACGCGACAGCAAAAAACCAGGTTAATTTGCCAACAGCCGAGGTGCCGCTGCGACCGCTCATGGCGCCACCGCCGCCACCGATCCCAAGACCGCCCCCTTCAGATCGTTGTAACAAAACAACGCCAATTAGGCAGAGTGCTAAGATCAGATGGATGACGAGGACTACATTTTCCATTTTCGGGTCACACTGCCTGGCTATTTTGATTGCGGCCTACTTAGGCAAAGTGCTGTGCCGCCGCAAGCCCTACCGACGGTTACTGGTCGCTATGACAACGCGATTGCGCGGCGGGTGGGCGGAGACGTCAATTGCGCAAGGACCAATTAATTGGTTTCACCTCCCGATCCCCCCCGTTATACAAAGCGCTGTTCAGCTAAAGGAGGATCACGGTCGATGGCCAATGTCGTAGTGGTAGGCGCCCAATGGGGCGATGAAGGCAAAGGCAAGATTGTCGACTGGCTCAGTGAACGCGCCGACGTGATCGCGCGGTTCCAAGGCGGACACAACGCCGGGCATACGCTTGTTATTGATGGCAAAGTCTACAAGCTGTCGCTGCTGCCTTCGGGCATTGTGCGCGGTGGCAAGCTGTCGGTTATCGGCAACGGCGTGGTTCTGGACCCGTGGCATCTGATCAAAGAGATTGATCTGCTGCGCAGTCAGGGCGTTGAAATCTCACCTGACAATCTGATGATCGCCGAAAACACACCGCTGATCCTGCCGATCCACGGCGAGCTGGACCGCGCGCGCGAAAACCAGAATTCAGTAGCCAAGATAGGCACCACCGGCCGTGGGATCGGCCCCGCCTATGAGGACAAGGTTGGCAGGCGGTCGGTCCGGGTGGCAGATCTGGCAGATGAGGCGACATTACAATTGCGCGTGGACCGCGCCTTGGTGCATCACGATGCGCTGCGCCGCGGTTTGGGTATGGAGCCTGTGGACCGCGAAGCGCTGCTGGTTGGACTGCGTGAAATTGCAGGCGACGTTCTTCCCTATGCCAAACCGGTCTGGAAAGTGCTGAACGATCAGCGCCGGGCTGGAAAACGGATTTTGTTTGAGGGCGCGCAGGGCGCCTTGCTCGATATTGATTTCGGGACTTATCCATTTGTAACCTCGTCGAACGTGATTGCCGGACAGGCAGCGACGGGCGTTGGCCTGGGGCCAAACGCTATCGATTTCGTGCTGGGCATCGTTAAGGCTTACACAACCCGTGTTGGTGAGGGGCCGTTCCCTGCGGAATTGCACGATGAGGTTGGCCAACGTCTGGGCGAACGGGGCCATGAATTTGGCACCGTTACTGGGCGTAAGCGGCGCTGTGGCTGGTTTGATGCGGTATTGGTTCGCCAAACCTGTGTCACTTCTGGCATGTCTGGCATCGCGCTGACCAAATTGGACGTGCTGGACGGGTTCGAAGAGCTGAAGATCTGTGTCGCCTATGAACTGGATGGAGAGCGGTTGGACTACCTTCCAACGGCCGCGGATTTACAGGCCCGTGTAAAGCCGATTTATGAGACGATCAAAGGCTGGACCGAAAGCACCGCAGGTGCGCGCAGCTGGGCCGAACTGCCGGGTGAGGCCATAAAATACGTGCGGCGTATCGAGGAATTGATCCAATGCCCGGTCGCACTATTATCTACGTCACCAGAGCGAGAAGATACGATCCTGGTAACCGATCCCTTTGTTGATTGAGAATTTGATCTGATGGCCCTGAGTTATAAAACCCGTCGCAGTCTGTCTTTAGTGCTTCTGTTGGTCGGACTGCCCGCGTACATCGCAACCGCATGGTTCATCATGAGCTTATTTGATCGTCCGCCGATCTGGTTGGAATTGCTGGTCTATATTGCGCTGGGTGTGATCTGGGCCTTCCCGTTCAAGGCGGTGTTTCGTGGGATCGGTCAGGCCGATCCTGACGCTGCGCCCGATGATGCGCCTTAGGGGGCTTAGTCTAACAGTTCAAAAGCAAAAGCCGCGCTAATTGGGCGCGGCTTTTGGCATCTAATAGATAGTATTTGATCAGCTACTGAAGAAACGTGATTTTCGGGTCAGGAGGAACTGGCCGCGACGTATCTTGACGATAATCTCTTCGCGCAACAAAACGCCAAAGGCGCGCAGACCATCTTCGCGTGTATAGTCATCTTCCATCGCGCTGCCTACCAAGTCCAAAAGTTCGGGCCGGGACAAGACAGAATAGCTTTGGTGGTTTGTCATATATGCCGCCGCGGCCTCCATCAGATCCGGTAGACCGTCGACGCCGTGGTTATCCAGAAATTGCATGAATTTTTCGGCATCATCGGCGGCAAACGCAGATGTGTCGGCTGCTGCGACCTCAGAAATCTGCTGCTGAAGCACCATTGGGGTAGGTGGGGTTGGTGCCTCGTTAAACGTGGCCTCGGCGTTCAGATCCTGGTCATCATAGGTCAGGGCCTCTGGCGCCAGGGCCAGATTACCACCATTGCGAACGCGGCGGGGGCGCACTGAAGTGGGCGCAGTCAGTGCCTCATCGCGATCAACGCGCAACTCGGACACCAACATCAGGGGGGCCTGACGCGCAGAGGGGCGCCGACTGTTGCGCCCTTCACCGCCCTTTTGGACCCGGCGAGGATGCATGACGCGGGCCAGATCTTCGCGATATTCTGCGGTGATATCGCTATCAGCGGTATCGGTTTCACCCAGCTCCGACTCGGCTTCACGGGCCGCAACGGCGGCTTTGAGGTGCTCGATATTGGCGCGGCGGCGGCTGGTTTCTTGAGTGGACAGACGGCTATCTGTCGCCTCAAACAAGCGGCTGACATCGGCTTCTACTTCAGCATTGGTACTAGTTTTGGGCTGCAGCTGATCGCGCCGGGCTTCACGCTCAGACCGGCGGATCTCTCGACTTGATTCGATTTCGGCCAGATCTGCCTGCAATTGACGCTCAGCCTCTGGATCCAGAACCTCTTCTGCGGCGGTTGTGTTTTCAGCGGTCTCGGTTGGTGTCTCGTCAGATGCGTCGTCCAAAAGTACGCTGTCCACAATCTCATCCAGATTGTCAGCCGCATCTTCATCGGTGCCGTCATCGGCGTCTTCAACTTGCGCCAATGCGGCGCCGCGTAGAACCTCTACGATAGGGCGGCGAGGCTCATCTACTCGATCCTCAGCGGCCACCTCAACGGTCTCGACAGCTTCGACCACCGATGGTGTAATGGTTTCGGACACATCTTCGCTTAGATCTTCTGCAAGAGCTTCGGCAGGATTTTCCGCGGCGCCTACGTGGGCCTCGTCTACCATGTCCTCTTGTGTGTTGGTCGCTAGGTCTTGTGTGATCTGATCGGACATCACTGCAGACAGGCTGGCCATCATGTCATCGCTGGTGTCGTCGGTCGTTTCTGGGACGGTCTCGTTCTCAGTGGCCTCTAGCGTTGGCGAATCGGTCAGCTCTGCGGTGGCGTCTTCGAGGATTGTGTCTGTGACATCATCTGTGACGGAAATTGCAACATCACTATCGTCGGCATGTTGGTCCTCATTGTAGTCGGCTAGAAAATGATCATCCTCGCCGGCGTCATCATCGGCCACAGCACTGCGGATCCGTGCTAGTTTCGCGGCGACGCTTCCGGCGTCAAGGAACGGGGTCGCTTCGGCCAGATCACTGAAATCTACGCCAGCAGGCACAGTGCTGGTTTCAGGTTCAACAGTGTCGGCGGCAAGTAATTCGTCGACTTCAATTCCTGCTTCGGCCTCGACCTCTTGTTCGACCTCGACTTCTGCCGCGGCATCCATGGTCGGTGCCTCGTCAACAAGATTGGCTTCTTCAATTTTCTCGCGCTGGGGCGTGGGTATGTCATCTACTGTCGCAGGGACGAGTTCTTTTGAGATAACAGCGTCTTGTGCTGTTGGTTCAGCGTCGCGGGGGCGCATGATCAGGCCAGTCTCAGAGATCCGCGCCTCGACCCGTCGATTGATTGCGTCCTCGGTAATGCGGTGCAATGTTTCTGCGTCTGGTGTCGGCGGCTCAGCACCAAAATATCGATCTTCTGCTGCAAGGTCCCGGAAATATTCAGCAATCGCTTTCATCGCTGTAAAAGGATCGTCGAACGCCTCCAATGTGCAAGAGAACGTGCCATAAGAGACTGTAAGTATTTTGTTTGGATCACTCATATCTAAATTTCACTTTGCTCTACCGGCGTATTTCCGAATTAAAGTCCTCATCATTTCGTTTAGCGAATGAATCTTCTTCAAAGGCGACTGCTTTTAGACCATTTAGTGGTCTTTGTACTTAAAAAAGGCGACAATTTGCCCGTGAACCCTTCAATCCTTGCCTCTGACACATTTGTGACATTATTGGGCGCCGGAGAGCTTAAACATGCCGATCTTACAGAGGCGTTAAGCATAGCCCCGCTTTTGGTGGCCGCAGACGGAGGTGCTAACTTGGCAATTTCGCACGGCGTTATGCCGGATCTGGTGGTTGGCGATCTGGACAGCTTGTCAGATCCAGCGCGTGCGGCATTACCAAAAGACCGCATTCATCTAATCATTGATCAAGATATCACAGATTTTGACAAGGCGCGCGACAGCATAGATGCACGCGGCGTTTTGGCGGTTGGTTTTACCGGCGCTCGAATTGATCATGAGTTGGCAGTTTATCACAGCCTTGTGCGTCGGGTCGATCACAAGTGCATTGTGATCGGGGGCAGCGACGTCGCATTTTTGTGCCCGCCACAGCTGACGCTGCGCCTGCCGATCGGTTGCCGCGTTTCATTGTTCCCTTTTGGGCCTGTTGGTGGCCATAGCACTGGGTTGAAATGGTGCATCGACGATTTGGCCTTTTCGCCTGCGCAAAAGGTCGGCACTTCGAACGAAGCGATCGCTGAGCAGGTAACGCTGCGATTTGATGCGCCTGCCATGATGGTGATCTTGCCGCGCGCGCAGTTGAACGCCGCCATGGCAGCACTTTTTTAACACCATTTCCTCTCGCATGCGGGCGGATGGCGGTGTAGACAAGTCACGACACAAAATTGACGGATTTATTATGGCGGCTGACCTTTCCCCAATCGACAGAGCGAAATTTGTCGCGGCGAAACGCGCCGTCGACTATGTAGAGGACGGCATGCGGGTGGGTCTAGGCACCGGTTCGACCGCCGCTTGGATGGTCCGATGTTTGGGTGAATTGATCCGTGAAGAGGGGATTAAGATCACCGGTGTCCCGACATCTTTGCGCACTGCCGATCTGGCCCGTCAGGTCGGCGTTCCGATCGCAACGCTGGATGAAGTCAAATGGCTGGATCTGACGATTGACGGAACCGACGAATACGATCCCAATCTTAATCTGATCAAAGGCGGCGGTGGTGCCTTGCTGCAAGAAAAGATCGTGGCGACCGCATCCGATCAGATGGTGGTGATCGCCGATATATCGAAACAGGTTGAGGTGTTGGGTGCCTTTCCGCTGCCGGTTGAGGTTATTCCCTTCGGCTGGCAGACCACAAAGGCGCTGATCGAGGAGATGCTTGTCAATCTTGATGTTCTTGGACGCAGTGCATCGCTGCGGCTGAATGTTGATCAACCGTACCGTACGGATGAAGGTAATTTCATTCTGGATCTGCATCTGCGACGGATCGCATCGCCGCAACAGGTAAGCCTAGTCCTGAACCAGATACCGGGCGTCGTTGAAAATGGGTTGTTCTTGGATGTTTGCGACATAGTTGTGATCGGTAATGGTGACGGAACTGTTGAAGTGCGCGACATCAATAACGGCACCGTGGAGCATGAGCGCATTGATATCATCGATAGCGACAACCTGTTTTTGGATGTCGCAGACTGATATCGTCATATCCTGAGGGGGATCTTATGACATTCGATTATGATCTATTCGTCATTGGTGGCGGTTCTGGTGGGGTGCGCGCGGCGCGCGTTGCCGCCGCTGAGGGGGCCAAAGTTGCCCTTGCCGAAGACAGTCGGATGGGCGGCACCTGCGTGATCCGGGGCTGCGTGCCGAAAAAGTTGATGGTGTTTGCGTCCAGCTACCAAGAGATGTTTGCCGATGCGCGGGCTTATGGCTGGGACGTGCAGGATGGTGAGTTTCACTGGCCTGCGTTCAGCAAGCATATGAATACCGAACTGGACAGGCTTGAACAGATTTATCGAAATTTGCTGAACAATTCTGGCGTGCAGATCTTTGATGCGCGCGCCAAGCTAAAGGATCCGCATACCGTCACGCTGTCGACCGGTGAAGAAAAGACCGCCAAGCACATTTTGATTGCAACGGGTGGTCGTCCGGTCCGCCCCGAGATGCCAAATGCGCATCTGGGCATCGTTTCTGACGATATTTTTGGGCTGAAGGAACTGCCGAAATCTCTGTTGATAATTGGCGGCGGCTACATCGCGTGTGAATTTGCCTGTATTATGAATGGTCTGGGCGTTGAGGTGACGCAATTTTATCGTGGCGCGCAAATCTTGCGGGGCTTTGACGATGAGGCGCGCGGCCTGATCGCTGAGATGATGCGCGAAAAAGGCATCAAATTGCACCTCGGCACCAATATCTTGGAGTTAACCCGCGCGACTGGGGATCAAATGATGTCTTCTTCAGGGACAGCGACCGATGCCGCCATGGGCGCGCCTGTCGATATTGAGAAAACGACGGATCTGCCCGATCTGGGTCAGGGCCCGATCTGGGTCAAGGCCACGAACGGTCAGGACGGCGTTTATGATCAAGTGCTTTTTGCAACTGGGCGCACGCCAAATACCGATGATTTGGGGCTGGATCAAGCCGGTGTTGCCACGGGGCGGCGCGGTGAGGCGTTGGTGGATGCGTATTCACAGACCGGTGTCCCCTCAATCTATGCTATTGGCGATGTGACCAATCGGGTGCAGCTGACGCCGGTTGCGATCCGCGAAGCCATGGCGTTTGTAGAGACCGTCTTTAAAGGGAACCCGACCAAGGTGGATCATGACCTGATCCCATCGGCGATCTTTACCCAGCCAGAGATGGGCACGATTGGTCTGTCAGAGGAAGCCGGGCGTGAGCAAGAGGAGGTCGAGATCTACTGCACCTCGTTTCGTCCGATGCAGCAGGCGTTCGCAGGACGCGTCGATCGGGTGTTGATGAAACTTGTTGTGTCCAAGGCGACGCGAAAGGTCCTTGGATGTCACATCGTGGCCCCGATGGCTGGCGAGATGATCCAGATGGCCGGGATTGCGATCAAGATGGGTGCGACGAAAGAGGACTTCGACCGTACAGTCGCGGTCCATCCGACAATATCAGAAGAGTTGGTGACAATGAAAACACCCGTCCGGGTGGCTTGAATTTCACCAGAAAACACACACATAGCGTCAGGGGCTTTGGGACCGGCAATATTCCGGATACTCGGGCCGCGCGACGCAATTTGAGGGGAAAGAACGAATATGGCTGGAAATAATGGCGGACCTTGGGGTGGCGGCCCAGGCGGTAACGACGACGATGATCGTGGTAATGGTGGTCGCAGGCCCGACGAAGGCCAGCAGATCCCCGAAATCGATGAGCTGGTCAGAAAAGGTCAAGAGAAACTGCGCATGCTGATGGGCGGACGTGGTGGCGGTAATAGCGGCCCAAATGGCAGCGGTGGCGGCGACGGGCCAAACATATCGCGCGGGACTGTCGCTGTTGGGGGTATTGCCGCATTGATTGTGGCTTGGTTCATGGCGTCGTTCTATACGGTCCAGCCGTCCCAGCAGGGTGTTGAGTTGATCTTGGGCAAATATTATCGGACCACTGATAACGGCCCGCATCTGGCGCCGTGGCCCTTCATCTCTTCAGAGGTGTTGGAGGTTACGCAGGAAAATAACGTGGATATCGGCACCAATCGGTCCGGTAATTCTGACGTTGGCCTGATGCTGACCACAGATGAAAACATTGTGGACATCGATTTCCAGGTTGTTTGGAACATCAACGACGCAGCCAAGTACCTGTTTAACTTGCGCGATCCAGAAGCGACCATCCGCGGAGTATCTGAGGCCGCGATGCGCGAAGTGATTGCCGCCTCTGAACTGGCGCCGATCCTGAACCGTGATCGTGAGATTATTGCAGATACCGTGCTGCAACTGATCCAAACAACGATGGACAGCTATGATAGTGGCATAAACATTGTTCGTCTCAACCTTGACCGTGCCGACCCGCCGAATGAGGTGATCGACGCGTTCCGTGAAGTTCAGGCAGCTGAGCAGCAACGTGACCGTCTGGAACGAGAAGCCGACGCGTATGCCAACCGAGTTCTGGCTGGTGCACGTGGTGAAGCAGCTCAGGTTCTGGAAGAGGCCGAAGGCTACCGCGCCCGCGTCGTGAACGGAGCGACCGGTGAAGCAAGCCGTTTCCTTGCTGTTCTTCAGGAATATCAGCTTGCACCAGAGGTCACTCGTCGCCGTCTCTATCTTGAAACGATGGAGCGTGTTCTTGGCGGTGTCGATCTGGTTATTTTAGATAGCGGCGAAGGTGGTCAGGGCGTCGTGCCCTATCTGCCGCTGAATGAGTTGCGCCGTGCCGCAACAGCAGCGGGGAACTAAACTATGAAAAGATTAAAATATATTGTTCCCGTTGTTGCCGTCATTTTGGCGGTCTTGCTCAGCTCGATCTTCATTGTTGATGAACGTCAAAAGGCGCTTGTGCTGCAATTTGGTCAAATCCGTAATGTGGTCGAAGAACCTGGTCTGAACTTCAAGATCCCGTTCATCCAGCAGGTCGTTTACTACGAGGATCGGATCCTGTCGCTTGATACGGCCGAGATTGAGGTCACACCGTCGGATGATCGCCGTCTTGTCGTGGATGCGTTCGCACGCTACCGCATCAGTGATGTCGTGCAGTTCCGCCAAGCGGTCGGTGCTGGTGGTCTGCGGACCGCCGAGGCCCGGTTGGAAGGCATCTTGAACCCCCAAATCCGGGCGGTTCTAGGTTCTGAGGGTGTAACCTCGAATACCATCCTTTCGGCAGAGCGTTCTGAGTTGATGGATCGGATTACGGCGCAAGCCCGTGCACGTGCCCTGCCTTTGGGTATCGAAGTGCTGGACGTGCGGATGAAGCAGACCAACCTACCGACCCAAAACCTCGACGCCACATTCGCTAGAATGCGGGCTGAGCGGGAACGCGAAGCCACCGATGAGATTGCCCGTGGTAACGAGGCCGCACAAAGGGTTCGCGCCCTTGCCGACCGGACCGTGGTCGAGCTTGTCTCAGAGGCTACCAGAGAGGCCGAGATTACCCGAGGTGAAGCTGACGGTCAGCGGAACTCGATCTTTGCTGAGGCCTTCACCCAAGATCAGGGGTTCTTTGAGTTCTACCGCTCAATGATCGCCTATGAGCGGGCGCTGAATGGCACCAATTCAACCATGGTGATCTCACCCGATAGTGAGTTCTTTGAGTATCTTGGTGGCAGCACTGGCTTGTTGCCGCTGCAATAAAGGACCTGTCTATGCTCTCTGCAATCTTGTGGGGCGCGGGGTTAGTTCTGGTAATCGAGGGGCTGGTGTTCGCACTGGCCCCTTCGCGTCTGGAAGACCTGTTGCGCGTTTTGGCCAATATCCCTGTTGAGACCCGCCGGATTATTGGGTTCGTGGCGCTGTGTTTGGGCGCTGTCCTGATCTCGCTTGCGAGCGGTCTGGGTGGGTAGTGTTGGTGCTAAGGCGGGCGTTGTGCCTGAACCAGTGCTGGCAACTCAAAAAGACGAAGACTTCGTATTCCCCCCTGTCGCCTTGGTGCGCTATCATCAGCTCAGTGAAGATCGTGGCGGTGCTAGAACGCCCTTTTTTCATGCGTAGCAATGTGACCGAATTTTGATGGACAGGCAGAGACGTCAGCTCGAGATTTCTTCTGTCCTGATTGACGATTAGGGCGCTGCTGAATATCATGCGGCAAGGCTAAGAGCCTTGCACTGGCCGAAAGTTGGACCCCACGATGATAATGTCTGGTGGTTCGAGGGACTGCTAGGGGCTGCCATTGAACGTGATGGTCGATCTAGTGGCTGGCCTCTATCGAGCGGAATTTTTGGGCGTAGAAGTTCCGCAGGCGCGTCGGCTACTCGCCATGAATTGCCCGACGGCCATTGTTGGGAACGCAGTAATGGGTATCTGGCAAGGGGCTACCGAAGCCGATCTTTCGGCATTAGTCGGAACGGCAGAAAAACCCCGCGCAGTCGTTCTGGGACTAAAAAGGTCTGTCAGGTGTCAGGTTTCGATCGGTAGGGCGCCAATATGCTGTCCAAGGCACCTTTATGCCGGTTCCTGACATACCCGGCATTGGCGTCATTTTCTCTTTGTTCAATTTTTTGCGCTGTGCGACGATATGATCACGCCTATGTGACGCATATGTCAGCTGTTCCGCTTGATTGCTGGGCCGCAGGGCCAAATATTAGAGTAGTTGGGCGGCGGCGGGCCGCTTACGGCTTTACAGGAGGAGCGTTCGTGAGAGTCTCACAACCCCAGCCCCAATCAAAAGCAATTGCGGTACAGGCCCAACGGGCTAGCAACCGATATTACGGCATTATCACTTGGAGCCTGATCATGGCTTTGGCGGTTATGTCCGTTATGACCAGCACGATGACAGCACGATCCCAAAGTATGCCTGGCAGCTTTGCTGATCTGGTAGATCAAGTGGGCGATGCGGTTGTTAACATCACAACCTCTAGCATTGTGGCTGGTCGCACGATCGACCCTCAGCCAATGGTCCCTGATGGGTCGCCGCTGGAGGATTTCTTCAACGACTTTATGGAACGCAACAACCGTCCCGACCAAGCACCTCGGCGCAGTCAGGCGCTCGGCTCAGGCTTTGTGATCTCTGAGGATGGCTACATCGTCACCAACAACCACGTCATAGCAGGCGCGGATGAGATCTTGATCGAGTTTCGGTCAGGTCAGGAGTTGCCAGCCGAGGTGATCGGCACTGATCCAAACACTGATATTGCGGTTCTTAAAGTTTCCCCCGATGCAGCGTTGCCGTTTGTGCCATTTGGCGACAGCAACGTGATGCGGGTCGGCGACTGGGTCATGGCCGTTGGCAACCCGCTTGGGCAAGGCTTCTCGGTTTCGGTCGGGATCGTCTCAGCGCGTGAGCGGGCCCTTAGCGGAACCTATGACGATTTTATTCAAACTGATGCAGCGATTAACCGCGGCAACTCAGGCGGACCACTGTTTAATACAAACGGTGAAGTGGTTGGCGTGAACACTGCGATTCTGTCGCCCAATGGCGGCTCGATCGGGATCGGTTTTGCGATGTCCTCGGATGTGGTCATCGGAGTTGTCGACCAGTTGCGTGAGTTTGGCGAAACCCGTCGGGGTTGGTTGGGCGTGCGCATTCAAGACGTGACACCTGATATCGCCGAAGGTTTGGGCCTGTCGCTGGTGCGCGGTGCGTTGGTCACCGACGTGCCAGAAGGCCCGGCACTGGAGGCCGGTGTGACCGTCGGGGACGTAATCTTGTCGTTTGACGGCCAAGACGTAGAGGACACCCGCGGATTGGTTCGCACCGTCGGCAATGCGCCGGTTGGTGAAACCGTTCGGATGCTGGTGTTCCGCGAGGGTGAGACGCAAACACTGTTGGTGACACTTGGCCGCCGCGAAACAGCCGAAAGTGCCTCAGCTCCCGTCTTGCCAGAGGCCGTACCGGAGGCTGCCAGTGCAGACGTGCTGGGCGTCACGGTTACCCCCCTGACCGAGGAGCTGCGCAGCGAACTTAATCTTGGTGCGAATGTTGATGGCTTGGTTGTCCAGGCGGTTGATGAAACTGCCGATGCTTTTGCCAAGGGCCTGCGCACAGGTGATCTGATCACCGAAGTTGGGCAAGAGCCTGTGACCGATGTTGCAGCCTTTGAAACCCGGATAAGTGAGGCGCGCGATGCGGGGCAGCGCAGTATTTTGATGCTAATTCGCCGTGGCGCAGATCCGCGCTTCATTGCGTTGGCGCTGAACTAAAGACCGTCATAAAATCAAAAGAACAGGCGTGCCTTCGGGTGCGCCTGTTTTGGTTTGGGACTAGCCCGACTGGCCGCGCGCAGCGGCGACGGGATCCCAGACCGATAATCCCAACTGACGTGCAGCTGCCAGCGACAGCACGCTGCTATCCAAACCTTGCGGTTCTTGAAATTGCCGGACCGCGCGGCGGGTCCGCGTGTCCATCACACCCGTGATCTGCCCGCGATAAATATCGCGCGCTTTTAACGCTCGCTGCAGGCTTTCAATAAAGACCGGGTCATCTTCGGCAGCACACGGCGTCTCAAACCACAATTCCTGACGCTGGCGCACGATTTGTTGTCTGGTTTCGGTAATAAAGACGCCAGACTCCAACACCCGACCCGAACTGTCGATCTGGGGCGGTTGCAGCATAACCTGATCAGTCACCGTCTCAATTATTGCAGGAGTGGTGTCACGGCCATAGCACGCATCGGCCCGCGCATTCAGCGGCCCTTGTCCACGTGATACGACGGCCACAGGCTCTACCCATGGGGCGACATTTGGATTTAAAAGTGCACCACAGCCCCCCAAAAACAGGACCCCGGACCACAAAACGCTGCGTATTGCCATGATATGCTCGATGTCATCGGTATTTTTTACCATTCTTTGAAAAAAGAATACTCCGGTTTTTGCCAAAACAAAAGCTGCAGGCAAGAACACGGCGTCGGCTGTTGCAGATCGGGGCCAGTTGACTAATTTTCGGTCCCTCGACCTCCAATCGTTCAATATATTGGGTCCGAAAACACCCAGCAGGCAGTTCGGACTGGAAAGCACCGTCCACCCGCATTACTTACCGATCTGAATACGCCAGTGAGGGATGATAACAAGACATGGCCAAGATCACTTATATTGAGCATAATGGAACTCAACACGTCGTGGATGTGCCTACGGGGCTGACCGTCATGGAAGGCGCCCGCGACAATAATATTCCCGGGATTGAGGCGGATTGCGGCGGCGCATGTGCTTGTTCGACCTGCCACGTCTATGTCGATCCTGAATGGGTCTCGAAGTTGCCGGTGATCGATCCGATGGAGGAAGACATGCTGGAATTTGCCTACCAGCCCAATTCCGAACGCTCGCGCCTGACCTGCCAATTAAAAGTAACGGACGCGCTGGACGGCTTGGTTGTTCAAATGCCAGAAAAGCAGATCTAATGCGGCGCCGGGTTGGTCTTGCGCTGTGTGCCACGCTGATCGCGGGCAGCTCGCAGGCGTGTTCCATCCCGGCCCACCAGTCTACGCAAATGCCTGATACGGTGGTGCTTGAGGAATTTGACGGCGATTTCAGCCCAATCTGGGGTGCGTGGTATGACGGTCCCACCCAAGTTTATGACCATGGTATTCTGGGCGACGCGACCGAGGCGACCAATCTGGTTGCCTATTCCGACCAGTCGTTAAATTCGTGCAATGTGATCGGCGTGTCGCTGGACGCGTCGCACGTCTTTGAAGATGTGGCGCCGCGTCTGGTCGATCTTGACGGCGATGGCCGGGCTGAGATTATTACGGTGCGCACTCATCTACAACTTGGCGCGCAGATCGCAATATACGGTGATGCGATGGACCACGAAACCCTGACCCTGATTGCGACAACACCTTATATTGGGCGCACTCACCGGTGGCTTGCTCCGATCGGTGCCGCTGATCTGGACGGGGACGGCATGATCGAAATTGCTTATATCGACCGGCCTCATCTGGCCAAAACCCTTATGGTTTGGCGCTTTGTGCCTGATGGCTCGGGCGGTGGTATGCTGGAACAGGTGGCGTCGCTGGACGGATTGACCAATCACCGGATCGGAGAACCGACCATTTCTGGTGGCATTCGTGATTGTGGCGCAGGCCCTGAAATGATCACGGCCGATGCAAATTGGAGCCACCTGCACGCCACGCGTCTGAGCGGTGGACAACTCAGTTCCGAAGATATTGGTCGTTATTCTGCCAACGCGATGACAGCGGCCCTGCGCTGCTGATCCAGACGATTTGTTTAAAATCGCGCTTCCTTATTCTCTAGATATCCCCGCCGGAGGCATGTTATCTGTGCCCGGCGCGCACCTCATTAAGGATCAGCTTTTCAGCGCGCGCCAGCCGATGTCAGATCTGTAGAACCCGTCGGGCCAATCGATCTGGCGGGCCATTGCATAGGCCCGCTCACGCGCCTCTTGCAGATCTGCCCCTCGCGCTGTGACCGCCAAAACCCGACCGCCGGTGGCCAGATACTGGCCCGCCTTGCGCTCAGTTCCGGCATGAAAACACATCTGAAAACTTGAACTTTCAAGCGTATCCAGCCCGCCAATGAGCGTGCCTTTGTCATAGGGCCCAGGATAACCGCGCGCGGCTAAAACCACCGACATCGCATGATCATTGGCCCAATTGACTTGTACCTCGGCCAAACGCCCTTCAGCGCAGGCCAACATCAGATCCAGCGCTTGGGCGCCAAGCCGCATCATCAGCGCCTGACATTCCGGATCACCAAAGCGGACGTTATATTCGATCAGGCGCGGTACGCCGTCCTCAATCATCAGGCCCGCAAATAAAATGCCCTGAAACGGTGTACCCCGTTTGGCCATCTCGGCCATTGTCGGCTTTATGATCCGCTCAAGTGCGGCTTCCGTCACCGCATCTGTCATCACTGGTGCAGGTGAATAGGCGCCCATGCCGCCCGTATTGGGACCCTCGTCACCATCAAAGGCGCGCTTGTGGTCTTGCGCGCTGCCCATGGGCAAAACGTCGGTCCCGTCGCACAGCACAAAGAAGCTGGCCTCCTCGCCGGTCATGAATTCTTCGATCACCACCTCGGCGCCCGCACCGCCAAACGCCCCGTCGAACATATCGTCGATGGCGGCTAAAGCGTCTGATAGCTCCATCGCTACGATCACACCTTTTCCTGCCGCCAATCCATCGGCCTTGACGACAATGGGTGCCCCGACTTTGTGCAGATAGGCGCGTGCGGCCTCGGCGTCCGTAAAGCGGGCCCACGCGGCAGTAGGCGCACCGGCGGCATCACAGACCTCTTTGGTAAAGGATTTTGAGGCTTCCAGCGCAGCTGCGGCTTGCGTTGGTCCGAACGTCAGTACGTTGGCGTCGCGCAGTGCATCCGCAACACCGGCGGCCAATGGCGCCTCTGGCCCGACAATCGCAAAATCAATGGCGTTCTCGACCGCAAATTCCGCAACTGCAGCACCGTCCAGAATATCCAGATCGGCACAGGCCGCAATTTGTGCGATCCCGCCATTTCCCGGCGCCACAATCAGCTTGTCGCATTTGGGATTTTGCAGCACAGCCCATGCCAGCGCATGTTCGCGGCCACCGCTGCCTAGAATAAGGATGTTCATGGCGTGCTCTCCCGCTTGGCCTTCGCTGCGCTGCGTTCTAAGCTGTGGGTTGAGGCAAGACAACCAATTGGGCGGGAAACATTATGTCAGATCTGATCGACGACTTCAGCGACGCCGGAAACGACGCCGGAAACGCACCCGAATTTAGCGTTTCTGAGGTTTCGGGCGCTGTGAAGCGCATGATCGAGGGTGAGTTTTCCCACATACGCGTCCGCGGTGAGGTTGGGCGGCTGTCGCGCCCCCGCTCAGGTCATATCTATCTGGATCTCAAGGACGATCGCTCAGTTCTAGGGTCGGTCATCTGGAAAGGTGTATCGGCGCGTCTGGTGACCCAGCCTGAGGAGGGCATGGAAGTTGTCGCCGTTGGCCGGCTGACCACTTTCCCCGGGCAATCAAAATACCAACTGGTGATTGAGGATATCCGCCCTGCAGGGGTTGGTGCGTTGATGGCGATGCTGGAAAAGCGCAAGGCGGCCTTGATGGCCGAAGGGCTGTTTGCTGAGGACCGCAAGCGCGCGCTGCCGTTCCTGCCAGAAGTGATCGGTGTTGTGACGTCGCCCTCTGGTGCTGTGATCCGTGATATTTTGCACCGGTTGCGCGACCGGTTTCCGCGTAAGGTTTTGATCTGGCCCGTGGCCGTGCAAGGCGAGAGATGTGCCCCTGAAGTGACCCGTGCGATCGAGGGCTTCAACGCGATGACGCCGGGCGGCGTGTTGCCCAGGCCCGATCTAATAATCGTGGCGCGCGGAGGTGGCTCTCTGGAGGATTTGTGGGGCTTTAATGATGAGGCTGTGGTGCGGGCGACTGCTGGTAGTGCGATCCCGTTGATCTCAGCCGTCGGACATGAGACCGACACCACATTGATCGATTTTGCGTCCGATAAACGCGCGCCAACACCGACAGCTGCCGCCGAGATGGCAGTCCCGGTGCGTCTGGATCTGATTGCGTGGGTTGATCAACAAGGCAGCCGTCTGTCACGCGCTGCGGCACAAGCAGTGGGGCAGCGGCGCCAGCGGTTGGGGGACCTATCGCGAAACTTGCCCCGGATCGACGCACTATTGGATACGCCGCGCCAACGGTTGGACCGCGCCGTGGTGCAATTGGATCCGGCTTTGCGTGCGGCCACGCAGGTCCGCCGCAATCAGCTTGATGTGCTGGGTGGCAAGCTGGCCCCGGCGCAGGAGCGGTCGTTATCGCGCCGCCGCGTTGCGCTGACCCAAGCGGGCGCCCGGCTGTCGCCGCAAAACTTGGCGGTTGGCCTGCGCACTAGATCAACCGGACTGTCGCAACTGTCCCAACGCCTTTCGCCCGTGCGTCTGGCAGAGCGGACCCAGCAGGCGCGTTTAAGGTTTGAGGCTGCCAGCCTGCGCCTGTCCAATGTCAGCGCCGCGGGTTTGGCAGTTCAGCTTGCCCGGCTGGATGCATTGGAGCGTCTGCGCCAGACCCTTGGATACCGCGAAACTCTGCGGCGTGGTTATGCTGTGGTGCGCAGCGGCGATGTGGTGCTGACCAGCAAAGCCGAGGCTGAGACCTCCAAGAAACTTGAGATCGAATTTAGCGATGGTCGTCTGGCTGTCGGGGCTGGATCTGGCTCCACACTGGCACCATCAACCACGCCGTCTGGCCGTAAGTCTAAGGTGGACCCGGGGACCGAAGATCAGGGTAACTTGTTTTGATCCAGCAGGCCGCAATACTGGTAGATGGCACCGCTCGCGGCCTTAGCTTCCCAGATGCGGTGCGGCGCAGGGCGGAACACCGTCATAAGTTGCGGCTTCTTGAACATCGCTTGTGTCTGCCGACAGAACGGTAAAACCTGTCTCAGTTTCAAATGTGAACCAGCAATGCGATCGCATGCTAATCCCGTAGACAAAGCAAATATTGTCCTCATATTCGTACCAAACACCGTATTGACATATCCCGGCCATCGGACCGGTTAGGCGTTCCCAGATGACACGCCGACCGGGCAAATAGGTTTCAACCCCGAAATCTTCGCCTTGATTGGTGAATTGAAATGTGCGCCCGACGCTTAGATCTTCAAAGTCACCGCCGTTCAGTGGGCCTTCGGCGGGGGCGATTGTTGGGACCAGCAGGCCGATCAAGATCAAAAGGCGGTGGATCATTGTGCTAAAGCTGCACCAACAGCGGCGCTGTCACTGTCTGAAACATCAAGCATAGCCTGAGCAGCCATAACCTTTGCCGCGCGACGGTCCATGACCCGGTGCCACAATTGTGGGATCGTGGCGATCACAGCCATTATCGGCAAGCTATAGGGCAGAGTGGGGGCGTTGCTGAGCGTCTCTAGCGTGTCATATGGGCGGTCTGGATGCATATGATGATCAGAATGGCTGGGTGCATTCATCATCAATAGACTTGAAAACCCCTTGGGTGCGTTCCACGAATGTTGCGGACCAATGGGTTCAATACGGCCGTTGGGCAAGGTCCGACGCGACAGGCCATAATGCTGGATATAATCACTCAGCAGGATCTGCAGATGGGTCATGACCGCAAGTGCAACAAAGCTGATCAACCCGACGAACCCAGCAATCTGTATCGCCACAATCAGCATGCCAAAGCCACCGCCAACCCAGACCAGATAGGGATTGGTCGGCGACCAGATGGTGCGTTTACGCCGCTGCAGGCGCTGGCCCTCTTGGGTCCAGCCGGCCATGAATGACCCGTACCAAGCGCGCAGCACATATGGCCAAAACGCCTCTCCGGTTTGGGGGGTGTTGGGGTCATTGGGCGTGCCGACATATCGGTGATGGACCAGCCGGTGCGCCGATACGTGATGCCCAAACAAGAACGATGTGTAGACCAACGCACCAAGGGATTTCAGCCAAGTAGACTTGCGGTGGATCAGCTCATGTGCACCGGGATGGCTGACCTGCCCTAAAAAGGATGCGGTCGCGAGAAACAACAGAAGTTTTTGACCAAAGCTTTGCGTGGGGTCGATGAATGCGGTCAAAACCAATGGGATCAGCAGAAGATGGCCAATCGCCAAAACTGCTGAAAGGCGATCAGCGGCGCGCGCGCCTGCGTCAGTCGCCTGATTGGGTACAGGTTGTGGGATCACCTGATCCAAGACCGCCGACAACAGTGTCAGCCAGATCAGTGCTACTGCTGCAAACGGGCCGCCAAAAACCGCCGCCAATGCCAGCAATCCCACCGGGATCAGAGTTGCAATTGCGTATCGCCAGATCATTTTGGAGGCTCCCCACATCTCAGTTCACATTTAGCCCATTTGTTTCATTTCGGAACGCTGCTTTCCAGTACAGAATACCAAGGCTGCGCTTTGAGGCAAAACGATGTCGGTTTTGATACCCCTTCACCTGCAGTATACGTTAAAACAATGGCTCAAAGCGGAGGCATGACAATGGCGCTGGACGAAAAAAGAGGCATTTGGAAATCTGGTAAGGGCCGGGGACGCAAGACCCCCAAAGGCCGTCAGTACGACGATGCAGCATTAGCTGAGGTTATTGCGCTATTGGGTGAGCAGCCGCGTCGCGCCGATCTGTTGATTGAACATTTGCACAAGATCCAGGACGCCTATGGCTGTTTGTC
>JBLHOS010000016.1:0-40781 GCA_047623825.1 Paracoccaceae bacterium | reverse complement strand
GTGGCCCCGCGATAGGCGGTTATCCGGCCATAGTCGGGAATGAAATTGTTGGTGGGATCTTCGGTTGTGATCCGGCATTGGATCGCATGGCCATCCAGTTTGACGTCATATTGGGACGCAACGCCGGTCGCCTCTACCAGTGATTTACCCTCCGCAATCAAGATCTGGGCGCGCACGATATCGATGCCGGTGACTTCTTCGGTCACGGTATGCTCTACCTGAACACGGGGGTTCACCTCAATAAAGTAGAACTGACCATCGTCCATATCCATCAAGAATTCGACGGTCCCGGCGCATTCGTAATTCACATGTTCGCAGATCTTCTTGCCCAAAAGACAAATCTCTTCGCGCTGTGATTGCGTCAGATACGGCGCTGGTGCGCGTTCAACGACTTTTTGGTTGCGCCGCTGAACCGAGCAGTCGCGCTCATAAAGATGGTACATCGCGCCGTGGCTATCGCCCAGAATTTGCACCTCAACATGGCGCGCCCGCAGGATCATCTTTTCAAGATAACCCTCGCTATTGCCAAAGGCGGCTTCGGCCTCTCTTCGGCCTTCACGCACTTTTTCTTCCAGCTCGTCGGGGCCCATGATCGGGCGCATCCCGCGACCGCCGCCGCCCCATGACGCTTTGAGCATCAAGGGATATCCGACCTCGGCTGCCTGCTTGCGGGTCAGATCCATATCTTCACCCAGCACATCGGTGGCGGGGATGACAGGAACGCCCGCATCCATAGCGACGCGGCGCGCGCTGGCCTTGTCGCCCAATTGGCGCATCGTTTTGGCCTTTGGACCGATAAAGGCAATGCCGTTTTGGGTGCAGGCATCAACAAAATCGGGGTTTTCTGACAATAGGCCATAGCCCGGATGGATTGCGTCTGCGCCCGCCATCTTGGCGACGCGAATGATCTCATCAATACTGAGATAGGCCGCGACCGGACCCAGGTTTTCGCCGATCTTGTAGGCCTCATCGGCTTTGAACCGGTGCAGGCTCAACTTATCTTCTTCGGCGTATACAGCGACAGTGCGCTTGCCCAATTCATTGGCCGCACGCATGACGCGGATCGCAATTTCACCGCGGTTGGCAATCAGAATTTTCTTGAAATCAGCCATTTTCACACCCTTTTGGCACCAGTTGCGCAAGGTTTATGCAGAAATTGCTGCGCTGCCAACAGTGACGCGACAGATTAGTGACGCAGCGCAGCATTGGCGGGGACCAGACGTGTAGCCAACTGGCCCAGATTACGCGCACCGATCTGACCCATGTTTGAGGTAATGTCCTTGCTGAGAAGATCGTGCAGATGCGCAGGCCCCGCAGCGCCAAGTGCGCCTAGTGCATAGTGCCAAGGTCGCCCCATCATCACAAAATTAGCCCCCAGAGCCAGTGCGCGCAGAATATCGATGCCACCCTCAATGCCGCTGTCGAATATCAAGGGCAGGGAGGTGGCCGCACGAATGGCAGGCAGGGCATCGATACTGGCAGGGCCTGCATCAAACTGACGGCCCGCGTGGTTTGAGACCCAGATTGCGTCGACGCCAAGCCCTTCCAGTTTCGGGGCGTCGGCGGCATCAAGCACGCCCTTGACGATGATCGGGCCGTCCCAAAGATCGCGCAGCGCGGCTAGATACTCCCAATCGGGGGATGTTCTCAGCAGATAGCCGACATGGGCTGTCGATGGCAGCGGGCCGGTATTCTCGGCATAGCTGTCCAGAAACCGCATCCTCGGCATTCCGATCCGCTGTGTTCCCCTCAGCCAGGCCGGACAGCGCGCCGCTTGTAGTGCCAGGCGTGGGGTCAGGCGTGGTGGTTGAACCAACCCGCCGCGTGTTTGGCGTTCGCGGCGTGAAGCCACCGGAACATCAGCCGTCAGAACCAGCGTGTGAAACCCTGCATCGCGGACCCGTGCCAGCATATCGCGGCGGATCTCTGGGTCGCGTGGTGGATAAAGCTGGAACCACCCTTGATCCGCGACATGGGGCCCAACGGCCTCTGGGGTCTGGGTCGCGACAGTGGACAGTGTGTAGGGGATGCCAGCCGTTGCCGCGTGTTTGGCCAACAACCGCTCGGCATCAGGCCAAACCAGACCTGACATTGCCAAGGGTGCGACGCCAAACGGCACAGGATAAGTCCGGCCCAGAAATTCAGTACTCAGATCAGGTGTAAATTCGCCGCTTAGGATTGCAGGCCGGAACAAGATCTGATCCAAGGCCGTGCGATTGCGTAGTATTGTGGCCTCGGTTCCCGTGGCACTGTCCAGAAACTCCCAGACAAAATGTGGGATACGGCGCTGGGCGCGAGACTTGAGGTCTGAAAGGGCGGGATAGTGGAAATCATGTGACATAGCATAGCTGTGTTCGTTGATTGATCGCTTGTCCAGCCCGTTGGATGCCACAGAATAAAACAGTGTGGAACAGAATAGGAACAGTGCTTTGAATTCAAGATCTGGTCAGGTAGGCTTGCGCATATGAACAGTTTTGACGATTCAGATGCATTCGAGGGGGCCTCACTGTCGCAACGGGCGATGGCCACCCCAACTACGCCCTATATGGACGGCCTAAACGAGGCGCAGAGGGAGGCCGTGCTAACCCTGCAGGGCCCCGTTTTGATGTTGGCGGGGGCTGGAACCGGCAAAACCCGGGCGCTGACTGCGCGGATCGTGCATTTACTGTCGACTGGGCAGGCCCGCCCCAATGAAATTCTGGCTGTAACCTTTACCAACAAGGCAGCGCGCGCGATGCGCGACCGCATCGGCGGTCTGGTTGGCCAAGCGGTTGAGGGCATGCCATGGCTGGGCACGTTTCACGCGATCTCAGTCAAGCTGTTGCGCCGCCACGCCGAATTGGTCGGACTGAAATCGAACTTTACGATCCTAGATACTGACGATCAGGTCCGCTTAATGAAGCAACTGATTGTCGCGGCTGGGATTGATGAAAAACGTTGGCCGGCCCGCGCGTTGGCCGGTGTGATCGATAAATGGAAGAACCGGGCCTGGACGCCTGACAATGTGCCCGCCGCAGAAAGCGGGGCATTCGATGGCCACGGCATCGATCTTTATGCGCAATACCAGTCCCGTCTAAAGGTGCTGAACGCCGCTGACTTTGGCGATCTGCTGTTGCATGTGGTCACGATCTTTCAACGCCATGATGAATTATTGGCGCAATACCAACGCTGGTTCCGCTTTATTCTGGTGGACGAATATCAAGATACCAATGTCGCCCAATACCTGTGGCTGCGGCTTTTGGCGCAGGGGCATCAGAACATCTGTTGCGTCGGTGACGATGATCAGTCGATCTATGGCTGGCGCGGGGCCGAAGTGGGCAACATCCTGCGGTTCGAGAAGGATTTTGAGGGCGCAAAGGTTATCCGGCTGGAGCAGAATTACCGCTCAACTGAGCATATCCTGGCTGCCGCCTCTGGTGTGATTGAGGCCAACAAGGGCCGTTTGGGCAAAACCCTGTGGACGGAGGCCAAGGGCGGCGAAAAGATTCGCCTGATCGGTCATTGGGACGGTGATGAGGAGGCACGCTGGATCGGCGATGAGGTCGAAGCGTTAGCGCGCGGCACTCGCAATCTAGACCCGATCAGCCCCGATCATATGGCGATCCTGGTGCGCGCGTCGCACCAGATGCGCGCGTTTGAAGATCGATTTTTGACCATCGGATTGCCCTACCGTGTCATCGGCGGACCCCGGTTCTATGAGCGGTTGGAAATTCGCGATGCCTTGGCCTATTTCCGCGTCGTGGTCAGCCCTGAGGATGATCTGGCGTTTGAGCGGATCGTGAATACCCCCAAACGCGGTCTGGGCGACAAGGCTAAACAGAACATGCAGATCCTGGCGCGCAACAATGGTGTTTCGCTGATAGAAGGTGCGCGATTACTGGTCGAGACCAAAGGGATCGGTGGGCGCGGGGCCAAGGAATTGATGGCCTTGGTGACTGGAATTGACCGGTGGCGCGACCAATTGTTGGGATCGGCACGCTTGGTTCAGCCAACAAGTGACCTGATCGATGATGGTGACGCACCGGTTGGCGTACCCGTTAACCACGTGGGGCTGGCTGAGATCATTCTGGATGAAAGCGGCTATACCGCCCATTGGCAAAACGACAAAACGCCCGAAGGTCCGGGACGGCTGGAAAACCTCAAGGAACTGGTCAAGGCCTTGGAACGGTTTGAGAGTTTACAGGACTTTTTGGAACATATCAGCCTGATCATGGACAATGAACAAGACGATACAGAAGCCAAAGTCACCTTGATGACGTTGCATGGTGCCAAAGGTCTTGAGTTCCCAGCCGTGTTCCTGCCGGGCTGGGAGGACGGCCTTTTTCCGAGCCAGCGTTCCATGGATGAAGAGGGCATGAAGGGCGTCGAGGAAGAACGACGCCTTGCCTATGTCGGCATCACACGGGCGGAGCGGATCTGCACAATCTCATTTGCGGGCAATCGGCTGGTCTATGGAAAATGGCAAAGCCAGATGCCGTCTCGGTTTATTGACGAATTGCCGGAAGAACACGTTGAGGTGCTGACCCCACCTGGTCTTTATGGGGGCGCATATGGGGCAGCCGGCATGTCCGGCCGCGCTTCGCCGAATGCCCAAGCCATGGCCGCGTCCGACCTTCAGGAAAAAGCCGCGCATGCAGATGTCTACAACTCACCCGGATGGCGAAGGTTGCAGGCCAACGCTGGGCATCGTGGTATCCGCTCCCCCAGTGAAGCAAAGAATATGATTATCGACGCCGAAGCTGTCTCTGCTTTCGCAATCGGTGATCGGGTTTTCCATCAGAAATTTGGCTATGGGTCGATCCGGAATGTCGAGGGCGACAAACTTCATATTGTTTTTGACAAGGCAGGTGACAAACATGTGGTTGGGCGGTTTGTGGTCGCGGCTGGCGGTGCTGGCGACGTCCCATTCTAAGGTATGGCCGTTTATTGGGATGAACGGATTGGAGGAGGGGCAGCAACCGCTGTGACGCTTTTTTGCGCCTGATGGCAAAAGCCTGATGAAGACACTGATCGTCCCGTCAGACCATACCGCGATGTCCAAAGCGTATATAGTTACTGACGCCTTCAAGACCGCGACGCTAAAAGGCGTGGATCAGTCCGCACCGCGTTGGTTGACCAGATTTCAGGCGGTCAATATTGGATAGAGTGAGGCCACCAGCAGCACTGCAGCGGTGACGTTGAACGTGCGTAGGCGAAACGGGTTGTCCAGCCAGCGGCGCATTTGCACACCAAGCCACGCCCAAGAGCCGACCGAGGGCAAGTTTACCGCTCCAAAGATCAGCGCCATGATCACCAGATCGCCGAAATTTCGGTCAGGTGGCGTGTAGACCGTGATCGCGGTCAATGCCATTGATAGCGCCTTTGGATTGACCCATTGAAACCCGGCGGCTTGCAGAAATGTCAGGGGTGTGCCGGTTGCATCGGCCTCTTTGTGGATTGGGACGGCGGAGGCTATTTTCCATGCTAGGTAAAGCAGATAGACAACGCTCACGACCTTGAGGATATCGTAAATCACCGGATAGGCATCAAAGACCTGGATCAGGCCCACGCCTATAATCAGCGCCATGATCACAAATCCCAAGGCTACGCCCAACATGTGCGGCACGGTCCGGCGCAGGCCAAAATTGGCGCCAGAGGCCATCAGCATCAGGTTATTTGGACCCGGCGTTATGGAGCTGGCAAAGGCGAACGCCATAAGGGCGATGATCAGTTCATATGTCATGAGCGCCGTTTTAGTGGCAAACCCGCGCAATGAAATTGCAAAGATGCGAATTTGAGCATATTCTTTGCATCAAATGACGAAAATTGATGAAATAGACGCACATATATTGCGTGTTCTGTCTAATGACGGACGGATCAGCAATCTGGATTTGGCAGAGCGGGTGCATCTGTCGCCGTCAGCGTGCTTGCGCCGGGTGGCGGCGTTGGAAAAGTCTGGTGTGATCCTTGGTTACCGTGCCGTTCTTGACCCGATCAAGCGCGGGGTCGGTTTCACGGCATATCTAACGGTTGGCCTGTCGGCGCATACCAAACAGGCGCAAGAGGCATTTGAGCGGGCGATCGCCAGTTCTGACGAGGTGCGCGAGTGCCATAATATAACTGGTTCGGTTGAATATCTGTTGCGGGTCGAGGCGCGCGATCTGGTGGCGTATAAGACATTTCACACTGATGTCTTAGGCGCGCTGCCGCAGGTAGCTACGATCCAGACCCATGTTGTGATGGCCTCACCCAAGGATGAACGTGCCTGAACGAGGCCAGACAGCAATCGATCATGGCATCTACCAGATCGTCTGCGCTGCTCCATGAATGTCCGCTGACCGTGACCAGAGTGTGGGCGATGCCTTGCAGCCCACACATCATCAGGTCGGCCTTGAGTTTCAGCTGATCAGCTGGAGTTGCGGGGTCTAGCGCCTCTGACAACGGCGCCAGCAGGATGGCGAAGCCTGCCAATGTCTTTGGATCGGCTAGAAAGGCTGTCACCTCAGGCTGACTGACTTGCTCAGACATGAAGACCATTCGGTAGTGCTCAGGATGAAGTAGCCAATAGTGGACATAGGCCCGAGCGGCTTGGCGCAAGCGCTCGGACGGGGGGGCGTCGCGTACCGTCCCGTTCTCAATTTTGGCAAAAACCTCACTGAAAACAACGGACCAGAGACCATGTAAGATGTCGATCTTACCAGCGTAATAGGTATAGAGCGTCATCGGACTGCAGCCGACCTGCTTGGCCAACCGGCGCATTGAAATCGCGCTATAGCCTTCCTTGGCAAACAGATCCTGCGCTGCAGTCATCACGATTGCCTGCATCTTGGCGACCTGGGGTGCCTTCAGGGGCGGGCGGCCACGCTTTGGCGCTTGGGAGCCGACCATTGGGCATTCCTCTTGCAAATGTGAACGGTGGTCAAGTTGACGTGGCGGTCTTTCTTAATATAAATATACGCGTATATTAAATTAAGGGCAATCCAATGATGACCCAATCCCCCTCCAACATCGCACTTCGTGCAGTCCTAGCGCTGGCCGGTGTGGCAATTATTTTCCTTGGCCTGAACGTGGGGCTGGGGGGGGGCGGACCTTGGGTTGGCAAGGCTCAACAGGGTTTCTGACGGTTACCGATGTACCCCGATTTGACGTTCAGGACAGTCATGTCCGGTTTCTAGGCGGCCTTTTTGGTGGCCTCGGCCTGATCATGCTGATGGGTGCTGTCTATCTGGCCCGGATGCGCGCGATCCTAGTGGCGTTGATTGCAGTGATCTTTGTGGGCGGGTTGGCGCGATTGAGCGTCGTAGATGCCAATTTGCTGACCGGCGCTGAGATCCTGCCGTCGATTGCACTGGAACTGATCGGGTTCCCGGCACTTGGGCTTTGGATCATGCGCGCGACGCAATCCAACGCGGTTCCCTAAACGCAAAAAAAAACGGTGACACCAAGGGAGGAGGAGGTGTCACCGTTCAGAATACAGCGTTTCCAAGGGAGGAGAGGAAACACCGATCACGTAGGCCATTGGCCCTAATTTGTCTGCGGCAGCCCCAGGGGAGGAGCGGGGCCACCGCTGAGTTCACGAGCACCTCAAGGGAGGAGGAGAAGTGCGCGCTATATTAGCCCCGAAGGACTGGAGGGCGCAGGAACACTAAGGGAGGTCAGTGTTACTGCAATCCGGTTACCCTCAAGGGAGGAGGAGAAGGCAACCGAAACTCTTTAGACCAAGTGGTCTGTTCCGTAAGCTGCTTCAAGGGCAACGCGGCGCAAAGATGAGCGCGCAAGCCCAAGATCAGCAATTTCTCTGTCGCCCAATTCCCGCAGCTCATTGAACGTATTGCGGTAGACGCGCCATTTCGAGTAAGCCTCAGAGGCTTGTGAATAAATCTCGCCGAGCCGGTCTGTTATAGACACTGCGCCCGTGCGCGCTCCGGATAGATAGGCCATTGTCGTTTCCTTTTCCGGTCTGCCAATATCTGCGCCATCGGCGTTTTGTCTGGCGAACCGTTGTTTACGTTCGCTTCTGTAAGATTGAAGATAACCCAATGCTGCACTTGCACAATACCCCAGTGAAACAATGCCGCTATGCAGCATTTGCATACCAGTGGCGGTTGCTTAATTTTGAGGCGTGTTTGTGCTGAAACCAAGCAATGCATTTAAAAACTCTCAGTTCCGGCGCTTCTTTTTGGGCGTATTTTTCACGGTTCAGGCGATTTGGATCCAGCGGGTCAGCATTTCTTGGATCGCGTGGGAACGCTCAGAATCACCCGGATTTGTTGGGTTGATTGCGGGACTTAGCCTTTTACCGACGCTTTTGAGTGGTCCGCTGTTTGGAGTGATCGCCGATCGCGTCGATATCAGGCGCGCGGCGTTTGTTACCAACGGCTCAATGGCGGTCTGTTTGACTGTCTTGGCTGTGCTTTTGCCGTTCGTGGATTTGGCGGGCCTTGCGATTGCAGCGCTGACAATCGGGTTGATCAGTTCGGCCCATCATCCGGTGCGGATGTCGCTTGGGCCGCGGCTGGTTCCGCAGGAACTGGTGCAATATGTGGTGACCGTGACAGCGCTTAACTTCAACTTGGCGCGGCTGGTGGCCCCGGCGGTCACCGGCCTAATCATCGCTGAATATGGTGCGCGTACTGCCCTTTGGACCTCAGTGGTGTTTTATCTGCCGATGTTGGTCATCTTAATCGGGTTGCGTCCGCGACCATTGCCAGATCGACCAAATGCTGCGTTTTTTACCGCCCTTATCGATGGGTTCCGGTTTGCAATGGCCTCACCCGTGATCCGGCTGGCGTTTTTGATATCAGTGGTCTTTGCCACGATGGTGCGTGGCGCCTTAGAGGTATTGCCGGTTCTGGCAGATGGTGCATTTGAGCGCGGGGCCACAGGGCTTGGCGCGTTGACGACGGCCGCGGGTGTCGGGGCGTTGGCGTCTGCCTCGTTTAAACTGGTCGGCGTTGGGTCTAGCGATGCGCGGATCTCAATGGGGGTGCTGGTCGCGACCATGGGTGGGCAATTTGCCGTGATCGGGATGGGGCTGGCGACCAGTTGGACGTTTGTCCTTATCGCGACCGCCCTAGCAGGATTTGCCGCCACCTATGTCGGGATCAGCCTGCAAGCCGCGATACAGACCAACTTGCCGGATGATTTTCGTGGACGCGTCATGAGCCTTTGGACCGTCGTGGGGTTTGGGACTGTGGCCTTCGGGGCTTTTGGGATTGGCGGGCTGGCCGAACTCTTTGGGATTGGTGCCGCCTTGGCCACGGTTGGTGGCCTTGGCTGCGTCGCCGTGGCCGCGATTTTCATCTTTATGAGGGGTGCGCGCATCTGATCGCGGCCTTATGTTTTCACCCCTGATCCGCACTACCCAGAAAGATGAGGCTATTATGACCCTTTCTCGTGACATTGTTCTGACCGCCCTGCGCGGCCTGACGCTGCCTGATGGTGGCGATGTCGTCAGCCGTGATCTGGTTCGCGCGGTACAAGTTACCGGCGACAAGGTCAGCTTTATCCTAGAGGTGGAAACACCTGATCAGGCCCGCGCCATGGAATCCGTTCGTCTGGCGGCTGAGCATCTGATCAAAAAGCTTGAAGGTGTCGGGCAAGTGACTGTTGCGCTGACAGCCCACGCGCCTGCCGCAATAGCGGCACCCGGCCCTGTGCCCGCAGATGCCCCGCCCAGCTTGAAAATTGGGGGGCATCCAAAGCCTCAGGCGGGGCCGACGAAACCCAAAGGCGTCGCCCGGATCGTCGCCATTGGGTCGGGCAAGGGCGGCGTAGGCAAATCGACTGTGGCGTCAAACCTGGCCGTTGCACTGGCGCGACAGGGCCGCAAGGTCGGATTATTAGACGCCGATATCTACGGGCCAAGCCAGCCTCGGATGATGGGCGTCAACAAGCGCCCGGCCTCACCCGACGGCAAAACCATCATTCCATTGCACAATCACGGCGTCACCTTGATGTCGATCGGCTTCATGCTGCCTGAGGAAAAAGCTGTGGTCTGGCGCGGCCCCATGTTGATGGGCGCGTTGCAGCAGATGCTGGGGCAGGTTGAGTGGGGGGAGCTGGATGTTCTCTTGGTTGATCTACCGCCCGGCACCGGCGATGTGGCGATGACGTTGTGTCAGAAATCCGAACTGACAGGTGCGATCGTGGTGTCGACGCCGCAAGACGTGGCACTACTGGATGCGCGCAAGGCGCTTGATATGTTTTCGACCCTCAAGACGCCGGTGCTGGGATTGATTGAGAATATGTCTACCTATCATTGTCCCAATTGCGGGCATGAGGCGCATATCTTTGGCCATGGTGGCGTAGAGGCCGAAGCCGAAAAGTTGGGTCTACCATTCTTGGGTGCACTACCGATCTCATTAGAGACCCGCATCGCGGGGGACGCTGGAACCCCGATCGCTTGCGGTGACAGTCTTATGGCCCAAGCCTATGCCACGCTGGCGGCCCATTTGATCGAAGGTGACATGGCCTAAACTCAGTTTAGGCTGGGCCAACATGCCAAAAACAGGTGATTCGCCTCCCATTTGGTCAAAATTGAGCGGCGATCAGCAACTGATTGCGTTTTTTTTCGGAATTTCCGCCTGTCGCCGCTTTGGCTCATTTCTTCCGATCAGACGCTATATATTGTGGATGATAGAATTTTGACCACCATGAGGTGTGCAAAACTGTCATGTGTCTGGCGTCCACGACTGCGGTCCAACTGCTTGTTTGGGAATTAGTGCCGGGAAATCCCATAAAAGGGGATTGATTGGAAGAACATTCCATGAGACAAGGATTGCACAGCAGTTGAGATAACAACGAACCGCAAGGTTCTGAATAATAAGAATAAAAACGGCAGGTCTTCATACAGGCAATCTCTTACGCTGAACGACAGATCCGACGCGCTCGCGAGCAGACATCCCCCCAGGTGGCAGGCGCAGTTGGACACCCAGAGATGGGACGAGGACGGTGGATTGGGCAGTGGCAGCTACCCCAATCCGCCGTTTTCCCGTTCTGGAAAGCATTACGGCATAAACAGGGCAAAATAAGGGCGCAAACCAGTGGAGCGCAGGTTTCTAGGCGAAAGCCTGAACAAATTAGACGGAAAAGGCCGGGTTTCGATCCCGGTTAAATTCCGTCGTGTGCTTCAAAATGCCGACAAAGAATTTGAGACGGGCAAAAATCCGCGGCTCTATATCGCATATGGCGATCCCCAGAAAAATTATCTTGAGTGTCTGAGCGGTGACGCCTTTGATGAGATTGACGTGCTGATCAGCAATCAAACTCGTAATTCACCGCTGCGTAAAGTTTTAGAATACCTTTATTACGCCAAGTGTGAGGCGACGAGTGTCGATGAGACAGGACGTCTGGTTCTGCCGCCACTTGCGCGCGAAAAGATCAATTTGGATACCGATGCACTGTTCCAAGGCAAGGGCGATCAGTTCCATATCCTACATCCAGATCAGGGTATTGCCGCTGGAGATGATATTCAGGCAATGATGGATGCACTCAGCGGCGGTGACGCGTTTTATGATCCTTTGGCGATGGTGGGGGCTACAGCCCGGCCTGAGGCTGGCGGAGCACGCTGATGACCGTCGAGCTGCACGATATGCCCGCGGCCCGTCCCCATATTCCAGTTCTTCTTGCGCCCTTGTTGCGGGCAATAGCGCCGGTGTCGGGCGTCTGGCTTGATGGAACATTTGGGGCAGGGGGATATGCGCGTGGGTTGTTAGAGGCCGGTGCCGAGACCGTAATCGGTGTTGACCGCGATCCGTTGGCGTTTGATTTAGCAGCACCATGGTTGGATCAATACGGAACCCGGTTGCGGCTGGTCCATGGCACCTTTTCCCATATGGATGAACACGCGGCAGGACTTGGATTTTCGGGACTAGACGGAATTGTTCTGGATTTGGGCGTCTCCTCAATGCAGTTGGATCGGGCGGAGCGTGGTTTTTCGTTCATGCGCGACGGACCTTTGGATATGCGCATGGGCCAAACTGGTCTATCAGCCGCCGATCTGGTCAATAACGCACCCGAAGAGGTGCTTGCCGATATCTTGTATCAATACGGTGATGAGCGCGCGTCGCGCCGGATCGCAAAGGCCATCGTCACATGGCGCATTGACACACCGTTTGAGACCACAGCACAATTATCTCGCTTAGTAGAGAAATGCTTGCCGCGCGCAAAGCCGGGTCAAAGCCACCCCGCAACGCGTAGTTTTCAGGCCCTGCGGATTGCGGTGAACGACGAACTGGGTCAACTGGCCCAAGGTCTTTTTGCCGCTGAACGTGCCTTGGCCCCGGGGGGGTATTTAGCCGTTGTGGCATTCCATTCGATCGAAGACCGGATCGTAAAGAAATTCATGCAAGACCGCGCCAGTCTGGGCGGCGGCGGGTCGCGCTATGTGCCTGCTGCTGCAGACCGGACACCCAGCCTTGTGTTGACGCCGCGTCGCGCCATCGGTCCCGATCCCGAGGAACTGGACGAAAATCCACGCGCACGGTCTGCAAAATTACGTGTAGCCCGCAGAACTGAGGCCGAACTTGGCCCTCAAAGCATTGATTTCCTGGGGCTGCCGCCTGTTACAGGGGCGTACTGATGCGCGGATTTACAAGCATCCTTGCCGCATTGGTCGTGATCGGTTTGGGTTATTGGGCCTATCACCAGAACATCCAGACCCAGCAATCGATCCGTCAGGTTGACCGTTTACATGTCGAAATCAGTCGTGAGCGTGAGCGCCTAAGTGTCTTGCGCGCCGAATGGGCGTATCTTAGCCGACCCGATCGACTGCGGGAATTAGCCGAAATCAACTTTGATCGTCTGCGCCTGATGCCGATGACGCCGGCGCAGTTTGGAAATGCAAATCAGATCGTTTATCCTGCGCTACCTGCACTGGAAGAAGAGGTGATCCTCGAAAACGCGAGCTCGGCGGAGGCCTGGCCATGATCCGAACTCCATTGCGCCCTTTGACCCGCGTTCTGCAGGCCCGCCAGAACGGCGAAAACCCTGATCAGATAGAGCGTGATAACCTGCGCCTGCGACATGAGTCACAACGTGACAAGATGCGCCAACGCGCCGAAAGCCGGTTATTACTGCTGGCGATGTGCTTTTTTGCAGCGTTTCTGACGGTTGCCCTCCGAATGACGACGTTGGCAGCGTCTGAGCCTGCTGAACCGCGCATCGCTTCTTCGGCTTCTTTGATTTTGAATACGCGTGCTGATATTGTGGACCGTCAGGGTCGGGTTCTTGCGACCAATCTGGTCACAAACGCGCTGTATGCTCACCCGCAAGAAATGGTTGATCCGGTCGCTGCGGCGCGTGGTCTGGTTGAAATTTTCCCAGATCTGGACGAAGAGGCGCTGCTGCGCCGGTTCACATCTGACGTGCTGTTTTTGTGGGTACGGCGGCAATTGTCGCCAGAACAACAACAGCTTGTCCATGAACTGGGCGAGCCCGGATTGCTATTTGGCCCGCGTGAAATGAGACTGTATCCAAATGGTTCATTGGCAGCCCATATTCTGGGTGGGGCGTCTTTTGGCCAAGAAGCGGTGAATGCTGCCGAGGTTATCGGCGTGGCCGGTGTAGAGGCACAGTTTGATGATATTTTGCGCGATCCAGCACGTCAGGGCGCACCGCTTGAACTGTCGATAGATCTCAGCATTCAGGCTACAGCTGAGGAGGTCTTGGCAGGCGGAATGGCCTTGATGAATGCACGTGGTGCGGCCTCGGTCTTGATGGACGTTCACACCGGTGAAATCATATCGATGGTGTCATTGCCTGATTTTGACCCCAACGCACGGCCCCGTGTTTTGACGTCAGGTGATCAGGCTGACAGCCCGCTATTCAATCGTGCCGTGCAAGGCGTCTATGAGTTGGGATCAGTCTTCAAGATCTTCACCGTGTCGCAGGCGCTTGAAGACGGCCTCGTGACCGCTGAAACCATGATCGACACCACCGGACCCCTGCGGATGGCTGGTTTTTCGATCAGTGATTTTCGCAACTATGGCGCTGAATTGTCGGTAACAGATGTTGTGGTCCACAGCTCCAACATTGGCACCGCGCGCATGGCCTTGGAAATAGGGGCGGAGCGTCAGCAACGTTTTCTGGAGCAGTTGGGCTTTTTCTCCCCGACTGTGGTCGAGATGGTAGAGGCTGGATCGGCCCACCCACTTTTGCCGCAGCGTTGGGGCGAATTGGCCACAGTTACAGTGTCTTATGGCCATGGATTGTCCAGCAGTCCCCTGCATCTGGCGGCCGGTTACGCCTCTATCGTCAATGGTGGCACAATTGTTCAACCCACGTTGATCCGACGCGACACGCCCCAAACGGGTGAGAGGATTGTGTCAGAAGAGGTGTCCGCAATCGCCCGCCGCATGTTGCGCCTTGTGGTGCAAGAGGGCACTGCCAGCTTTGGTGATGTTGAGGGCTATGCCGTTGGTGGCAAGACGGGTACCGCAGACAAGCCCCGTGCGAGTGGTGGCGGCTATTATGAGGACCGCGTAATCGCGACCTTTGCCTCAATCTTTCCGGCAAACGATCCACAATATGTGTTGATTGTCACGCTGGACGAACCGTCTGAGAACTCGGGTAGTGAACCGCGCCGAACCGCTGGCTGGACCGCCGTGCCAGTGGCCGCAGAAATGATCCGCCGGATTGCCCCGCTTTTGGGACTGAGACCAGAGATTGAACCTTTGGTCACAGATCAACTATCCAGTTCTTCAAACTAGGATCGCAAAGGGGGCGCAGCATGGTGCAAGCGAGTACATCTTTATCCGCGCTTGGCCTGACAGATGCCAAGGGGCGCGATATTGCGATCACAGGCGTGTCGATGGACAGCCGCGCGGTTAAACCTGGACATCTGTTCGCAGCACTGCCCGGAACGCGTGTGCATGGTGCTGCCTTTATCCAATATGCCTTGCGTATGCGGGCGGCCGCAATCCTGACCGACAGAATCGGGGCAGACATCGCAGCAGCTGAGATTGCAGCCTCAGACGCGGTCGTTATCGTGGTTGAGGATCCGCAAGCCGCATTTGCCCATGCAGCGGCCCTTTGGTTTGGGGCACAACCTGAAACCATCATTGCAGTGACCGGCACCAACGGCAAAACCTCGGTCGCAAGCTTTACGCGCCAAATTTGGGCCTTGCTGGACCATGAGGCCGCCAATATCGGCACGACCGGCGTTGAGGGCGCTTATTCTGCACCTGGCATTCACACCACGCCCGACCCGTTGACCTTGCAAAAGCTGTTGGCTGATATGGCGGCCGCTGGCGTGGACCATGTCGCAATGGAGGCGTCGTCACATGGACTTGATCAGCGCCGGATGGAGGCCGTTCATCTTGCCGCCGCAGCCTTTACAAATTTCAGTCAGGATCATCTGGACTACCACGGCACTATGGACGTGTATTTCGCCGCGAAATTGCGCCTCTTTACCGAACTGTTGCCTGAAGATGGCAGTGCAGTTGTAAATATCGATGATCCACGCGGTGTCGAAGTCGTCAACGCCTGTGCCGCGCGCGATATTGAGGTGATCACGGTCGGCCAATATTCGGATGAGGCGCGGTTGAAAATCACGGGGCGGCGGCTGGATGATCTGGGCCAAGACGTTTTGTTTCGTTGGCAGGGGCGCCAGTATCAGACGCGGCTGGATTTGATTGGCGGGTTTCAGGCGATGAATGTCCTGACTGCCGCCGCGCTTGCCATAGCGGCGGGCGATGATGCGGACGCAGTTTTTGAAGTGCTGCGTAAGTTGCAAGGCGTGCGCGGGCGGATGCAATTGGCGGGGCGGAGGTTCCACGGTGCGCCGGTATATGTTGATTATTCTCATACACCAGACTCGCTTCAAACCGCGCTGCAGGCGTTGCGCCCGCATGTTTTGGGCCGATTGATCGTTGTTTTTGGCGCAGGCGGCGATCGTGACCGCGGCAAACGCCCGATGATGGGACGGGCAGCGGCTGAAAACGCTGATGTGCTGTTTGTCACTGATGATAATCCACGCAGCGAAAATCCTGCCAGTATCCGGATGGAAATAATGGCGGGCTGCCCAGATGCCACTGAGGTCGGCGACCGGGCAGAAGCGATTTTGCGCGGCGTTGATGCATTGGGGCCCGGCGACGCGCTGTTGATCGCGGGCAAAGGCCATGAAACCGGCCAAACCGTGGGCGATGTGGTCTATCCGTTTGATGATGTTGAACAGGCAAGCGTCGCAATCGCGGCACTGGAGGGGCAGATATGACCAGTCTTTGGACCGCATCTGAGGCTGCTGCTGCAACCGGCGGACAGGCGATTGGCGACTGGGGTGTCAGTGGCGTCTCAATCGATACCCGCAGCCTTATTCCGGGTGACTTATTTGTTGCCCTGACTGTGGCGCGCGATGCCCATGATTTTGTCGCAGCCGCGTTGGCTGCCGGCGCCGGGGCTGCTCTTGTTTCGCGGATCCCGGAAGGTGTGTCAAAAACCGCGCCGCTGCTGCTGGTTAAGGACGTACAGACCGGATTGGAAGATCTGGGACGGGCGGCGCGGGCAAGATCAAATGCCAAGGTCGTGGCGATCACAGGCTCCGTCGGGAAAACCACCACCAAGGAAATGCTGCGCGCCGTCTTGTCGGTAGAGGGCAAAACCCATGCAGCCGAGGCCTCTTACAACAACCATTGGGGTGTACCGTTGACATTGGCGCGGATGCCGCAAGACACTGAATTTGCCGTGATAGAGATCGGGATGAGTGCACCCGGTGAGATCGCGCCCTTGACCCGTCTTGTCCGCCCGCATGTTGCAGTGGTTACTACCGTGGCCGCCGCCCATCTAGAGGCGTTTGGCCGGATTGAGGGGATCGCTGATGAAAAGGCCAGCCTATACCAAGGATTGGAACCCGGCGGGATTGCTATCGCCAACGCCGATCTTGAGACAAGTCCGATCTTGATCAAGGCGGCGGTGGACCTTGGCTTTGCGCCAATGCTTTTTGGGATCAAAGGCGCCGATTTGCGCCTAGAAACCCTCAGCGTCTCTGAGGTTGCGACAGTGATGAAAATCGATGTTGCAGGCACGCCTTTGTTTTTGCGGTTAAGTGCGCCCGGTGCGCATTTTGCGGTTAACGCATTGGCCAGCCTTGCGGTCATAAGCGCGCTGGATCTTGATCTTGCGCGCGCAGCTTTAGCCTTGGCGCAATGGCGTCCGGTGGCAGGCCGTGGAACACGAGAGACCCTGCAATTGCGCCCCCACAACCAATTAGAAGTTGAGCTGATCGACGACGCATTCAACGCCAATCCGGCATCCCTGATGGCAAGTCTTAACGTGCTGGCCGGTGCCGTCCCGCAAGGGAAAGGCCGTCGGATCGCCATTTTGGGTGACATGCTGGAATTGGGTCCTCAGACCGCCGCCATGCATGCCCGGATTGCAGAACACCCGGCGCTATCAAAAGTCGATGTTGTGCATACCTGCGGGCCATTGATGGTCCATCTTCGCGCCGCGTTGAGTGAAAACAAGCGCGGTCATCACGCACAGACGGCCGAAGAACTGGTCCCCAACCTTTTACGCGATCTGACATCGGGCGATATCTTGCTGGTGAAAGGGTCCAAGGGGTCTAAGGTGTCCCGCGTGGTTGACGCGCTGCGCAAACTGGGGCAAGCGGCTGCGGATCAGGGGCAAGGAATACACTAAATGTTGTATTGGTTAAGCGAACTTTCAGATGGCGGCGACTTCTTCAATTTGTTTCGCTACATTACATTTCGGGCCGGTGGCGCCTTTTTTACTGCACTGATTTTTGGGTTTGTCTTTGGCCAGCCACTGATCAACGCATTGCGTCGGAAATACAGCAATGGCCAACCCATTCGTGAGGATGGCCCCGCGCACCATATTGAGACCAAAGCAGGTACTCCGACCATGGGCGGATTACTGATTTTGGCGGCTTTATCGCTGTCGACGCTGATGTGGGCGCGACTGGATAACCCCTATGTCTGGTTGGTCTTGGGCGTCACGGTCGCGTTTGGCGCAATCGGTTTTGCCGATGACTGGCACAAGGTTAGCCGCAATGACAGCGCCGGCATCTCTAGGCGGACCCGAATGGGACTGGGATTGATCATTGCTGCAGTTGCGGGATATGCAGCGGCCGTTTTGCATCCGGCCGAGTTGTCAAACCATCTGGCGCTGCCAGTTTTTAAAGATGTGTTGGTAAACCTAGGCTTTTTGTTTGTGCCGTTCTCGATGATCGTAATTGTCGGAAGCGCCAATTCGGTTAACCTGACCGACGGTCTGGACGGCTTGGCGATCATGCCGGTGATGATTGCGGCGGGAACCCTTGGGATTATTTCCTACGCTGTCGGGCGGGTCGACTTCACCGATTATCTGGATGTGCATTACGTGCCTGGAACGGGCGAACTGTTGATCTTTACGGCGGGGCTGATCGGCGGTGGGTTGGGTTTTTTATGGTATAATGCACCCCCTGCGGCGGTTTTCATGGGTGACACCGGGTCTTTGGCCTTGGGCGGCGCATTAGGGGCGATTGCCGTTTCGACCAAGCATGAAATTGTGCTGGCAATTGTCGGCGGGCTTTTCGTGGCCGAGGCATTGTCGGTGATCATTCAGGTGCTTTATTTCAAATGCACTGGGCGACGGGTGTTCTTGATGGCCCCAATCCATCACCATTTTGAGAAGAAAGGTTGGGCGGAGCCGCAGATCGTGATCCGGTTTTGGATCATCTCACTGATCCTGGCATTAATCGGTCTTGCGACGCTTAAGTTGCGCTAACCACGGACGTCGACACCAGACGCGAACGTCGTTACAAGCATTTTCGGGTTGGCCGTGCCGCTGTGTACGCGCGACCAGAATTGCGTCCGGGGCTGACGCCCGTGCCAAACTAACATCACTCTATTAAAGGGCAGAATAATGATCCCAGTTGTAGGATATGCAGGACAGCGTGTCGCGGTATTGGGCCTTGGCCGCAGCGGTATGACAGCAGCAGCAGCCCTAGAGGCTGGCGGGGCTCAGGTGCTGTGTTGGGACGACAATGCAGATGCGCGCACGCGGGCCGAAGAGGCCGGGTTGCAGATGCAAGATCTGGCTAAGAGCGATGTTTGGCATGATATCGCGGCGCTGATTGTATCGCCTGGAATTCCGCATCTTTATCCAACACCCAATCGCCATGTCGCGGCGGCTTGGGCGGCTGGTGTGCCAGTAGACAATGATATCGGACTTTTCTTTCGCTCCTTTGGGTCTGGCGATTGGATGGACCATGAGACGCCGCCGCGGATCGTGGTGGTCACTGGCTCTAACGGGAAGTCAACGACATCGGCGCTGATCCATCATATTCTCAGCACGGCGGGAACGCCTGTCCAACTGGCTGGAAACATCGGGCGCGGGGTGCTTGATCTTGATCCGCCTTTGGACGGCGAAGTGATTGTGCTTGAGCTAAGTTCTTACCAGACGGAACTGGCAAGATCGCTGACCCCCGATATTGCCGTCTTCACCAATCTTAGCCCCGATCATCTGGACCGACATGGTGGGATGGGCGGTTATTTTGCAGCTAAACGCCGTCTTTTTGCCGAGGGTGGACCAGATTGGGCCGTCGTTGGCGTTGATGAGATCGAAGGTCAGATGTTGGCCAACCAGTTTGCAGAGGCGGCCAGTGATGGTCGCGTGATCCAGATCTCAATCGATCGTAAGCTGGCGACACCGGGATGGTCGGTGACAGCGCGTAAGGGCTGGCTGGCTGAAACGCGAAAATCCCGGCAGGTGGCCAGCATCGATTTGCGCGGTATCCGCGCATTGGCAGGGGTGCATAATCACCAAAACGCCTGCGCCGCCTATGCCGTGTGCCGTGCTGTTGGGCTGGGCCCCAAATCTATCGAGGCCACTTTCCATAGCTTTACAGGCCTGCCACATCGCAGCCAGATCGTTACTGAGGTTGCGGGCGTGGTCTATGTCAACGACAGCAAGGCGACCAATGTCGATGCGGCGGCCATGGCCCTTGGCGCGTTCCCAAAAATTCGCTGGATCTGTGGTGGACTGGCAAAAGAGGGTGGGCTTGGTCCGCTGAAAGATGCCATGGGATCCGTGCAAAAGGCCTATGTCATCGGACGTGAGGCCGCCGGATTTGCGCTGGAATTGGGTGACGTCCCCCTAGAGATTTGCGGTACCATGGCGCGCGCCGTGGCGCAGGCCATTGCGGACGCAGAACCGGGCGATACAGTTTTGCTGGCCCCCGCAGCAGCCAGCTTTGACCAATATGACAATTTTGAGCAGCGCGGCGATGATTTCATGGCCGAAGTGACCCGCCAATTGGCAATCGCGATCGCGTAAACCGATCTTGTTGGGAATTGCCGGTTTTTACTTGAAACACTGGCGTCATGTGGCAATTGGATGTATCGTTTTCTCAGATCCGGAAAACCGGGCGATCAGAGGCAGTATCGGGCGGAAATTCCATGACGGAAATGGCGCATGGCACGGTAATCGTGCAGTCGGGCGAGGCTATTTTGCCTCGATGGTGGCGGACCGTTGATCGGGTCACGCTGAGCTGTATTCTTGCGCTGTTTGCGATTGGGTTGTTGTTGGGGTTTGCAGCCTCACCTCCCTTAGCAGAGCGGACCGGTCAGGTGCCTTTCTACTATGTAACCCGTCAGGCAGTTTTTGGTGGCCTGTCGCTGGTCCTGATGATGTTGACCTCGATGCTGACACCGATTGTTGTCCGCCGATTGGCAGTTCTGGGGTTCTTTTTTACATTCGCCTCATTGGCTCTTTTGCCAGTATTTGGCACCAGCTTTGGGCAAGGCGCCATCCGCTGGTATTCGTTGGGCTTTGGCTCAATCCAACCATCTGAGTTCCTGAAGCCACTCTTTGTAGTGTTTACAGCATGGTTGATCGCGGCCAGTCAGGAAATTAACGGCCCGCCGGGTAAGTCCGTGTCGTTGATGATTGCGGCTGTGATCGTGGGTCTACTGGCCTTACAGCCAGATTTCGGGCAAGCGGCGTTGATCCTATTTGCGTGGGGTGTGATCTATTTTGTCGCTGGCGCGCCGATGGTGCTGTTGGGACTGGTCTTGGCGCTGGCCGGGGTGGGCGGAATGATCGCCTATTCCAGTTCTGAACACTTTGCCCGCCGAATTGACAGTTTCTTGTCTGCTGACGTGGATCCAAACACCCAACTGGCCTATGCCGCAAATGCTATCCAAGAGGGTGGGATTTTTGGCGCTGGTCTGGGCGAGGGGGCTGTAAAATGGACCCTGCCAGATGCGCACACGGATTTCATTATTGCAGTGGCCGCGGAAGAATACGGTCTGGTTCTGGTCCTTGTGATCATCGCGCTGTTCACAACCATTGCAATGCGTGGCTTCTTTCGTTTGATGAAAGAACGCGACCCGTTCATTCGGCTTGCAGGCACTGGTCTGGCAAGTTTGCTGGCCTTGCAGGCGATTATCAACATGGGCGTGGCCGTGCGCCTTCTGCCAGCCAAGGGGATGACCTTGCCGTTTATATCTTACGGCGGTTCCAGCCTTTTGGCGACGGGATTGGCTGTGGGCATGCTGTTGGCGTTTACGCGATCACGCCCACAAGGCCAAATCCGTGATCTGTTTTTGTTCCGTAAATATTGAGATCTGTGATGCGCAATGCCCCTTTGATCATTATCGCAGCCGGAGGTACGGGCGGACATATGTTCCCCGCACAAGCCCTAGCTGAGGCGATGATCCGCAAGGGCTGGCGTGTGACGCTGTCGACGGACGCTCGTGGCGCGCGCTACACAGGTGGCTTTCCACATGTTGTGCAGGTAGAGCAGATCGCCTCAGCGACCTTCGCGCGTGGCGGAATTGCTGCGAAACTGCTGGTGCCATGGCGTATATTGCGTGGCACGCTCAGTGCGATCCGCGCGATGCGCCGCGACCGCCCTGCCATCGTGGTTGGGTTCGGCGGCTATCCTGCTATTCCCGCGATGTCGGCGGCATACCTGTTGCGATTGCCCCGGATGATCCACGAGCAAAACGGCGTCTTGGGTCGGGTCAACCAGATCTTTGCCAAGCGGGTGAATGCAGTTGCATGCGGCACATGGCCCACTGTGCTGCCTAAGGGCGTTGAAGGGTATGCCATTGGAAACCCGGTTCGTGGTGCGATTTTGGACCGCGCGGGCGCGCCGTATATGCCACCCGGTGATTGGCCATTAAGTATTTTGGTGATGGGCGGCAGTCAGGGTGCGCGCATCTTGTCTAATATTGTCCCTGCCGCACTTGCGCGTATCGCTGATCCGCTGCGCAGCCAGATCCGTGTGTCACATCAGGCCCGTAAGGAAGATTTGGCGCGCGTTGTCGAAGCCTATGCCGAGGCTGGAATTCCTGCGGACGTGCAGACCTTCTTTGCCGACGTTCCGGCGCGTTTATCGGAATGCCAGTTGGTGATCACGCGGTCGGGTGCCTCAACCATAGCGGATCTCAGCGTGATTGGGCGCCCGTCAATTCTGGTTCCGTTGGCTGCCGCAATCCGCGATGAGCAGACCGCCAATGCCCGGGGTCTAATAGAGGCTGAGGCCGCAGTCTTGATCTCAGAGAAGCAATTTACAGCTGAAAACCTATCTCAGCAGGTTGAAGCGATCTTGTCTAACCCGGACGCCGCAGTGCATATGGCGCACGCCGCCCTCAGTCAGGGTCGGCCCGAAGCCACCAACGACTTAGCCGCGTTGATCGACCAACTGACCCGTTCTGTGCGAGATACCTGATATGAGTGTTGCAACCAAACTTCCGATCCAGCTTGGAATGATCCATTTTGTAGGCATCGGCGGAATCGGGATGTCTGGCATTGCGGAGGTGTTGTTGAACCACGGCTACCAAGTTCAAGGTTCAGACCTGAAAACGTCAAAAATTACGGATCGTTTGGCCAATCTGGGGGCAGAGATCTTTGTTGGTCAACGCGCCGAGAACCTGACGAACGCCGAAGTTGTTGTTATCTCCAGTGCGATCAAACCGGGCAATGCTGAGTTGGACGCTGCGCGCGCCGCTGGCCTGCCGGTTGTGCGTCGCGCGGAAATGCTGGCCGAACTGATGCGTCTGAAGTCCAATATCGCGGTCGCAGGTACGCATGGTAAAACCACAACGACCACGATGGTGGCGACTTTGCTTGACGCGGGTGGATTGGATCCGACCGTCATCAATGGCGGCATCATTCATGCGTATGGATCGAACGCCCGGATGGGGCAAGGCGAATGGATGGTTGTCGAGGCCGATGAAAGTGACGGTACTTTTAACCGACTGCCCGCGACCATTGCGATCGTCACCAATATCGACCCGGAGCATATGGAGCATTGGGGCGATTTTGACACGCTGCGCCAAGGCTTCTTGGATTTCGTCTCAAACATTCCGTTTTACGGGCTGGCGGTGTGCTGCACCGATCACCCCGAGGTTCAGGCACTGGTTGGCAAGATTACCGATCGACGTGTTATAACCTTTGGCTTTAATGCTCAGGCCGATGTGCGCGCGGTAAACCTTCGCTACAAGGCCGGGATTGCGTATTTTGATATCGCCTTGCAGGCCGAGGGTAAAATCATCGAGGGCTGCAGCTTGCCTATGCCCGGCGATCACAACGTTTCAAACGCATTGTCGGCCGTTGCTGTGGCCCGACATCTGGGTATGAAAGCCGCCCAAATACGTGAAGCGTTGGCGAATTTCAAAGGTGTGAACCGCCGCTTTACCAAGGTGGGCGAAGTTGGCGGTGTCACGATCATCGACGATTATGGTCACCACCCCGTAGAGATCGCGGCCGTACTGAAAGCTGCACGGCAATCGACAGAGGGGCGCGTGATCGCGGTGCATCAGCCACATCGCTATTCGCGGCTGCATACCCTGTTTGAAGATTTTTGTGGCTGTTTTAACGATGCCGACGTCGTGGCAATTGCCGAAGTATTCTCTGCTGGTGAAGACCCGATTGAAGGCGCTAGTCGGGACGATCTGGTTGAGGGTCTAATTCGTCATGGCCACCGACATGCCAATGCCATTCAAACAGAGGATGATCTGGAGCGTTTGGTTCGGGAGCAGGCGGGGCCGGGTGATATGGTGGTGTGTTTGGGCGCAGGCACGATCAGCACTTGGGCCAACGGTCTTCCGGCGCGCTTGGCAAAGGTGGCGGTTAAATGAGTATTTCGCTTATTCTGGCCAGTTTTTGGGTGTTGGCGGCCACGGTCGTCGCGATGCTGCCCATGAGGATGCAATTCATTCCTGGAATTGGTCTGTTAACACTATCGGTCCCACTTTTGGGATATGTTGGTTGGCAGCACGGTAGTTGGATTGTTTTGCTGGTGTTGTTGGGCGTGCTGTCGATGTTTCGCCGTCCCTTGTTTTATTTCACCAAGAAGGTTTTTGGCCGCGTGTCTGAGGTTTCTGAATGACTTTGTCGATCGTTTTTGCTTGTGTTTGGGCAATCTTGGCATCGCTGGTTGGGCTGATCCCAATGCGATCGCATTGGCCCGCAGCATGGGCGCTGATTGTGACCGGCATTCCGATCCTGGGCTACGTCACATATCAAAATGGTCCGTTTTGGGGGTTGGTGGTTCTGGCAGCTGGCGCCTCGATCCTGCGGTGGCCGTTATTCTTTGCGTATCGTCGATTGCGTGGCTGGCTTTCGTCTTAAGGCGTGCATATTGGGCTGTCTTGGCAATTGCCGTGATGGCGCGCTACGTCTGAGGGCGTAATCGCAGGGGAGCCGATGACATTTGAATTGCCAAAACCACGTGGGTCGCTGACCCCAAACCGCCCATTAAATGATCTAACGTGGTTGCGCGTTGGTGGGCCGGCAGATTGGCTGTATCAACCCGCTGATATCGCGGATCTATCGTGGTTTCTGGCCCAATTGGATATGACAGTTCCGGTGTTTGCCATCGGGGTTGGTTCAAACCTGATCGTGCGGGACGGCGGAATGCGCGCTATCGTGATCCGACTGGGCCGCGGTTTCAATGCAATATCGATTGCGGGGGACATGGTAACTGCCGGGGCCGCAGCGCTTGACGCACATGTGGCGCGTAAGGCGGCAGAGGTCGGTCTGGACCTGACGTTTCTGCGCACCATTCCGGGCAGTGTCGGCGGTGCATTAATAATGAATGCCGGATGTTACGGTAGCTATGTCGCCGATCACTTTGTCTCTGCGACGACGGTTGCACGTGATGGCACGATCGGGGTTTTGACGCGTGGCGATATTCGATTTGACTACCGGCAAACGGATCTGCCTGAGGGATACGTGATTACGTCGGTCACATTTCGGGCAGAGGCGGGGGATCCCGCAGCGCTGGCCGCGAAGATGGCCGACCAATTGGCCAAACGTGACGCGACACAGCCCACTAAAGATCGTAGTGCAGGCTCTACCTTTCGCAATCCAGCGGGGTTCAGCTCAACCGGGCAAGCAGATGACACCCATGAGTTGAAGGCCTGGAAACTGATTGACGACGCAGGATTGCGAGGTGCGCGTCTTGGTGGGGCACAGATGTCACTGAAACATCCGAACTTTCTTTTGAACGCAGAGAATGCAACGGCCGCCGATTTGGAAGCGTTAGGCGAACAAGTCCGAGAAAAGGTTTTCCATGGCAGTGGAATACAGCTAGAATGGGAAATTATGCGGGTCGGTGAGCCGGCCGCTGACGATAAATCAGACTGACTGACGACAAAAGATCAACGACTGGGCAAAAGCCCGGCGAAATATGAGGCACTGGTGGCGGTACGTTCGGGCAGAACACCCCCCAAAGTTGTAGTTTTGATGGGCGGCCTTTCGGCAGAACGAGAGGTCTCATTGTCGAGTGGGCGTGAATGCGCAGCTGCACTAAGGGACGAAGGATTTGACGTGGTTGAGGTTGACGCTGGTCGCGACCTTGCGGCCAAACTTTACGATATTCAGCCAGACGTTGCGTTTAACGCCCTTCATGGTCGTTGGGGCGAAGATGGTTGCGTTCAGGGCATCCTTGAATGGATGCAAATTCCCTATACGCATTCGGGTGTGCTGGCCTCAGCTTTGGCGATGGATAAGCAACGCTCAAAGGCGGTATTTGCCGCTAATGGATTGCCCGTGGTCGACAGCATCTTATGCGCCAAAAAGGATGTCAGCATCGCCCATGTCATGGCGCCACCCTATGTCGTGAAACCAAACAGCGAAGGGTCCAGCGTTGGGGTCTATTTGGTCCATGAGGCCGCAAATGGACCACCGCAGTTGGACGCCACTATGCCCGATCAAGTGATGGTTGAGGCCTACGTGCCGGGGCGCGAGTTGACGACGACAGTCCTGGGCGACAAGCCGTTGACAGTGACAGATATCTTGACTGATGGTTGGTATGATTATGACGCCAAATATAAGCCGGGCGGGTCAAGCCATGTTGTGCCCGCTGACATTCCCAAATTGATCTTTGATGCCTGCATGAATACGTCGTTGGCTGCTCATCAACTGTTGGGGTGTCGTGGTGTCAGCCGTACCGATTTCAGATGGGATGAGGCGCGTGGTATTGACGGGTTGATCGTTCTGGAAACCAATACACAGCCGGGTATGACGCCAACCTCCCTCAGCCCCGAACAAGCAGTTGCGTGCGGTATGAGCTTTCGACAGCTTTGCCGTTGGATGGTGGAGGATGCGTCATGCGACCGTTGACCCGATCAAGCCGCCGCTGCGATCCGGCCCCATCGCGGTGGGCCTACCGGGTGCACCGACTGTGGCTGACTCCGGTGTTTCGCGCTTTGTTGCGCACGGGATTGCCGGCATTTGTGTTGATCTCGCTGGTGGGGTGGTATTTGTCTGATCCAAGTCGGATCCAACAGGTGCGTGATACTGTTCACGATGTCCGCAGCCAGATCGAGGATCGGCCAGAGTTTCGGGTCAACCTGATGGCGGTCCAAGGTGCCTCACCTGAATTGGCAGATGAGATCCGATCGATCTTGTCGCTGGATTTTCCGGTCTCTTCATTCGATCTGGATCTAGTGGATATTCGTGCCCGGGTTGAAGGGCTTGATGCTGTTGCATCTGCTGATGTGCGGATCCGTACTGGTGGGCACCTGACGCTAAGCATCGATGAGCGTGAGCCTGTGGTGATCTGGCGCAATCGCATCGAATTGGTGCTGTTGGATATTGAAGGCCACCGCGTCGCAACCATGGCAGAGCGCGACCTTTACACCCTTTTGCCGATCATTGCGGGGGAGGGGGCCGAGATGATGGTGCCAGAAGCCTTGGCGTTGGTGGAAGCCGCGCGCCCATTGGCCGACAATCTACGCGGTTTGGTCCGCATGGGGGAGCGTCGTTGGGATGTTGTCTTGACCGATGGGCGGCGTATCCTTTTGCCTAGCGAGGATCCGGTCCGGGTGCTAGAACGCGTTCTGGCAGTCGACGACGCCCAAGATTTGCTGGCCCGAGACGTGGATCGCATCGATATGCGCCTGCCTGACCGGCCCAGCATTCAATTGACACCGCATGCCCTTAGTGAGCTTCGGCGCATGCGAACGATCCAGATTTCAGGAGAGCAGAACGGATGAGTATGCTGTATCAATCGCAGCGGGCTATGCGCGCCAAACGGCAAGAAGCCATGCGCCGGGGTGTCATTGCCATTTTGGATATTGGGTCGTTCAAGACCGCCTGTCTGGTGTTACGCTTCGATAGCTCTGAGGATTTTCGGATCTCGGATGGTGTGGGTGCCATGGCCGGCCAATCCTCTTTCCGGGTGATCGGCGCTGCAACAACTCGTTCGCGCGGTGTCAGGTTCGGTGAGATCGACACCATGCAAGAGACAGAGCGCGCAATTCGGACCGCTGTTCAGGCCGCACAAAAGATGGCCAATACTCGCGTCGACCATGTCATCGTCAGTTTCTCTGGCGCGCGCCCACGGTCGTATGGCTTGGCAGGTGAGGTGACTTTGCAGTCAGGCACCGTGACCGAGGCGGATGTCGCCCGTGTACTTGCGTCCTGCGATGTCCCTGATTTTGGTGAGGGGCGTGAGGTTTTGCATGCCCATCCTGTGAACTTTGCGCTGGATCACCGCAGCGGTCTGAATGATCCGCGCGGCCATGTCGGCAACCGCCTGTCGACCGATATGCATTTGCTGACGATTGAGGCAAACGCCATCGATACGTTGCTGCATTGCGTCAAACGTTGTGATCTGGAGTTGGCTGGTATTGCATCGTCGGCCTATGTCGCTGGCATCTCTAGTCTGGTTGAGGATGAACAAGAGCTGGGTGCCGCCTGTGTCGATATGGGCGGCGGGACTACCAGCATCTCGATCTTCATCAAAAAGCACATGATTTTTGCCGATACTGTCCGGATGGGCGGTGACCATGTCACCTCTGACATCAGTCAAGGCCTGCAAATCCCGATGACGGATGCTGAGCGGATCAAGACCCGTTTTGGCGGCGTCGTTGCGACTGGCATGGACGACCGTGAGATGATTGATCTAGAGGGTGATACTGGTGATTGGGAACATGATCGTAGGGCTATCAGCCGGGCTGAGTTGATCGGTGTCATACGTCCTCGTGTCGAAGAAATTCTAGAAGAAGTGCGCGCCCGACTGGACGCCGCTGGGTTTGAACATTTACCCAGCCAACGTATTGTTTTGACAGGCGGTGCCAGCCAGTTGCCGGGCCTTGACGGGCTTGCGTCAAAGATACTTGGAAACCAGGTGCGTCTTGGTCGACCGCTGCGCGTACAAGGTTTGCCGCAGTCAGCCTGTGGCCCTGCATTTTCGGCAAGCGTCGGCCTAGCGCTGTTCGCAGCGTATCCTCAAGACGAATGGTGGGACTTTGAAGTGCCTGCAGACAAGCACCCCGCACGGTCGCTGAAACGAGCCGCGCGGTGGTTCCGTGACAACTGGTAACCGCTATATGATGGGTAAGCAGGCAAAATGCCGCTGACTTGACCTATTTAAGCCCTACATTTCGTGCGTTTTCAGCAGTTTTTGCGTGACGGCAGGTCTGAACCACGTTAGAATCAGTAAAGTTTAAGTAGTAACGGCCAGCCGGCAAAAGATCGGGGCCCTCATCAAAGCAGGCGGAAAACACTCATGGCACTTAACCTTACGTTCCCTGAACAGCCGGAGATGAAACCTCGTATCACCGTGTTTGGTGTCGGTGGGGCCGGCGGCAATGCCGTCAACAACATGATTGAGCAAAATCTTGATGGGTGTGAATTCGTCGTCGCCAACACGGACGCGCAGGCGCTGCATCAATCCAAGGCAGCCTCACGCATTCAGATGGGTGTTAAGGTAACAGAAGGCTTGGGCGCTGGTGCGCGGCCCGCCGTTGGTGCATCTGCCGCAGAAGAATCTATTGAAGAAATCGTCGATCATCTGGCCGGAGCGCACATGTGCTTTATCACGGCAGGAATGGGCGGCGGAACCGGCACGGGTGCGGCCCCGATCATCGCGCAAGCTGCGCGCGAATTGGGCGTGCTGACAGTTGGTGTTGTGACCAAGCCATTCCAGTTTGAGGGCGCAAAGCGGATGCGCCAAGCTGATGAAGGCATTGAGGCGCTGCAAAAAGTTGTCGACACGCTGATCATTATTCCAAACCAGAATCTCTTCCGTTTGGCCAACGAGAAAACGACATTCACCGAAGCCTTCGCGATGGCCGATGATGTTCTGTATCAAGGTGTGAAGGGTGTGACGGATCTTATGGTCCGCCCCGGCCTGATCAACTTGGATTTCGCAGATGTCCGCGCTGTGATGAACGAGATGGGCAAGGCAATGATGGGTACGGGCGAGGCCGAGGGCGAAAATCGCGCTATTCAGGCCGCTGAAAAGGCGATTGCCAACCCATTGCTGGACGAGATCAGTTTGCGCGGTGCACGCGGCGTTCTGATTAACATTACTGGCGGCTATGACCTGACATTGTTTGAACTGGACGAAGCTGCCAACCGCATCCGTGAGGAAGTCGATCCAGAGGCGAACATCATCGTCGGCTCGACCCTTGATACTAACATGGAAGGTCAAATGCGCGTCAGCGTTGTGGCCACCGGTATCGATGCAGGCGATGTACAACAACATATGCCAGCACCGATCCGTCGGGCCCTGCCCGAAGCGATGGCCGCAGCGGTTGCCGGAGGTGGCAGATCGCGCGGTGCAGCAGCAGCGACAGCGCAAGCCCCCGCTGAGATGTACGAGGAAGCTCTGCCCGAACCAAGCCTGTTTGCGGACCTTGATCAGGATATTTCTGACGAATTATCGGTTTATTCTGATGTTGATGGTGTACCAGAACCGGCCTATCAGCCGACGCCAGTGTCGTATGATGCGCCACCGGTGAATGACCAGATGGCAGCCGCAGAGCCAGGCCTGTCGGAATATATGGCGCCCAAAGCCGCCTCTGTTGGGTCGCCATCGCCGGAAACCTTGGCGCGGTTGCGTGCCGCAGTTGGCAAGGATCACCCACACCGGGCAGCACCTCAGCCTATTGCAGCCCGGCCACCAGCTTCGGCAGATGACACCCAAGGCAAGGCTCGATTTGGTATTAATTCGTTGATTAACCGGATGACCGGCCATGGCGACGAACCGTCGGCCTCATCTGAGCGGCGTCAGCAGCCATCGATGGCGCAACGCCCCGCAGCTGAAAAAGCTCCTAGTGATCCTGATCAGGATCGTATCGAAATCCCAGCGTTTTTACGCCGACAAGCCAATTAACGTTAGTCACATTGAAACAAAAAAGGCCGGCAATTCGCCGGTCTTTTTTTATGGTAAAACAGTATGTTAACTGGCGTGTAGCTAGGGGTTGGCGATTCTTCGCCGATCATCGCGGGCATTGTTGCAGGAAGTCATAAACCTTGAATTGTTTGTTCTTTCCCGCACAGGTAGGCAAAATTAATAAAAGTGAAATGGGCTAAATTCGGCGGCCTTCCTTGTGGAACTGGGTAGAAATTTGCAGGCGACTATCAGATCTTCCGTGACCTTCGTTGGCATCGGCCTTCATTCTGGCCTCCCTTCACGCATGATCTTGCATCCCGCCTCGGCCTCCTATGGTGTCTGGTTCCGCCGCACCGATATTCACGACATTGATACGATGATCCCCGCTCGCTACGATGCAGTGCCCCAAACACAGCTTTGCACAAAGCTGCGCAACAACGCGGGCGTTGAGGTCAGCACAGTTGAGCACATCATGGCGGCCCTTGCTGGTTGTGGTATTCATAACGCACTGATCGAAATAGATGGCCCCGAAGTGCCAATCATGGACGGATCTGCCGCAGCTTTCGTTCGCGGGATCATGTCTAAAGGAATTCAGCGTCAGGGCGCACCAATTCATGCCATTGAAGTCTTAAAGTCGGTTCATGTCCAAGATGGCCTAGCCACGGCGTCTCTGCGGCCTGCGCTGGGTCTTGAGATGGAATTTAAGATCGATTTTGCAGACCCTGCGATCGGCGTGCAGTCCCGTCAGATGAGCCTTGAGAACGGCCATTTCGTCCGTGAGCTATGTGACAGCCGCACGTTCTGCAGCCAATCAGATGTCGAGTTCATGCGGGACCACGGGTTGGCGCTTGGCGGGACCTACGAAAACGCAGTTGTGGTTGATGGTGATAAGATCCTCAGCCCCGGCGGTTTGCGCCATTCTGATGAGGCTGTTCGCCACAAAATGCTGGATGCACTAGGCGATCTGGCGCTCGCGGGCGCACCCATTTTGGGCCGCTACGAAGGGGTTCGGGCCGGTCATATGCTGACGAACCGCTTATTGCGCACTCTTTTTGCGACACCGGGCGCGACACGCGTCGTTGAATGCACTCCGGCGCAGGCATCGCGCCTTCCCGGTGTTGGCGTGAACACATCAGATTTGGCGCGTGTCGCCTAAGCATGCATTCAGGCGTTTTGTGCCCAGATTTAATGTGCTAGACCCATCAACATACAGCGCGGGCCATTAAAGACCCGCCGGGACGGACGCATGGGGTTGCAGGCAATGATGCGCGCGCGAGGCTTGATAAAATCGGGACTCAAGATAACCACAGTATTGGGGTTAATCTTGATTGTGGCGGCTTGTGGCCGTGGGCGTGACAATGGCGAAGAGCCATTAGAAAGCTTGGACGCTGAAGCCATCTTTCGCCAAGCAGAGTTTGAGCTGGAAGCTGGCTCTCCAGATGATGCGGCGGTTCTGTTCAATGAAGTTGAGCGGTTGCATCCTTATTCAGAATGGGCAAAACGCGCGCTGATCATGTCGGCCTTTTCCTATCATGCGGACGAGGATTACGACAACGCGCGGATCGCGGCCCAACGCTATATCGATTTTTATCCGGCTGACGAAGACGCGGCTTATGCGCAATATCTTCTGGCGCTTAGCTACTACGACCAGATTGATCAGGTCGGTCGCGATCAGGGTCTGACATTTCAGGCATTGCAGTCGCTGCGAACGGTGATTGAGCGGTATCCTGATAGTGAATATGCATCTTCTGCAATTTTGAAGTTTGACTTGGCGTTTGACCATCTGGCCGCCAAGGAGATGGAAATTGGGCGTTATTATCTGAGTCGGCAGCACTACACCGCTGCGGTGAACCGGTTCCGCGTTGTGGTCGAAGAATTTCAAACCACCACGCATACCGCTGAGGCATTGCACCGTCTGGTTGAGACGTATTTGTCACTTGGTTTGACCGATGAGGCGCAAACCGCCGGCGCTATTCTGGGCCATAACTTTCAAAGTTCACCGTTTTATGATGATACCTATCGGTTGTTGACCGGTCAGGATCTGAACCCTGAGGCAAGTGGCGAAGGCTGGTTGCGTGACGTTCTGCGTCAAACCCTCAGGGGCGAATGGCTGTAGGCCGGTAGCCGGAGGACGGGGATGTTACGGGGCCTCGATATCCGCGATATGCTGATCATTGATCGGTTGGAGCTTGCCTTTCAGCCGGGTCTAAATGTGTTGACTGGCGAAACCGGCGCAGGAAAATCAATCTTGTTGGATAGTTTGGGTTTCGTGCTGGGTTGGCGCGGACGCGCCGAACTTGTGCGCCGTGGCGCTGATCAAGGAGAGGTCACAGCCGTTTTCGATCTGCCCGCTGGCCATGCTGCCTATGTGGTTCTGGCGGAGGCAGGCCTGCCAGCTAGCGATGAATTGATTTTGCGCCGTGTGAATTCACGCGATGGCCGCAAGACCGCATGGGTCAATGATCGCCGCGTGTCGGGTGAGGTGCTGCGCGCGCTGTCTGAGACATTGGTTGAATTGCATGGTCAGCACGATGACCGGGGGCTTTTGAACGCCAAAGGGCACCGTGACCTGCTGGACAGTTTCGGGGGGCTTGATGCAGATCGTACCGCTACACGGAAGGCGTGGCAGGTGGTACGCTTGGCGCGTCAAGAGCTGGCCACTGCTGACGCTGAATTGGCCGAGATGAAGGCTGAGGAAGAGTTTCTACGCCACGCGGCTGGCGAGTTGGATCAGCTTGCACCTGTCGCAGGTGAAGAGGCTGAACTTGATGCCCGTCGCCGCCTGATGCAGGGTGCCGAGCGGATGCGCGTTGACATTGCACGTGCGGCCGCAGCCCTTGGTGACGGCGCTGAGGCTGCGTTAGTCGACGCACTACGGTGGTTGCAAGATCTGTCTGATACGGCCGAAGGCGCGCTTGATGATACGCTTGGCGCGTTGGAGCGTGCGATGGTTGAATTGGGTGAGGCCCAGAGCGGTGTCGCCAGATTTGCCGATCAGCTGACGTTCAATCCATCCGATCTGGAACAAACCGAGGAGCGGTTGTTCGCCATGCGGGCTCTGGCGCGCAAGCATGGCGTTCTGGCCGATGATCTGGGGTTATTTGCCGAAACGTTGCGTGCGCGTCTGGCGGCCTTGGACGGCGGTTCTGCACAGATTGCGGGGTTGCGCGCGGCCCTTGCGGCAGCTGAGGACCGGTACGATGTGGCGTCAGCAACTCTGTCTCGCAAACGCAAAGATGCCGCCACGCGACTGGATGCCGCCATGACCAAGGAACTGGCGCCGCTCAAAATGGACCGCGCTGTGTTCACGACCCTTGTCGCACCTGCGACAGGCAGTGCTGATGGGATCGATGCGGTTGCCTTTACGGTCGCGACCAACCCCGGTGCGCCCTCTGGCCCGATTGAGAAAATCGCATCGGGCGGGGAGCTGTCGCGCTTCTTGCTGGCCCTAAAGGTGTGCCTGACCAGAGATGCCCAAGGCGTGACAATGATTTTTGATGAAATTGATCGCGGCGTTGGTGGCGCCACCGCAGATGCCGTTGGTCGTCGGTTGGCGGCTCTGGCCGAAGGTGGGCAAATCTTGGTCGTTACACATTCGCCGCAAGTTGCCGCCCTGGGCGCGCATCATTGGCAGGTCGTGAAGTCAGTGACAAACGGTGAGACGCGCACCCAAGTTCTGCCCCTACTAGACGACGACCGCGTCGATGAGGTGGCTCGGATGCTGTCAGGCGATACGATAACAGAGGCGGCGCGAGCCGCTGCCAAGGCACTGCTACAGGCCCGGTGATCTGCAAATATCGCTGTGTTGACCGCCTTGCTTATGTAAAGGCCGGTCAAGCATGCATCCTGCCACATATTGCAATGGCGCGACATGGTGCGTCAGACGTGGCGGCGACGCTTTCAGATTTGATGATTTCAGACGGGCGCTGCACAGCCGCGGCAAACCCATAGTACAACGCGATATTGGATGGAACTATCATCGCAATAGACCGCATACCGCCCGCCAAGGGGGTTTTCGCGTTCTGTGCAATGCGTTAAGCCAAACGTAGCACAGTCGGTCCGGGCCACCTGTGTCGTTGATCGCTTGCCCGGCGGAGCCAGGATTTGGCAGAATTGCCCACCCCTTATCTGCGCCGTCAGATCGCCGCCGGATCGGCGGCCATCCGCGAGGGATTGGGTGTCCTGCGAAAAAAAGGTCCGGGCCAGATCACCTTTTGGTTCATCGCCTTGATCATCGGAATTGCCGCAGGTTTTGCGGCCCTCCTGTTTCGCACTGGCATCAGTTGGCTGCAAAGTATTGCCTATGGTGTCGACGATGTTCGGACGTTGCACTCATTTGCGCAAACGCTGCCTTGGTACTGGATCTGGATTGTACCTATTCTGGGCGGATTAATCGTTGGGCTGATCTTGCATTTCTTCACACCCGATGGCCGCGCGCGCTCTGTCGCGGAAGTAATCGAAGGGTCCGCATTGGCTGAGGGTCGGGTTGAGAAAAAGGCTGGGATCGCCTCGGCCTTCGCCTCGCTTATTACGCTTAGTACCGGCGGCTCAACGGGCCGTGAAGGGCCGGTTGTCCATCTGGCCGCCGTTATCTCAACATGGGTCTCAGACCGGATCCACGCAGATGGGATCACGGGACGCGATCTGTTGGGATGTGCTGTGGCAGCAGCAGTTAGTGCGTCCTTTAATGCACCCATCGCAGGGGCCTTGTTTGCGCTTGAAGTGGTGTTGCGCCATTTCGCCGTGCACGCATTTGCGCCAATTGTGATCGCGAGTGCCGCAGGCACTGTCATCAGTCGCCTGCAATTTGGCGACATCACCGAATTTAATCTTGGTACCGACGGCGCATTGCAATTTTATGCCGAACTGCCTGCCTTTTTGCTTTTGGGTTTGATCTGCGGCCTCGTCGCCGTGATTTTTATGCGCGCGATCTTTTGGGCTGATGATCTGGGCAGCTTGGTAGTGCGTGCGATCCGGCTGCCCCGCTGGTTGCGCCCGGCCTTGGCAGGCATGCTTTTAGGTGGGATTGCGGTGATGTTTCCCCATATCATCGGTGTCGGATATGAGACGATTTCGTCAGCATTGACCGGTGAGTTGCTGCTCTATGAGGCGATCGTTTTTGCTATGATCAAGACGATTGCGGTTGCGATCACAATGGCGGGTCGGATGGGCGGTGGTGTATTCTCGCCATCGCTGATGGTGGGTGCGCTCACGGGTCTTGCGTTTGGTCTGATCGCGACCTCAATTTTTCCCAATGTCTCGGGCTCTGAATCGCTATATGCGCTTGCGGGTATGGGTGCGGTCGCAGCGGCGGTTTTGGGCGCGCCAATATCGACAACCTTGATCGTGTTTGAGCTGACGGGAGATTGGCAAACAGGTTTGGCTGTGATGGTTGCGGTCTCGCTGTCAACGGCTGTAGCCAGTAAGTTGGTCCATAGGTCCTTCTTTTTGACCCAACTGGAACGTCGCAACATTCATTTGGCGGCCGGTCCGCAGGCCTATCTTTTGGGGATGTTCCGGGTCAGTAAGGTGATGCGCCCGATGGATCATGACCGCGCTGCATCCGAGGATCAGTTATTGGATCTGATCGACCAAGGGATCTATATTGACGCCAATTCAACGCTGGAGCGCGCCTTACCGATCTTTGAACGCACTGGCCTTGATTTTGTGCCCGTGGTGACGCTGGCCCCGGGGGACGCAGCACCGGCACTGGACGGCGCCTTGTTTCATGTAGATGCGCTGAAAGCATATAACCGTGCCTTGGCTGCAACCGCCGCAGAAGAGCATAGCTAACGCGAAACACCCGGCCTCTCCCTTTCCTTATTCCCTAAATATCCCCGCCGGAGGCAAAAGGCGCGTCGTTAGCGCGCCTCGCCCGGGCACAAACGCCCCCACATCTTAGATAATCGGCCTAAAGCTGCTCGACCGTCACCCGGTCGGAGTAAAACGCCAGATGTCCCTCGATACCTTGCGCACCGGCCAGGGGCGTCTCATAGCTCCATGCGGCATTCGGTAGGGTTCCGTCCACGGTAGAGATCGTGAAGTAGGTAGCATCGCCCTTATGGGGACAATGGGTGGTTTTATCTGTGCGCTCAAAAAACGCCATTCCGATATCGGAACGTGGAAAGTATATGACTGGCTGGTGACTGCCTTCCACCAATTGCACTGCATTGGCAGACTCCGCCAAAATAGCCCCGTTTGCGCGCACAACCCACTTTCCGGGCGCTTTGCGAGTGGTGATGTAATCGGACATGTAAAGCCCCCTTTGGCCATACCTCTACCCGTCGTTTTGACGTGCACAAGTAATAGAAACGTTTCAGATCGCAGCGGTCGCTGCGGCCAACCAAACGGCTGCGTCTGCGGTCACGTGTGGACCAATCTTTTGTGCAACCTGTTTGTGGTAGTCATTAACCCAATCCCGCTCAGCTGTGCTGAGCTGATCCAGATCGATCATCCTTCGATCAATCGGAACCCAAGTCAGGGTCTCGAAGCATAACATGACGCGCGCATCCGCCCCGGTCAAGTGCGGTGCCTCATGCACGACAATCAGGTTTTCAATCCGGATACCAAATGCGCCTTCGCGGTAATATCCCGGCTCATTGGATAGCATCATTCCCGGCTCTAACGGCAACAGCGAACTGCGGGCGATCCGCTGCGGTCCCTCATGCACACCCAGATAGACGCCAACGCCGTGTCCGGTGCCATGATCATAGTCTCGCCCGGCCATCCATAGGGGGGCGCGGGCCAGCGCATCCAGATCGCGCCCGGCAATCCCAATAGGAAAACGTGCGCGGCTGACGGCAATCATACCGCGAAGTACTTGGGTAAAGGCCTGCCGCTGTTCGGCGTCTGGTTGGGTGACAGGCAGGGTCCGGGTGATGTCGGTAGTACCGTCGTGATATTGCGCGCCGCTGTCGATCAGATAAAGCTGTCCGGGTTCCAGCTGCGCGTTGGTCTGCTCGGTCACCCTGTAATGTACGATCGCGGCGTTCGGTCCGGTCCCAGAGATGCTCTCAAAGCTGATGTCTTTCAACGCGCCAGTTGCGATCCGCATCTCTTCTAGCTTGTAGGCGCAATCGATCTCGGTCAGCTGACCCTTTGGCGCCTCAGCATCAAACCACGTCAGAAAATTCACCATGGCCGCCCCATCACGGATATGGGCAGTGCGGGTTGCTGCAATCTCGGCGTGATGCTTGCGGGCCTTTGGCAATATGCACGGATCATCGGCGCTGATGATTTCAACATTTGCGGCCTGCAGCACCATGCGCAATTGGTGCGGTGCCGTGGCGGTATCCAAACGAACGGGACCGTCCAGCGCCTGCAATGCCACTTCAAACCCGTCCCAATGATGAATTTCGATATCAGGATCTGGGTCAAGTGGAGCGAATTTTTTAGGGTCAGAAAACAAAGAGATCTGGCCACTTTCGTGGATAATTGCAAAGGCTTGCACAACAGGAAACCGAGGCAGATCATTGCCACGAATGTTTAAAAGCCACGCAATGCTGTCAGGCAGTGTCAAGACCGCCGCGATCTGTCCCGCGTCGCGCAGTATCTGGGAAATCTCTTGGCGTTTCTGTCCAGATGTTTTTCCTGCAATTTCAACCGGATAGGCGTAGGCTGGGGCTGAGGGGCGATCCGGTTGATCGTCCCAGATTTGATCGACATAATTGATGGTCGGTTTGAGTGAAATTTGGTGCGGCCTCAAAGCCGTCTCTAGCCGGTCAATTTCGGCGCTGGTGTGCAACCAAGGATCATAGGCGATAGTGCCGCCGCCGGCCATATTCTCAATTAGCCAGTCTTCCAGCTTGGTCTCAGGCCAATGCACCGGGGTGTAGACGTCGGTATCGATCTGGGCCTTGACCTGAACCCGGTAGCGCCCGTCGATGAACACGCCTGAAATTTCTGGCAATACAGCACAAAATCCGGCTGATCCGGTAAATCCGGTGATCCAAGACAGGCGTGCATCGCGATCTGAGACGTATTCACCCTGATGTGCGTCGGCTCGAGGCACCAAAAACCCCTGAACCCCGTCAGCCTTTAGAGCCGCCCTCAGCAGCGCCAGTCGGGGTGGTCCCTGGTCGGGTGAGGTGCTGGCAGTGTAGGTTTGAAACATCACGAGGCCCGTTTGATACTCAAAAACCGGGCCCGTGCCCGTGGATCGGGATCAAAGAGTGAGGCCAGTTGTTCGGTCATTGCGCCCGCCAATTGCTCAACATCGGTGATTGTCACCGCACGCTCATAATACCGCGTCACGTCATGGCCGATACCGATCGCCAACAGCTCAACTGCGCGGCGACGTTCAACCATGGCGATGACATCGCGCAGGTGTTTTTCAAGGTAGTTGGCCGGGTTCACAGACAAGGTGCTGTCGTCGACCGGTGCGCCGTCACTGATCACCATCAGGATTTTGCGCGCCTCAGGCCGGTTCACCATGCGACGGTGCGCCCATTCCAGCGCCTCGCCGTCGATGTTTTCTTTTAACAGGCCTTCTTTCATCATCAGGCCCAGATTGTTGCGGGTCCGGCGCATTGGCGCATCCGCCTGCTTGTAGATGATGTGGCGCAGATCGTTCAGTCGGCCGGGTTGTTGCGGACGACCCTCTGACAACCAATCTTCACGCGATCGTCCGCCTTTCCAGGCGCGCGTTGTAAATCCGAGGATTTCTACTTTGACTTGGCACCGCTCCAGCGTGCGCGCCAGAACATCGGCGCAAATCGCCGCAATTGAGATCGGACGCCCACGCATTGACCCGGAATTATCCAATAGCAGGGTCACGACCGTATCGCGAAATTCAGTATCTTTTTCGCGCTTAAAGCTAAGCGGCGTTGTCGGGTTGGCGACCACACGCGCCAATCGGCCTGCGTCCAGCGTGCCTTCTTCAAGGTCAAATTCCCATGACCTGTTTTGTTGCGCCTGCAGGCGGCGCTGCAACTTGTTGGCCAGTCGGCTAACGGCACCTTTCAGGGGTTCCAGCTGCTGATCAAGATAGGCGCGAAGACGCTCCAACTCTTGCGGCTCTGCCAGGTCCTCGGCCTTGATCTCTTCGTCATACTCAGCCCGGTAGATCTCATAGTTTGGATCAGCGTCTGAGACCGGGGCAGGGCCGGGTGGCTCTATCGGGGCCTCACCTTCGGGCAATTCAGACTCGTCAGACTGTTCCATGTCGCCGGTGTCGTCCATCTGGACTTGGGCTTGGGCGGCGTCTTTCTGCTCATCCTGGCTTTGCTCGGGGCTGGCTTCGCTGTCCTCAGCGTCATCATCGTCGGCGTCGCCGGTCTGATCAGGTTCGTCTTGCTCGTCTGAGCTGGCCTCGTCCTCATTGTCTTGATCTATGTCGTCGGGATCATCGCCCAACTGGTCGCCGTATCCCAGGTCATCGATCAGCTGGCGTGCCAGTTTGGCAAAGGCTTTTTGGTCAGGCAACGTGTCGTCCAGCGATGTCAGCGTCTCGCCGCATCGATCCTCAATGAAACCGCGCCACAGTTCCATCACGTTGGCAGCCTCAGGTGGCATTTGGCGACCTGTAGCTAAGTGCCGGATCAGATAGCCAGCGGCAGTGGCCAGTGGGGCCTGACTGGCCTCCCGGATCTCACCGTAGCCTTTACGGCGTGCCTCATTCGCTATTTTGGCATCGATATTGCCAGCGGTACCGGGCATATCGCGCGCGCCAACGGCTTCACAGCGCGCAGCTTCCATGGCTTCCATAATATCGCGGGCCATTTGACCGGTTGGGGCATAACGTGCGGCTGTGCTTTCGTCGTGGAATTTGTGGCGCAATGCGTAGGCATCTGCCGTTCCGCGCGCCAGCATAACCTCATCACGGGTCATCCGGCGGCTGACCTGTGGCAGGCGCAACGTGTCGTTGGTCCGTCCAGGTGGGTCCACAGAAAATGAGACGCCCAGTTCTGGATCATTCGCCAGAACTCGGGTTGCCTCAGCCAAGGCTTTCTTGAACGGCTCTGCCGGATTGTCGATAGGTTTTGAACTCATGAGTGGAAAATGGGGCAAGAGGGCAGCCGAGACAAGGCGATTGACGCATTCTTATGGGTTGATTTCAAAATAGCGATCCAGACCGGCGTCGCTGGGCACTGGCGGAGCTGGGTTGGCCGCCTAATTTGACAAAAATCACTCAACTGAAACTTACCCGCGTTCTTGCGGTGGTTTTCAACTCGGGTTCTTGATTGATCGCGCCGCAAGACACCGTGTGGCCATGAGGCCCCGCCGA
>JBLHOS010000015.1:0-40982 GCA_047623825.1 Paracoccaceae bacterium | reverse complement strand
CCTACGCCTTTGGACGCCGGTCATGCGCTTGAAGCGGCAATCGGACAGGCGGGTCTGGCCCATCAGCTTCAGGCTGCGGGCCATCTGACGATCTGCACCAATGCTGAGACATTGGCGCGTAGTTTTGTCGGTGGCAGTCTTGCCTGTGTGCTGCATCTTGAAGGGGCAGATTGTATTGGGGCGGATCTATTGGCGCTGGACGCACTATACGCGCTCGGCCTCCGCTCACTCGGGCTGGTCTGGTCGCGGCCGACAATCTTTGGCGAAGGCGTGCCGTTTCAGTTTGAACACGACGGCGATACCGGGCCCGGTCTTACGCATGACGGCAAACGACTTGTGGCGCGTTGCGCGCAATTAGGTTTGATCGTGGATACTAGTCATCTGACAATGAAGGGAGTTCACGATGTGGCAGAGGCGGGATTGCCGATTGTGGCGACGCACTCCAATGCATTTGAGGTCTGCCGAACGACACGCAATCTGACCGATGATCAGCTTTGCGTTGTCCAGCAGACTGGAGGGATGGTTGGGTTAAACTTTGGCACTATCTTTCTGGATGAGGCTGGGTGGAAAACAGGTCGGTCGACCATTGACGCTTGCCTGCGCCAGCTTGACCATATGATTGCGATTGCGGGTGAAGATCATGTTGGTCTTGGGTCCGATTTTGATGGCGCGCCGATGCCTGACGGGCTTGGGACGTCAGCCGATCTGCCGAGCTTAATCGAAGCGATGCGCCAATATGGATATGGTGAGGCGTTGATCGCCAAACTATGTAATGAAAACTGGTTGTCATTCTTGGGCCAAACACTTGGAAGGCCCCGATCATGACTATCCCGATAACCTATGTTGGCAGCTTGCCAAGAACCCAGCATGTCGTAGATTTCATTTTTGTGAGGGAGCGGGATGAACCCTAAGACGCTGCGGCATTTGATGCCTGCATGACAATAGCTGTCGCAGAGGTCGTCGCCAAACAGCTCAAGGCAGCGGTGGCGTCCCACGGCGCCATTTGCAGTTTCATCAATGCAGCGTCGCCCAGTATGATCTTACTTTTCTTGTACAATGATTTCTACAAAACCCGCGGGGCTTACCTCACCGCCCTGGCTGACGCGATGAAAGCCTAGTATGAAACGATCGTCGCGTTCGGTCTGAAGCGTCAGCTTGATTGCACAGACCTCGTATTGTCACGCCACATGCTTTTTGCCGATCTTAGCGACGTTGAGTTTTTACAGATCGCCGCACTGCATGTTGACGCGCTGAACCATGCATTCTCGGACAGTGATGAAGACAAGTTAGGTATCCACATCTGTTGGGGTAATTATGAGGGGCCGCACTGTTGCGACATTCCCATGGTTGGCGTTTTTACCACGCTTATGTCGGCAATGGCGTGATCCGTTTTGTATTAGACATCGAACCCGAGCCATGCACGATGATTTGATCGTCTTTCGCCACAGTAAGCCAGAGATCACAGATCATAAGATACTGGTTTTGGGCGTAATCGACACAACCACTCAATTTCATTGAGCACCCACAGTTGGTCGCCCAACGGATTGAGCGTTTCACCGCTATTGTGGGTTCCGACCGGGTCATTGCAGGCAGCGACTGTGGATTTGGCCCCGTTGCCGGATAAGGAGCTGTTGATTCTGATATCGCACACGCCAAGCTTGCGGCATTGTCTGAAGGTGCGGCACTTGTGGGCGCCGCGACTTAGGCTGGGTGATTTGCACGCAGAACGTTCTTTTGCACCTTGCCCATCGTGTTGCGCGGCAGATCGTCAAGCACCACAAACTCCCGTGGATGTTTGAAGCGCGCCAGTTTCGTCCCCAGCAAGGCATCCATGGCATCATAGTCGACGCTTGTCCCCGGCACCGGTACGATGGCGGCGACGACCGACTCTCCGAAATCGGGATGGGGGACGCCAAACACGGCCGTTTCCAGCACGTTTGGCAACTCGTTCAGGACATCCTCAATTTCTTTGGGGTAAATGTTATAGCCCCCTGAAATGATCAGGTCCTTCAGGCGACCAACGATATTCAGATATCCCTGATCATCGATAACCCCAAGGTCACCGGTGATGAAAAAGCCATTTTCGCGCAATTCTTCAGCCGTCTTTTTTGGCATGTTCCAATAGCCCAGAAACACGTTTGGTCCCCGCACTTCGATCATGCCAATGGACCCATGGGGTAGGGCCTCGCCTGTATCAGGATCACTGATTATGACCTCAGTCCCCGGCAACGGCATGCCAACGGTGCCTGCGCACCGGAACCCGTCATAGGGGTTTGAGGTGATCATATTGGTCTCTGTCATGCCGTAGCGTTCAAGGATGTAATGACTGGTGCGCGCCGTGAATTCGATATGGGTTTCGGCCAGCAATGGCGCGCTACCTGATATGAACAAGCGCATATTTTTGGTCAAACCTTGGGTCAGCCGCGTGTCACCCAAAAGTCGGGTGTAGAACGTGGGCACGCCCATCAGCAGGCTTGATGATGGGATCTCTGCGATCATCTGATCAACGTCAAATCGCGCCATTAGGCGAACCGTGGCGCCCGCCAAAAGGGCAGTATTCATCGCAACGAACAGACCATGGGTATGAAAGATCGGAAGAGCGTGGATCAAGCGATCCGCCGATGAAATCTGCCAAATATCGGTCAACGCTCGTGCGTTAGACAGCAGATTATCATGAGACAACATTGCCCCCTTGGACCGCCCCGTTGTGCCAGAAGTGTACAGGAGCGCTGCCAAATCTGCAGGCCCCCGTGACACAGTTTTGAACTGCACCGGATTGCCAATCGTTGCTGTGGGCAATGTTCCAGTTCCATCCGCATTCAATGTCAGAACCCGTGCGCCGATCCGCGCGGCGATTGGTGTCAGTGCATCTACGGATATGTCTTCGCAAATTAGCAGGCTGGGCGTGGCATCACTGACGAAATAGTCCAGCTCCTGCGTTGTATAGGCAGTGTTGAGGGGTAAATAGACAGCACCGGCCTGAACTGCGGCGGCATAAAGTGTCAGCGTCTCTATGCGTTTTGGAGCCTGTACAACAATCCGGTCCCCCGGCTTGACCCCAGATGCGCATAGGGCATGCGCCATCTGCGCCGCCAATCCAACGAACTCAGAAAATGTCACCTCTTGGCCATCATCGCCGATCAAGAAAGTCTTTGTGTTGGCAGCATGCGGTGCAATCAGTGCATCATAAAGGACGTTACTCATGAAACGAATTCTCCGTTGAGATGTTCTGCGCCGCTTTTTTTCAGGGCCCACATGGGCAGACCTGCGGCTATTTCTTTCTTGATAGCAAAGCTACCGTGATGCCGCACTGTCATCTTAAGGTCATAGATATACGTGACCATCACGCCGCTGGATTGTGCCATGCTTTTTTACGGGTGTCGTCGCCCATATCGTCCGGGGTTCACCGCCTAGTGTTCACCCACTCAGCGATGCACACATCGCTTGCCGGCCAGTGGATGGGGCCACAATCTTTTTTCGGATAACTTCAGGCCGTCGAATTCGATATTTGTACCCGTGTTACCCGGCAATCTGCCGCTACACTTGCACCCTTGGATCACGCGATGCATCACTACATGCAAAGAGGAGACGAGAGATGCCAAAACGGATGCGCGTCGCCATTAACGGATTTGGTCGGATTGGTCGCACGGTGTTGCGGGCATGGCTTACGTCGGACATCTGGCGCGATATCGAGATTGTTCTGATTAACGACATCGCGCCCTTGGAAACCTGTGCCTATCTGTTTGAGTTTGATAGCATCTTTGGCGTGTATCCGGGGCAGGTAGAGATCGACAACAAGGCCTTGGTTTTAGACGGTCGATATATCCCGTTTCGACAGGTTGCAGACCTTAGCGCGCTGGAGCTGACAGATATTGATTTGTTGATGGAATGCACTGGTCGTGGCAAGGATCGCGCGGTCGCAGAGCAGGGGCTGGACGCCGGTGCGACGCGGATCTTGATTTCAGGGCCATCGCTTGATGCGGATCTGACGGTGGTCTTGGGTGCCAATGATGCCGCGATGACTTCTAACCACAAAATCATCTCCAATGCGTCATGCACCACCAATGCGGTTGCCCCATTGATCCGGGCGTTAGATCAGGCGTTTGGCCTCGAGTCCGGGCTGATGACCACCGTCCATTGTTATACTGGTAGTCAGCCGACGGTGGATGCGCCGACCGGTGATTTGGCCCGCTCACGGGCGGCAGCTCTGTCGATGGTGCCGACATCGACCAGTGCCGCCCAGCTGATGGATATTGTTTTGCCAAATCTGGCGGGCCGGATCACAGGGTCAGCCGTTCGGGTGCCGACGGCCAGCGTGTCAGCGGTTGATTTGGCGGTCACATTGGAAAAACGCCCCTCGGTAGAGGAGGCGCGCACGCTTTTGCGCGATCTTGCGGGCCCGATCCTGGGATATATCGAAAAGCCATTGGTCTCTTCAGACCTGCGCGGGCGGCCTGAATCGTTGATCATTGCCGGGCCTGAAATCAAACGCAGCAAAGGCGGCATGTTGCGCGTCTTTGGCTGGTACGACAACGAATGGGGCTTTTCGTGCCGCATGCTGGACGTGGCATTGCGCATTGGACAGTTGGACAAATATTGAAAGATTAAATGATGAGTTACACAAAGTGGTTGCGCGACGCCAATTTCGTGAATGGGGCATGGATCGGGGCCGATAGCGGTGAGGTGATTGATGTCACAAACCCCGCAACCGGTGAACATCTGGGCCAGATCCCAAATTGTGGGGCCGCTGAAACTGAGCGTGCTATTGCGGCCGCCTCGGCAGCGTTTCCCGAATTTGCGGCGATGGGACTGATGCAGCGGATCGGTCTTTTGTGGTCCTTGCATGATGCGCTGATGGACAATGTCGAACCGCTGGCCGAATTACTGACGGTCGAGCAGGGCAAACCTTTGGCTGAGGCGCGCGGTGAGATCACCATCGGTGCACAATATGTACGCTGGTTCGCCGAAGAGGTCCGCCGTGCCAAAGGCGAGATTGTGCCCGCTGGCGTAACGGGGCGGCGTATCTTGGTAACGCGCCATCCCGTGGGTGTGGTCGGCATGATCACACCGTGGAATTTCCCGTCCTCGATGCTGGCGCGCAAAATCGCCCCGGCCTTGGCCGTTGGCTGCACCGTGGTTGCAAAACCCGCGACGGCGACACCCTATTCGGGCCTCGCATGGGCTGCGCTGTGCGAAGAGGTGGGCTTTCCAGTAGGAACAGTGAACATCGTGACAGGGTCCGCCCGCAAGATCGCTGGTGCAATGATGGCATCGTCTGCCGTTCGTAAGATCACATTCACTGGCTCAACTGAGGTTGGCAAAGAGTTGATCCGCCAATCTGCCGACACCGTCAAAAAGGTCTCAATGGAATTGGGCGGCAACGCGCCGTTCCTGGTCTTTGACGATGCTGATGTGGATGCAGCGGTTGAGGGGGCGATGGTCTCAAAATACCGAAATATGGGTCAAACCTGCGTCTGTGCGAACCGGTTTTATGTGCAGGCTGGCATCCATGATGAATTCGTCGCGAAATTGGCTGACAAGACCCGCGGGTTGGCCGTTGGTGATGGTCGGGATGCGGGCATCGCCCAAGGTCCGATGATCGATATCGGGGCAGTCGAAAAGGTCGAAGGGTTTTTGGCTGACGCCAAATCCAAAGGGGCCAAGGTTGTCGTTGGTGGAGATCGCCACAGTCGGGGCGGCAGCTTTTTCCAGCCGACGATCCTGACAGGTGCCACGCAATCAATGGCATTTGCGCGCGAAGAGATCTTTGGGCCATTGGCGCCGGTGTTTAAATTTGAGACCGAGGCCGAAGCGATCGCCATGGCCAATGCAACTGAGTTCGGTTTGGCATCCTACGCTTATACGTCTGATCTTGCCCGCGCGTTCCGGCTGAATGAGGGTCTGCAATACGGCATGATCGGGATCAATTCTGGCCTGATCACAACCGTTGAAGCGCCGTTTGGCGGCATTAAGGAAAGTGGCATGGGCAAAGAGGGTGGCAGTCAGGGGTTAGATGATTACCTTGATACCAAATACGTTTGTATCGACGGGATCTAGGCCGACAGGCTGATCGCGTAGCGGACTTGACCACCAACATAAAGCAGCGTTTGCTTGGCCAGAACCTTGCCATCGCTGTCTTTGGCCACTCGTTCCAGTTTTTGCAGGGCTGTGTTGCGGTCAATGGCCAGGGCAACGGATTGGCTCATCGTGCACAAAAGGGCGGTCAGTTGATCGTCGATCTGGGCGGGTGACAAACTGTGTTGGTCCAACAAGCCCGGTAGATCAGGCGCCAACTCGGCAACCAGCTCCGGTAGAACACTTTGTGAAATAATGATTTCATCCAGTGCAAAGCGTTCGCCGCCCTGCTTCAGGGTGCGAGTAATCACATGAACCCGCTCGGCCCCAAACAAAACGTGCTCATCGTTTTCCGGCTTCCGGTCGTTGACCGCATCGCGGAAAACTTCAAGCTCGGCTGGCTGGCCATCGGCCCCGATCAAACGATCAAAACCAACCGCGGCTAAAGTTGTTGGTTTTGGCGTTTTCGGGACTTCAGAGACGACTGTACCGCGTCCGGGTGTCCGCTTTAGGTGGCCCATTTGTTCAAGGGTGATCAACGCTCGACGCATCGTGCCTTGGCTGACCCCGAACTCCTCGGCAAGAATGAATTCGTTGGGAAGACGACGGTCGACGGCCCACATGCCCGACTTAATGCGTTTCAGCATCTCGGCTTCGGATTTCTTATAGAGTGGTGTCCGTGCCATGTGCGCTCCTTTTGATCTTGTAAAAGAACTGAATACTAAAGTTCGCAAAGTCAATTTAAGTGGCCAATTAGTCGCACATGCTTGTCAAATGCCTTAATTGTAGCCGCTAATGTCGGCAGGTTTGCTGCTTTAAGCATCGGAATCATCTTTCTGAACACCTCTGCAGTCCCGATTGCGTCGCCAATTGCGGTATGTCGGTCAGCTTCTGGGATTTTTACATTCAGCCGTTTGCACACGGCATCCAGCGTGTGTTGAGCCGATTGGCCAAAGACGATCGCTGAGCAAAGCACAGTATCCAGGATTGGCTGGTCGAAGTGGCGTTCAATGTCTATTTCGTGACGCTTGAGAAACGCCATATCAAAGACCGCATTATGGGCCACAAGGATTGAGCCCTCGGCAAACGCATGGAAACGGCGCACTGCCTCGGTCACCGATGGGGCCCCGACCACCATCTCATTGGTAATGCCGTGAACGGCGGTAGACCCTGCCGGAATGGAGCGACCGGGATCGACCAAAAGATCGAACCGCTCCTCCAATAACAGTCGCCCATTTACGATCCGCACAGCGGCAATCTGGCAAATCTCATCTTGATCGGGGTTCAGGCCAGTTGTCTCTGTATCGAAAACCACAAAACTCAGGGAGTTTAGGGCGCAATCCAACAGTTTTGGTGGAAGATCTTGATTCAGAAGTTCAAAATCATACGCGATACGTCGCGGGGGTGTATAAGATCGGGACGATGCCAAGGGCAATGTTAGGTCAATGGATGATTTTGGCCCGGACATTTGGACTGCAAGCATGCTGCTGGCGTGGGTGACCAGCACGTCTTTCCCTGAAAATTGGGAAAGGCCTGGGCTAAGTGGGACCGACAGCCAATCATCCAGCATTGTTTGATCTGGTAAACTTCCGGTTGCTTGCAGGCCAACCCGCGCGGTCTGGCTATGAGTCCGCTCTATCGTCAGTTCGAAATCCGCGCCGCCTTCGCGGGCCCAACTTCTGGCAACGCGTTCGATCAGGCGGGTGATTGCAAATCCGTCGCAGCGAACATCAATGTCTTCGATATTGCTGGCCAATGTAATTTGACGCTTGGCTAATCTTACCTGCAGCGCAGCACCAAGATCAGCGGCACACAGCGTCTCCATTGGCCACCATTGGGTATCAGTTGCGCGCTTTTGATCTGCGGTGCCTTGGGCCAAATTGCGGAGCTTGATCACCGTGGGGTCATCCGGTGGCAGGTTGGTCAGCGCCGTCTCTACACCTTCTAGGAGTGCATTCAACAGATGCGCACGCTCACCCTGAATTCGGACCGTCTCTGTGACATTGCGAAGGGTAATGGCATAACCCGGTGCCTTGTCTTCCTGTCCTTTCAGCCACATCAGCCGCAGTCGCGCCTCAAGCAAAGTCGCCCCTTTTTTGGTCGTGCATAAGATATCGGCGCCGTCGGTTGACTGACTGGCAGCCAGTCGGTCATAGGCCTGATGCACGGGGCCCATCCGCAAAATAGATGATAACGGGCGGTTAAGGCCAAGCCCGGTTTGGTCGCCAAGAATCTCAGGCGCATGGCCGTTATAAAGAACAACTGAATGATCAGCTGAGCAAAAAAGAACGGCGTCCGGGACCTCTGCCAAAACTGTCTCTAGCCGAGATTTCTCAAGGTTCAGGCGTGCAGTCTCTTGCGCAACTGCATGCGCAGCCGCTGCTTTTGCGGCTGAATAATTCGCGGCGACGGCTGCTGCTGCTGGTGCCAAATCACCCAGAAAGCGTGCGTGAGTGCCGTCAATGTCGGTGCCTACATCCGTGTGGGCCCGGGTCCGCATCTCGGCGGCCAGTTGCTCAATAGGGCGGGCGATATGCTCATCAAACAGGCTCCAGATCCAGACTGATAACCCAAAAATTGCCAGCGTCGCAATGATCCCGGCAGTTAGAAAGGCTGAGAGTGCTTCGGCCTCGGCCAATCGCCAAAAACCATAGCCAAGCCCCGCCCAAGTTAAACACGTCCCGCCGATCGCCATCAGCGCAAAGAACAGGAATATCCGCAGTCTGAGGCCGAGATGGGTCAACATGTCAGCGGGCCTCCCGATCCCACAATCGCTTGGTCTAGCCTACGTCAACGTCACATGTGGCGCGCAGCATGGGGTCGGTCATATCTACGTCGCGCCAAACGACATCAAGTGGGATGCCGTCGAGGTCAAATTCCACACCATCGATGATATCGGCACGTTGGCTGTCGTCGCAATCAAACAATACCGGAACCTCGGTAATCGCTGAGAACCTGCCATAGATGTAGAGATTGACCAGCCGCGTGCCGGGCACGGCGTCATTGGTACGGATGGAGCCCTGATCGACAGCGATAAAGCCATCTGTGAAGGGTCGCAAATATGTCCAAGGACGGTAAGGCGCTTGATTTTCACGCGTTGCTGCGATTTCAAATTCCGCCGGCAATGACGCGACCGTTCCGTCATACCAGCTGTATTCACTGGCGATTGTGGCCGCGATCATCGCGCCGCCGGCAGCCAGCGGGGTCGCCCAGCCGGGGATCCGGTCTTTCAGGGCAATCCGGAACAGCATGACCATCCCCGCGCCCGCAAAACCGGCGAATATTGTGGCCATTAAGGTAATGAACATGCTGGGTCTCCTGCTCAGCTAAGAATGCCGCGGCCCTGACTGACCGCTGATTGCATGGTTTTGATCACAACAAAGGCGTCGCGCAAATGGCTTCGCTCAAAATCAGATAAATCAGTTGGTGCCATGAAGTTGTCTGGGGCCTCTGAACGCTTAATTAACGTCGCCTGATGCATCAGCCTCGTGTCGGCGATCATATCATATGCTGCGATCAAATCGCGCCCGCCACTTGCCGAAATCTGTCCTGCATTGATAGCGCCGGTCAAACGTGCGCGCGTGTTAACGTCCGTCAATTTACCCTGCAATGCATAGACCCGACCTAAATCAACTACTGGCACGACGCCGTTGTGTTTCAGATCTATGGTGTTTTTATTCTCGCTTGATCTGACAGTCACAAAGCCTCGGAACAAGCCCAAAGGTGGCATGTGTTTCAGTGAGTTTGAAATCATATGGGCCACAAAGATACTGTTGGAGGCCGCCATATCCAGTGTGGTCTTTTGCAAATCCGTGAAAAGGGACGCATCCCCACCGATCGGCCGCAGATCGAACATGACTGAGGCCAACATCTGCGCCATCGGATCGGGCCTTGAGATCCAGCCGATAAAATACTCTTTCCATACTCTTAGCGGTTGGCGCCATCTGTCATTGGTGGCCATCATATCACCGGGGCAATAGAAATAGCCGCACGCGTCCAACCCGTCTGATACGAATTTCGCGAGGTCCCGAAAATAGGCGTCGTGTTCGGGCAGGAGGCGGTCGTCGAGGATTAAGCAATTGTCTTGGTCACTGACACCGGTCTGTTCCTGTCGACCCTGGCTGCCGCATGCCACCCAAAGGTAGGGGACGGGCGGCGGTCCCAAGGTCTGTTCTGCAAGCTTTAGAAGGCGTCGCGTTGTGGCGTCGCCGATGTCAGTGATCAGCCGGGTTACAACCTGATGGGCATTATGTGCACCAACCAGCTGGACCAAAAGCTGCGGGATCCGTCGCACAATTGCGGGCAGGGATGCGGCGTCCGGCGCATAGGCAATCTGTTGGATCATCGCCGCCGAGGACACGGCCTGATACCGCGTCAGATCGGTTTGCGTGATGATGCCGGACAACAGGCCATCCTGGACCACCGGCATATGTGAGATGCCCTGTTCCATCATTGCATGTAGTACGTCTGAGACCAGCGCCGATGGCGGCAGACTGATCGGATCAGGCGTCATGATCGCAGAGATCGGCGTGTCGTGCGACAGACCTGCGGCAAGCGCCTTATTGGTCAGATCGCGGGTGGTCACGATGCCTTTGATCACTTGGCCATCCAACACCATCAGGCACGAAATACGGTGATCACGCATCATCTGTGCGGCCTGCCGCAGGCTGGTATCGTGGGGGCAATGAAACGGGTTGGGTGTCATGATGTCTGACAAGGTCAGTGTCGTCAGATCCTGACGTTTAGTTTGGGCAGGGCTCGTGCGATCAAAAAACCGCGCGACGCTTGGATGGGCGGCCACAAGGGCGCCAAAAACGGCTGCCGGGATCGCCAGTAGCTTTGTGGTCATGGCAGTGCGCGCGGTCGTGGCAGCATTGCCGTCGCGCATCAGGCCACGCTCTCCGAATGAATTTTTGGGACCGAGGATCGAGACGATCGTGTCTGTGCTGTCCAGGATCTCAACCTGACCCTCAAAAATCAGAAATAGCGCGTCTTGTGGCAGGCCGATCTGCTGAATCAGCGACCCATGGTCTGCGGTGCGCACGGAAACTGTTTTGGCCAAGGCCACACGGTCGTCATGGGATAAGCTGTCATAGGGGTGCGTATTAGAGAGAATATCAAGAACATCGAGCGCCATGAGACCCCTCCTGATCAAAAAAGGCGCACCCCGGTTTGTCGGGATGCGCCGGTGTTTTGGGTGGGTCCGCGGAAACCGCGGACCCGATCAAAGCGATCCCTTAGTGATCGGAGATTGTGCCCGCTGCGCCACGTGGCACACGGATGCTTTCGACCAGATCCTGGATCTCTTGTGGAGGCTCATCCGTTGCACGGCTGACACCAAACGCGACTGCAAAGTTCAGCAGTGCGCCAATGGAACCGATTGCTGTGGACTGAATGCCCAAAAGCGAACCTTGAACCGTATCTGGGAAGCTGTTTGTATCTGGAATGAAGAACCAACCCTTATGCAGGAAGATGTAGACCAGCGTAAACAGCAGTCCTGTCAGCATCCCCGCAACCGCGCCTTTGTTATTTACGCGCTTGGAGAAGATACCCATCATCAAAGCAGGGAAGATGGACGCTGCTGCCAGACCAAAGGCCAAGGCCACGGTTTGTGCCGCAAAGCCCGGAGGATTCAGACCCAGATATGTCGCCACCACGATGGCAACACCCATCGCGATACGTGCCGACAACAGCTCACCTTTTTCCGAGATATTCGGGTTCAGCTGACCTTTGATAACGTCGTGACTGATTGCGCCCGATATCGCCAGAAGCAGACCAGCAGCCGTTGACAGCGCCGCTGCCAGACCACCTGCCGCGACAAGGGCAATAACCCAGCCTGGAAGGTTAGCAATTTCAGGGTTCGCCAGAACAAGGATATCCCGGTTAAACACTGTCAGCTCGTTGCCTGCCCAGCCACGCTCCGTTGCGATGGCAGTCATCGCGTCGGATCCGTCGTTGTAGTACTGGATCCGGCCGTCGCCATTTTTGTCTTCGACGCGTAGCAAGCCAGTTACCTGCCAGTTTTCAAACCAATCAGGCAGATCTGCAACAGCAATCGCTTCGCCTTCAATGCCATTTGGCCAAAGGGTGTCAGTGATGTTCAGACGCGCCATCGCACCAACAGCCGGAGCAGTGAGGTACAGCAGAGCAATAAACACCAATGCCCAACCAGCGGACCAACGTGCATCAGACACTTTGGGAACTGTGAAGAAGCGGATGATGACGTGTGGAAGACCGGCAGTACCGATCATCAAGGACAAGGTGAACAGCACCATATTAAGGGTGTCGCCGCCGTGCGCAGTGTACTCACGGAAGCCCAGATCTGTAACAACCTGGTCAACACGCTCCAACAATGGCTGGCCGGATACCAAGTGATCTCCGAAAAGACCAAGTGCCGGGATCGGGTTGCCTGTCAGTTGCAGTGAGATGAAGATCGCGGGGATCGTGTAGGCCGTGATCAAAACGCAATATTGCGCAACCTGTGTGTAGGTGATGCCCTTCATGCCGCCCAGAACCGCGTAGAAGAAAACAACTGCGGCACCGATATAAAGGCCTGTCGAATTTTCCACTTCGAGGAAGCGGGAAAAGGCAACGCCAACACCAGTCATCTGACCGATAACGTACGTCACGGACGCCACAATCAGACAGACAACTGCAACCATGCGTGCTGTTGGGCTGTAGAAGCGATCGCCAATGAATTCTGGCACGGTGAATTTGCCGAACTTCCGCAGATACGGAGCCAGCAGCAGCGCCAGAAGCACGTAGCCACCTGTCCAACCCATCAAGTATGAAGAGTTGTCGTAGCCAGTGAAGGCAATCAGACCGGCCATCGAGATAAACGATGCCGCTGACATCCAGTCAGCCGCAGTGGCCATACCGTTGGTTACGGGGTGAATGCCGCGTGATGCGGCGTAGAACTCTGCGGTTGTACCCGCGCGAGCCCAAATCGCGATGCCAATGTAAAGGGCGAACGTCGACCCAACAATAAGCAGGTTTAGTGTATACTGATCCATGTCGGTTCCGTCCCTATTCTTCGTCTACGCCGTGCTCTTTATCGAGCTTGTTCATGCGCCAGGCGTAAAAGAAAATCAGCGCCAAAAAGACCAAGATTGATCCTTGTTGCGCAAACCAAAAGCCTAGATCGCTGCCGCCTACCGCGATGCCTGACAGCATCGGGCGCAGCAGAATGCCAAAGCCAAACGAACACAGCGCCCAGATCACCAGCAAGATGGTGACAAGACGAATGTTGGCCGACCAATAGGCATTTTTTGATGGCTGTTCTGCCATTGGATTACTCCCTTTATTGTGGTCGTCCCCAGCCCGCCCTCCTGACGTGCTGAGCCGATTATTTCGCCGCCGCCCCTCAGCGCCGACGAATTCCGTACTACCCTTCAACCGCCAAAACCTGAGCTGTTAGATCACTCAATTTAGTAGCGATTGCATTGATGGACCCCATAGCAGGTACTTTCGTCAACGTTTTTTTGTCGTCGTAGTAACTGATCAGGGGTGCCGTTTGGGCGTGATATGTAGACAGGCGCGTGCGCACGGTGTCTGCGTTGTCGTCGGGGCGCCGCTTAAAGCGTGCGCCCTTACACTTGTCACAGATCGCGTTGATCTGCGGCTTTTTGAATGTGTCGTGGTACCCCTCGCCGCACCCCGAACAGGTGTACCGGCCGGCGACCCGCGCCACCATTGCATCGTCATCAACCTCTAGGCTGACAACCGCATCAATCTGTTGCCCACGTTCGGCCAGCATCGTGTCTAGGGCATGCGCCTGCGCTTGGGTGCGCGGGAAGCCATCGAGAATAGTGCCCTTGATGATGTCGGGTTGATCAAGGCGGTCATTCAGGATCGCAACAACAATATGGTCGCTGACCAGATCGCCTGCGTCCATGACGGCCTTTGCGGCGCGACCGGCGTCGGTATTGGCTGCAACTGCATCTCGTAACAGATCACCAGTTGAAAGCTGGACCAGCCCAAATTCTTCTTCAAGCATGCGCGCTTGTGTGCCTTTTCCTGCCCCAGGAGGGCCAAGCAAAATCATGTTGATAGGGCGTGTCACAGTTTCAAATGCTCCGTCCATCATGATGAGGTCCAACAGGTTTGCGAAAGCGGCTAAGGTTCTATGCGCCAGAGGCCCGCTGTTACCAATGTCAGCGCACGTCAGAACGCGAGCGCGATCAAGTTCACCATAAATATTGCATAATTTGGCCAATGTCAGAACATGAGGCTGATTTGCCCGGCTTTTTCTGTAACTGATTTTCATGACGCAGTGCAGAAACTGTAAAGTAATTTTCTAAGCATGATTTTCAGTAGTCTTTACAGGACACCAACTGGCTGATGCCGGGGTCAATACAGGCCCATCAACACGCTTATATAACGAAATCTCGGCCTTATGTGCAGGTGCAGAAAAACCGACTGCGAAATGGTGTCTTGAATGTCGCTGGAATTGGGCAGGGCGATCTAGTTCCCAATCAGGGTAAACCGACCTTCTAACCATGGCATCAACTGAAGGCCGGGTCGTACAAAATGATCGCCAATTAAGCCGCGCGCGATATCGGCAATCTGGCCTGGGATGTCGCCGCTCCAGTCCGCGGCGGAGTAGAGCATGATCTGACGAGAGAAGCCGACAAATGGTAATGGGTGGGCGTCAATCTCATCGGCAAAGCGTCCCGCGCGCAGCAAACTTAGCGGAGTTGTGATCGTCCAACCCGTGCCGTTGGCGACCAGCGCACTAATCGATTGATTACTGTCGATCTCAAATCTGTTTGGCAATTCTATGCCCTGACGGCTGAGTTGCGTATCGATCTGTTGGCCCATCACCTGATCAGGATCGCGGCGTAAAAAGACCAGAGTGCCAAAGGATGTCAGCCCACCGGTCACATCGACGCCTTTTGGTACTGCCAAAATGTATGGGTCCTCAAGGATCGGATAGGATAAGATACCCGACGACACGGTTCGACCCGCCGCGCAAATTGCGATGTCCAGCTCTCGCTTTTCCAGCTTGCTGAGCAATTGATGGCTTGCCGAAGTATGCAACTGGAATGCGCATTCGGCCATTGTTCCGGCCAGTCGCGAGGTCAGCGTTGGCGTGACTACGTTCTCAAAATCCTCAATTATTCCGATGCGCAGGGATGAAACTGCCGACAAATCCAGTGCCGTCAGATCGCGCTGACCGATCCTTAGGGCTGACAATGCGGTTTCTGCTTGCTTGAGAAACTGCCGACCGGCTGGGGTCAACGTCATAGGTCGCCTGCTGTGATCGATCAACGCTGTTCCAAGGGCTGAATCGAGGTTCTTCATTTGTTGTGAGACAGCAGGCGCGCTCATTCCCAAACGCGCGGCGGCAGCAGCCACAGAACCAGTCTGCGCAAGGGCTTCAAAAACCTCAAGCCCGCGCAGCGATATGCCTTTTTGAAGACCTGTCATGGCGTCGTTCCTTGTTGGGTGGGCTTTGCGCTACGCGTTTATGACACGTTCCAGCAAGGCTGTCGGCACTGCAACGCCATTTGCGTCCGCGTCTGCACGATTGCCAGCACGCCGCGCGCCGGGCAGACGGGTGCCGTCTTGGGTTTCTATCGCCTCTACCAAGGCTGCAACGCGGGGTGCAAAACCGCCCGCAGAAATGGCGTTTGCGTCGATTGCAATGAAGCATTGTCCTGTTCTGGGTGGCCCGCCAACGGTACCCGAAAAAGGGCTTGCGTCCTTACCCAATGTCGCCCCGGCCAACGCGGCGGCAAATAGCTCTACCATCAGACCAATGCCAAATCCCTTGTAGCCGCCTGCGGGCGCCATGGATCCGGCCAATGCCTCGGCCGCGTCGGTGGTGGGCTGACCTTTGCTGTCGAACGCCCACCCCGGCTCAATCGCTTTGCCTTCGCGGGCTCGCAACATGATTTCGGATTTGGCAATAGCGCTGGCGGATTGATCAATGACCAGCGCGGATTGCCCTGCCTCACCCGGAACGCCAAGGGCAAACGGATTGGTCCCGACGACCGGCGTTGTGCCACCCCATGGCGCGATTGAGGCGGGCGCATTGGTAAAGCAAAGTCCCATCAGTCCGCGGTCCGCAATCCGCTCTGCATGGTGGCCCAACACCCCGCAATTGTAACTGTTATAAAGCGTCATGATCGAGATGCCGAATTCCTGCGCCCGATTTGCAAACGCATCAAAACCCGCATCCACGGCAGGATGGGCAAAACCGGACAGTGCGTTGACCCGGACGGCTGCAGGTGAATGCAGCTCAACCTCAGGTTCCGCCATGCCATCAACTTTGCCGCAGCGCAGATGCTCAGCGTATATCGGCACATACATCAGCCCGTGGCTGCGAATGCCATCACGCTCAGCCAATCGGGTTGAGCGTGCGACAGACTGCGCGGCAAGCTCGGAGGCACCAGCCCTGCGCAATACATCCGTTGCCAGTGCTTCGACCTCGTCCAGGCTAAGCTGCTCCATCATCCGGTTTTCAGTCATTGGTCAGGCTTCCTTTCAGGTGTGCCGGGGCCAGCACCGCTGTTTCTTGAGGCCGCAGTCGCTGGGACTAGCATTCGTGCCGCTAGGGCGCGTGCTATCTCCCAGTTTGCGGCGTTGGGTTGAATGCTTGTTGCGATAGACCCATCGGGCTTCGCGGCGGGGTTCGCATGACCTGCCGAAATCATAATCCTTGATTGTTTTGGATCCAGCTTTGCCGGCCCGCACAGCGTGCCTGAGCAAATCACCGCTGAAAGCGCGCCTGTCGAAACCAGATCCAGACCGCTCGATCGGCTGATGCACGCCATCAGACCAAGAAACAGCCGCGGATCGTCAGTCACCAGTATCTCAACAGGAGCAGAAGTTGCCACGACCAAGTCCAGCGCCGCAGGGCCGGCCAAGCCAATCGGGGCTGGTCCAATGATCCAGTGGCCATCTGATCTGGTTGAAGCTAGCGTTCCGGGTGTTGTTTGGATCGCGGCCAGTGCCGCACTTACGCCGTCCCAGCCGTTTTGGCAAAGCCACGCTGCGGCCTCACCGATGTCATGGGCCAACCCCAAGGACCAACCAGCGCCAAGAGACGCCTTGCGCATCATCATGTCTACTTCATTAAGGGACGGCGTCATACGGATTGACGGGGGATGGTCGCAAAGCCCCAAGCGTCTGGATCGCAATCGACGATTTCATCGCGCAATGGGGCACCTTGGAATAGCGTTACGCGCGTCCATCTGTCGGACTTTGGATCAAATTTTGTCGCGCCAAAGAACCCAAGTTTGCAACGCAATAGGTCGATTGGGCGGCACCTATCTGAGATCAGGTTGTCCCTGATCTCACCATAAGGATGCCGGGCGACGGTCTGTACGCGGCGCACGATGTGGCGTAGATCAGGCCGACCCAGCAAAAACTCTGCGACGTTCAGGGTTCCAGGTGTCTCTGATAGCACCTGCGCAAGATCTTGCACTTGACGTGCGATATCCAGAGGCATCTCCAATTCGGCGCCCGGTTCGCTTTGTCGATCACCAAGGCGGGGCTCTTGTTTCTCCTCAGAGACGTACCAAAACTGTGCGGTCTCGGCTGGATCGGTGAAATCGATCTGTAAAGCCCATGAATAGTCTTGCCGGACACGGCGCATCAGGGCGCGGACACTCATCTGGGGTTCAAGTCTTGGTTCGATGTCGCTGGCCATCTGGTCCGCCAGATAATCAATCTCGGCACCGTGCGGCTCAAGGATCAATGCAACCAGACATTCCTGCGCCTCGATCCCGTAGCCGCCAGCGGCATGGATCAGCCCTTCCCAGAAATAGGGGGCGTGCCTGCTGGTGCTATCGACCAATGCCGTTAGCTTTGCCAAATCTGATCGCAATTGCGTGATGCGATCTTGCTGCAAGATGTCATCAACTCGCCAGCTGTCGGCATGAACAACGGCGCGCGCCAACTCTTGTTGAAAACGCTCAAACTCTTCGGAGCCAACTTTTGATTGGGCACGGATCCGCGACAGCGCAGTCTCACGTGCGGCGATCCAGTTGTGCAGCAAAATCGGATGATGAACCAGAAACGGCGCCATTCCCAGACCGGTGGCGTTGCCGATGCCCAAGTGACGTTTCAAATCGGGGGCCAAGGGCACTGCCTGATCGGGCGCGCGGACCAGTGCGATGTGTTCAACAAGGTCGTGACTGAACCCGCGGATCAACCATACGGTCAACATTTCGGGCTGAAAGGGGCCTGAAAGCTCAGGACGATCTGCAAATTCAACACGGTCAGCGATGCCAAATTTGCCGTTTCCATAAACAGCCGTCGTTCGCATCAGATAGCCGGTATCGTTGATCTTTTTTGGATCAGGCTGCTTACCTTGGCTCAGCGCGTCAACAACATGATTAAATAGGCGCACGCTTTTGTTGGCGCGGCTCAGGACCAATTCACGCGGCGTGCATCGCCCGGCCTCTTGCAACGGTACGTTGGCTTGCAATCGGTCCAAGTCAGTAATCTCAGGGATGCCATCAAAAAGCGCAAATCCGGTATCCCACTGTTCGGCTATGACACGATCGGACCGCTGATCCTGTGGTATATCCTGTGAAAACGCGACTAGCGAATAGGCCCGACCGTTCAGGCGCACGGTGTAAACCGCACGGCCAAACCCGTTTGAATCCATGTCCCAGATCGGGCGCTCAACAATAGCGTTTTCGGTGTGTAATCGACGTATCAGTGTCCTGAGAAAGCTGATGCGACTTGGAAAATTCGCTCCGATCCGGGCCAGCCGCATGACTTGCGCAGGTGGCCGCAGTGGCGCGGTCATGGCTTCAGTTGGTGCGAAATCATCCATTTATGCCGCCAAAGGAGCTGTCGAAGAAGGTCAACCAATTCCCACCCATGATGCCAGTGATTTCGGATTTGTCGAATCCTACCTTGCCCAGAGCCGCCGAAATCACGGCAAGGCCCGTGTTGTCCTTGAACCAGTTTGGCTGTGGCGGAAAGCCGGGCGCGTCAGCGCTGCCTTCGCCAAAATCAATAGTTTTGGTCCAACGTCCAACGCGCATCCATTCGACGATGCTGTCAGGTTGGTCTTGGCAAAGGTCTGATCCGATACCCAGATGGGTGGCCCCGTATCGATCCGCAGCCTCTGCGATCATCGCGGCAAAAGACGCAATAGTGCAGGCGGACCCACCCTTTAGATGATGCGGATAAATCGACAGTCCCAGCATGCCACCACGTCCGGTCAGGGCGCGTAGGACAGCGTCTGATTTGTTGCGACGCGCCGGATGCCACCAGTCAGGGTTTGCATGAGTGATCGCGATCGGCCTGGACGAGTGGTCGATGGCCTCCAGTGTGGACCGCTCAGCGGAATGGGACATGTCAACGACCATTCCGACGCGATTCATCTCTGTCACAACTTCGTGGCCCATTCGGGTCAGGCCAGTATCGTCGTGTTCGTAACATCCCGTCGCCAGCAGGCTTTGGTTGTTGTAGGTCAATTGCATGAACCGCAGGCCCAGTCTGTGCAGCACTTCTACCAGCCCGATGTCATCTTCAATGGGGGACGGGTTCTGCGCACCAAACACAATCGCAGTGCGACTATCGGCCTTGGCCTTGCGAATATCGGCGGCGGTAAATGCCTGACAGATCAGATCGGGAAATGTCTCGAACCAGCGGTTCCATTCCTCAATCCGCAAGACTGTTTCGCGAAACGTTTCGTGATAGGAAATCGTAACATGAACTGCATCGACGCCGCCGGCCCGCATTTCGCGGAAAATCTTCTCTGACCAATTTGCGTATTGCAGTCCGTCGATAACGAAAGTCATCACAGCGCCCCATTCTATTTGGAAGACTAGGCCCTTAAAACGTGGGGTGAGGCAACCCCTAGCCAGGTCGATCGCACTGTCAGGTGGTCTTGGGACTGCCCAGATCGTGCTAGCCCTCAATAACCAATTGGGGAAATTGCCGGGCAGTGTCGCGAATGACGTCAGCCAGACGGGCGTAGGCATCCCCGGCGCCAGTTGTCGTTCGCCAGACCAGACCTACGGATCGCGCGAAACGACGACCACGGAACGGGCGGACAACGACGTCTTGCGCGCGACCCTCTATTTCGGATTCTACATAAAGGCTTGGCAGGAATGTGACGCCCATATGCATGGCCACCATCTGACGCAATGCGTCAAGGGATGTGCCCTCGTAGTCGCGCGAAAGATGCGCACCGGTCTCGATGCATAACGCAGAGATCTGATCGTGCAGGGCGTATGCCGGTGACAGCGACAGGACGGTTAAATCTTGTAAATCGGGCCCCTCTAGGCTGCTGCGCGCGGCAAGTGGGTGGTCTGTTGGCAGGGCCAGCGCCAGTGGCTCTCGGAACAATCTGGAAATAGTAAAGGCAGACCCTACCGCCGGCAGTTGGGTCAGGATCAGATCATGGATGCCATCATTCAGCTCTTGCAAAAGAACACGCGGTGCAGCTTCGCGAATATAAAGCCGTAGATCCGGGTGCGATCGATGCAGGGCGCCCACAACATGTGGCATCAGGTAGGGCCCAAGCGTTGGCGAGGTTCCAAGGCGGATCGTCCCGCCCAATCCAGATTGCAAGGTGACCGAAAGATCAAGTATATCGCGGGTTGCGGCCAGAACGTCACGCGCACGTTTCGCGACTTCGCGGCCAGCGATTGTCAACCGAACCGGGCCTCGGCCACGTTCAACCAGCACAATCCCAAGAGCCTCCTCAAGTGTTTTGATCTGAACGGACAACGACGGTTGGGAGATGCCGCAGGATTCTGCGGCCTCTCGGAAATGCATCGTGTCCTCTAGGGCCACAAGATAGCGCATTTGTCTTAGGGTGATTGGTGGAATGCCCATATCAATAGTTTTATACAATCGTATCCTAGATTTCAATTGGTAATTCCGAACGAAGCTTCAGAGCGGCTTTGCGCTGACATACCGATGATTGACCTGCCAACATCCTGAAAGGCCGTCTATCTGGTAGTGGCCAGGAAATTCCCAAGAGTTAAGGTGTCAAATGGCTGAGCTGCCATAGGCAAGTCCGATGGAAATTCAGCAGACAATTACGATCTGGGATGCGTAGGCTCAGATACGGTCATTTCACTGGCCCTTGATAGGTGCCCAGCTAGCAAGGTGGTGAGCACGCGCTGCTTTGTTGGGGCAGGTGTTGAGCCGGTCGGCATCCCCGACCATGCGATCAAGAACGAACACTTCGCCATTGAGTGGCCTGCAATCAGACCCGCCGTCTCCAGATTGTGGGCCGCTCAACGCGATGGTCGCGCCTTAATCGATAACAGTGACTTCAGGTGCCTGTCTTCGAAGGATGCCGCGTAGGATCCGCGCAAGTTCTTCGTAGGCCTCACTACGGGCGGCTTGCTTGCGCCAAACGATGCCAATGGACCGAAACGGGACGGGTGAGGCAAGGGGGCGAGCCGTCACAAGGCTGTTTTCAGAAACTTCTGAGCGGACATAGAGGGCTGGTAGCAGTGAAATCCCCATCCCCATGGCCACCATCTGCCGGATCGTATCGAGTGACGTGCCCTCATAGTCGAGTGAGAGTTTGGCGCCGGTATCTTCACAAATCTGGCGAACCTGTCCGTGCAGGCGGTGTCCAGGCTCCAATGTCAGGATCGTCTGATCAGTCATGTCTTCCCGTGCAATCACCGATTTTGCGGCCAGGGGGTGATCAATTGCTGTTACGGCCAATAGCGGTTCACGAAACAGGCGGGCAGTGGCCAGTTCAGAACCGACAACGGGCAGGGGAAAAAATAGAATATCAAGCGCACCTTCATCAATCCGTGACAACAGATCACTGGCCAACCCCTCGCGGACATAAAGCTTGAGGTCGGGGTGGCTGGCATGCAGATCTGGCACGATCAGGGGCAACAGGTAGCTGCCAAGCGATTGCACAACGCCGACACGAATGGTGCCGCCCAACGGGTTCTGACCGCGCTTTGCGATCTCGATCACTTCTGAGACATCCCGAAAGATCGCGCGGGCACGCGCCGCGATCTCGATCCCTACTGGCGTCATGATCACCCGTGATCTCGATCTTTCCACCAGCTGTACGCCAAGCTTGTGCTCCAGTTCCCTCAATTGGCCGGACAATGTCGGTTGTGTTACATGGGATCGCTCAGCGGCACGTCGAAAATGCAGCGTGTCGGCGACTGCGACTAGATATTTGAATTGTTGAAGTGTTGGCATAACTGTATTTTGAAAGGTTTTAACGATCAAAGTAAAGTTTAATTTCGATTGGACCAATCAGGCCGGAGAGCCTACTTGGTAAAATATGGCGGTAATAGTCGTCGTGTCGGCTTGATGGTTGGGCAAACAACATACGGTAAAATAGCTGCGTTGGATTGGACTGATATTCCTTTTCGACGTGGAGGTTCTGTATTGGTGCACTGTGTATTTTATGAGTCAAATTCTTAGAGACAAGGGGTCGTATTTTGGCTGAAGACGAGGTGCAGGTGCCACGTACGTTAGGCGGGCCGGGTGGCTGGATCTCGGTTCTGATCCCATCGGCACTGTTCGTTTTTCTGCTTCAGTTTGTGGCGCCTGTTGCGGCGGGCCAAACGCTTTTGTGGGCCTATGACTGGGTCCCATCACTCAATATTCGCCTGTCGATTATGCTGGATGGCCTTAGCCTGACATTCGCCCTGTTAATTACGGGCATCGGGGCTTTAGTCACGCTCTATTCCACCAAATATTTGGGCAACCATGTTGAGTACAATCGCTTCGTCCTCTTCTTGATGATGTTCATGGGGGGCATGCTTGGGCTGGTTCTGGCCGATAATCTGATCACGCTGTTTGTGTTTTGGGAAGTGACCACAATCACAAGCTATCTGCTGATCGGGTTCAACTCTGACGATGCGAAATCGCGCAGGTCCGCCTTGCAGGCACTGTTGGTGACGGGGATTGGTGGATTGGCCCTGCTTGCAGGTCTGATTATGCTGGGGACGGTCGCGGGCAGCTTTGAGTTAAGCGAGATCCTGAGCCAAGGTGACGTGATCACGGCGCACCCGCTTTATGTGCCGATCTTGCTGTTGTTTCTGGCCGGCGCCTTTACCAAATCAGCTCAATTCCCGTTCCATTTTTGGCTGCCCAACGCGATGGCCGCGCCAACGCCGGTTTCGGCTTATCTGCATTCGGCCACGATGGTCAAAGCCGGTATTTATCTGATGGCCCGAATGAATCCGGCATTGGGTGGCACCGATTTGTGGTTCTGGATCTTGGTCATCTTTGGTGGCTTCACAGCGGTGTTCGCGTCGGTGATGGCGATCCGGCAAACTGATATCAAACAGGTGTTGGCCTATACGACTCTGATGGCGCTTGGTACGCTGACGCTGTTTATTGGGGCGTCTACCAGTGCGGCGATCAAGGCCGCGATGCTGTTTTTGGTTGTTCACTGCCTCTACAAGGCTGCCCTCTTTCTTATGATCGGGATCGTTGATTACCGGACCGGTACGCGCGATGCACGCGTCCTGCGTGGATTACGCCGTGCGATGCCGTTCACAGCGATCGCGGCGGGTTTAGCGGCGCTAAGCATGGCAGGTGTGCCACCACTGGTTGGATTTATCGGCAAGGAATTCCTTTACGCCGCCGGGCTAGAGCTTTCGCAGGGCATGCTTTGGGTTACCGGGGCTGCGTTTGCAGCATCCGCGTTGATGTTCGTGGCCGCTGGTATCGTGTCGTTTCGACCGTTCTTTGGACGCCCCGCAGATACGCCAAAGCCTGCAAAAGAAGGGCCATTTGTTATGGTGATTGGGCCACTAATCCTAGGGCTCCTTAGCCTTGGTTTTGGTCTGTTTCCTGATACGATTGAGCGTTGGTTGGTCGCGCCCGGAACTTGGGCGGTTAACGGCGACACCGATGTCTACGTAGATCTTTATCTATGGGGCGGTGTGAACACCGCATTGATCCTGTCGATGATCACCTTTGCAGTTGGTTTTGCGCTTTATCGGGTCCACGGGCGCTTGCGCGATTTGCTTGCAGCGATTGAGCGTTGGAACCCGGTCAGGTTTGATGCCGGCTGGGATCACATCTTGGATGGTTTCAGAACATTCGCCAAATGGCAGACCAGTTACGTGCAATCGGGAAATCTGCAAACCTATTTATTTATCGTCTTTTTGACCTTGGGCACGGGGTTAGGCGCAACAATCTGGATCACCGGTGCACTGGATATATCCATTGATTGGGTTGGTGCGGTTGACGGACTGTTGTTCAAGCATTGGGCCGTATTGATCTTTATCACCGCTGGCGCCCTTTTGACGGCCTATACATCGTCTCGCATGACCGCGATTGCGGCGTTGGGGGTTGTGGGCATTGGTGTGGCCCTGATCTTCATTATGTTTGGTGCGCCTGACGTCGCCATCACACAGCTGCTTGTTGAGACCTTAATCGTAGTACTGGTTGCGGTGGCCATGCTGAAATTACCCCATCTGCAAGAAAGGGGGCACCGGGATCGTCGCCCGTGGCACGCAGTTCTGTCGATCGGTGTCGGCGCTGTTGTGGCGGCGATTGTCGTTGCCATGGTGCAGGGCGATATCGACAGACGTCTGACCACATTTTTTGAGACATCTAGTTGGCCAGACGCCTATGGCCGCAACATCGTCAACGTGATCCTTGTGGATTTCCGGGCACTCGACACATTTGGCGAAATCGCGGTTGTGATGACAGCGGCGCTTGCGGCCTTTGCGTTGCTGCGCGGAACTCCGACGTCAAAAGCATCCAAGCGGAGCGACCGGTCATGATGAATTCTGTGATCTTGAGTGGGGCTGCCCGATTGCTGGTATCGTTGCTGCTGGTCTTCTCGATTTACATGCTGCTGCGCGGTCATAATGAGCCGGGCGGCGGGTTTATTGGTGGGCTGATCGGGTCGACGGGTTTTATCCTGTATGCCATCGCACAAGGCTCCCGTGCGACCCGTGAGGCGTTGCGTGTCGATCCGCAATCAATCGCAATGGCAGGCCTTGGTGTCGCTCTTTTGGCGGGGCTCTTTGCAGGGGTCATGGGCGACAGCCTGTTCACCGGGCAATGGCTGTTTCTGGGTGCCACCGACGATGATTATGGGATCGCGATCTCCTCGGTCTTGGTCTTTGATATTGGGGTCTATCTGGTGGTGTTCGGGTCGATCCTGACCCTCGTTCTGGCCTTGGAAGAGGAGGTCTGAGCGATGGAACTTCTTATTGCCCTTATGGTCGGTGTTCTGGTGGCAACCTCAGTTTACCTGATGTTGGCGCGTAATTTGATCCGCTTCATCTTTGGTTTGATCCTGATTTCTAATGCTGCAAACTTGATGATCTTTGTAAGTGGACGGCTGACATCCGTGGTGCCGCCGCTGGTTCCCTACGGCGCCGACGCGCCGATCGGCGATGTGGCTAATGCGCTGCCACAAGCGCTGGTCCTGACCGCAATTGTGATCGGGTTCGGCCTTTTCGCGTTCGCGTTGACCTTGGTCTATCGCGGCTATCAATCGCTCGGCACGCTCAACAGCGATGAGATGCGGCTGGCTGAACCGAAAGATACCCCAAAATGAGTTGGCTTCTTGTGGCCCCGCTGGTCATTCCATTTGCGACCGCAGTCTTGACCTTTTTGTTCCGCAAGGGCCCCCAAGGGCGATGGATCTCTGTCATAGGATGTCTGGCGCTGCTGTTCGCCTCGGCCTCACTGATGCGGGCGGTTTTGGCTGACGGCGTCGTTGTCGGACAAATGGGCAATTGGCCTGCACCCTTTGGCATCACGCTGGCAGCTGACCTATTAAGTGCTGTGATGGTTGTGATCACCGCAATCACCGGTCTTGCCGTCGCCATTTACGCAATTGCGGACATTGAGGAACGGTTGGAGGTTCTGGGTTATCACGCGCTGTTCCAGATCCTGCTTGCGGGGGTTTGCGGCGCGTTCCTGACCGGGGATCTGTTTAACCTGTATGTCTGGTTTGAGGTGATGTTGATCGCGTCGTTTGGTTTGTTGATCCTAGGCGGTCGGCCTGAACAATTGGACGGCGGCATCAAATACGTCACGATCAATCTGGTCTCGACCGTGATGTTCCTCAGCGGTATCGGTTTGCTTTATGGCATGACCGGCACCCTCAATCTGGCAGACCTACATTCAGCGGTTCAAACCGTTGAGAACAAGGGCCTGCTGACCGTCGTTGCCATCATGTTCATGATCGCGTTTGGCGTCAAAGCCGCGGTCTTTCCGTTGTTCTTTTGGCTGCCAGCATCTTACCATACGCCGTCGGTGGCCGTGTCTGCGATCTTTGCGGGGCTTTTGACCAAGGTTGGCGTCTATGCAATGATCCGCATGTTCACCTTGGTTTTCACCGATGACATCGCCTACACCCACACAATCTTACTTTGGGTCGCGGGTTTCACTATGGTAGTTGGTGTTGTCGGGGCTGCGGCGATGAATGATTTTCGGCGGATCCTGAGTTTTCATATCGTCAGCCAGATCGGTTATATGATCCTTGGCTTGGCACTGTTCACGCCCTTGGCCCTCGTCGGGTCGGTGTTCTATTTGGTCCACCATATCATTGTGAAGGCGAACCTTTTTCTGGTCGCAGGCGTTGCACGCCGCATAGCAGGTTCAACGGATCTGTCGGCCATCGGCGGACTTTATAAATCGGCTCCGCTTTTGGCGGTTTTGTTCTTGATCCCCGCCTTTTCACTGGCAGGTTTTCCGCCATTATCAGGGTTTTGGGCGAAATACATTTTGGTAAAGGCATCGCTGGACCTAGAGCTTTGGCTGGTGGCCGGCGTTGCATTAAGCGTTGGATTGCTGACGATCTATTCGATGACAAAAATCTGGGGTGAGGCTTTTTGGAAGCCGCATCCGTCTGGGATTAAACCAACGCTTTCCAGCCTTTCGGTCCGGGATCGTACGGCGCTTTTGACGCCGATCATTGGACTGGCGGCATTAACCTGCATGATCGGATTGTTCCCGCAGGTCTTTGTTGCATTTGCAGAGCGTGCGTCTGAGCAATTGTTGAACCCACAGGCCTATGTAACTGCCGTGTTGGGGGCGCGCTTATGAATATCTTCACGCTTAACGTTGCTCTGGCTGTGATCTGGGCAACACTGACAGGAAATATCACGCTGTCGGGATTAATTTTTGGCTTCGTTATTGGGTCGGTCGCGCTATTTTTGACAAAGCCTCTTTTCCCGGGTTCCGACCGCTATTTCACCCGCATGTGGCGCTATTTCACCCGCGTGTGGCGATGGATAAAGCTATTGTTCCTGTTCCTTTATGAACTGTTTGTTAGCTCAATTCAGGTTGTTTGGGATGTTCTGACACCCTCGCATAAATCCAACCCCGGCATCATCTCAATGCCGCTGGATGTGCGCGGAGAGATGGAGGTATTGCTTGTGACCAATCTAATCTCGCTGACGCCCGGGACATTGACGCTGGACGTGTCTGAAGACTGCTCGACCCTATATTTTCACGTCATGTTTGCAGATGATCCTGACGCCATTCGCAAACAGTTGAAAGAGGGCATGGAACGTTGGGTGATCGAGGCAATGGAGTAGGCAAATGGATATTTTAGAATCTGCGGTCGACATCTCATTTACCCTGGTGATGCTGGGTGTTGCGTTTGGCTTTGTCCGGCTGATCAAGGGCCCAAGTTTACCTGACCGGATTGTTGCATTTGACTTGATGACGGTGTTGATCGTGGCTTTCTGTGGCCTGTTTGCGATATCGACTGATAGCGCTGCACTCTTGGATGTGGCGATTGTTCTCGCGCTTGTTGGGTTCCTCGCAACCGTTGCGTTGGCGCGGTATGTTGAGCGTCGTGAGGCCCGGTCAGACGAGGTTGAGCTACCAAACTCGGAGGCCGAGACATGATCGCAGAATACATCATGGCAATCCTCGTTTTGTTAGGTGGGTTCTTCTGCTTTGTTGCAGGTTTGGGCGTGTTGCGGTTGCCGGATGTCTTAATCCGGATGCATGCGTCTACCAAGGCCGGAACCTTGGGTAGTGGCCTGATCCTGGTCGCAGTAGCAGTTTGGTTTTGGGATACGGCCATTACGAGCCGCGCCCTTGCGACGATCGCGTTTTTACTGATCACAGCGCCAGTTGCAGCTCATACTATTGGACGGGCAGCGTTTCGGTCAGGTGTTCCACTATGGAAGCTGACTATTATTGAGGCTGGAGCGGCGGAAAAGCTGAACCGAAGGGGCGCTGTCAAGAAGTCAGAAACTTGACACCCCCATTCGGGCGCACGGCACACGCGGTCAGAACGCCTGTTTGATAGGCGCCTGTGTCGACGGAAATGCACCCGTCCGTGGCCAAAGGCGCGCTGACAATAGTATGACCATGAGCGACCCACATTTCATCACTGCGTCGGCGATATCGAAACTCTGGATGTCCCCACAGCAAGATGCGCGGTGATTGGTCGTCCATAGCATGCTGCGGATCGGCTGCGGCGTGAACCACCCAAAGATTGCCGCTGTTCCAGATCAAAGGACGGGTTTTTAGCCAGCTGATCATCTCTGGCCCCATATGGGTCTTGAGGGTCGCATTGATTGACAAAAAAGCGTCTGCTGAGGATCCTATATCCAGGGACGCTGTGTGCAAACCAAAGCTTTCTAATGTTGACGTGCCGCCACTTCGCAGCCAGCGTGGGCCGCGCGAAACCGGATCTACTAGAAAATCAAGCATCATCCGTTCATGATTGCCCTGCAAACAACTGACGTTGTTGGGCAGCTCTGTCGACAGTTCCAACATCCGGCGCAACACGGCGGCACTATCGGGACCACGATCTATATAATCCCCTACGAAAACCAGTTGCGGATTGCGCGCCCCGATTTGACCGATATCGGTATCGACAGCCTCCAGGACACGCTCCAACAGATCAGCGCGCCCGTGAATGTCGCCGACAATATAGGTATCAACGTCCGGCAAAGGCCGATCCAGTTTTGCCCGCTGGCCCGCAGCCGAAACTGCAGGGCTGGCACTGGTTGTGCCGCGGAAGAGATTTCTAAGTGATGCGAACATGACCTAGCACTTGTGCGTCACCGCGTCCAAAGGCAAGTGCCGTTGGATCGATAGCACCTGATTATTCGCGCGCGCGCAAAATTTGGGCAGGTCGCGCTGCTAAGGGGCGCCATGCAAATGCAAGGCCAGAGACTAGCGTCGCCAGCGCCCCGCCGATGACAATTGCCAGCGCTGAAATAGGCTCAAACGCATAGGTGGTCTCCATCACAAACGTGATCACAGCCCAACTGCCAAGTGCACCCGCAAAGATCGCGACCAAGCCTGAGGCTGCCCCAAGAATAGCGGATCGCAAGGCAAAGCTACCCAGAATACGCGCGCGGGATGCGCCGATTGTCTTTAGCACTGCGGCTTCATAGACGCGGGCTCTCTCTCCGGCTGCCGCGGCCCCGATCAGTACGATAAAGCCGGTCAAAAGTGTTATTGCTGCCCCATATGACGTTGCTGCCGCCAAACTCGACAGCGCGTCAGACACCAGATTAATCGCGTCGCGGACGCGGATCGCCGTGATGTTCGGGGCAGCATTGGCGACATCGCGCAAGATTGGCGCCTCAGCGGCCTCAGTCGCATAAACAGTTGCGATATTTGTGTGGGGTGCGCCTTCCAGCGCGTTGGCCGATAGCGTCAAGATAAAGCCGATCCCCGCGTTCGAAAAATCAACTTCACGCAGGGCGACGATAGTTGCAGTGATGTCGCGGCCAAGGATGTTGACGGTCAATGTGTCCCCAATAGTGAGGCCGATCTCTTCGGCCTCATGTGCGGCGAAGGCCGCGACCGGCGGCCCATCATAGTCGTCTGGCCACCACTCGCCCGCGATAATCTCAGCTGCGGGTGGGGCTGTGGTTGTATAGGTCACGCCGCGGTCACCCTGCAAAACCCAATGATCGGCGGCCACTTCACGTGCAGGGCGGTCATTGATCCGGGTGATAATGCCGCGCAACATTGGGGCTGTTTGGACACGGCTGACCTCTGGGTCATTCTCGACACGCTCCAGAAAGCCCGCAAGCTGGTCATTCTGGATATCGACGAAAAAGAACGATGGTGCGACCTCGGGCAGATCACGCTCAATTGCAGACCTAAGATTGCTGTCGATTTGACCAACTGCGGCCAACACTGTCAGGCCCAGACCCAAGGATAAAATAACTGAGACTGCATCACTGCGTGGCCCGCCAACAGAGCCTAAGGCCAGACGCAATGCGGTTTTGCCGCGCAACGCCTTTGATCTTGAAAGCCGCCGTGCTGCCCAACGGGTCGCGAGTGCGGCAAGCACCAGCAGAAACAGGGAGCCCAGAATGCCACCCGCTGTGGCAAACGCCAAATTGGGAACACCAGAGAACCAAGCAGCGGCCCCAATCAACGCGGCAATAAGGCCCGCGATGATAAACCAATAGAGAAGACGTGGCGACGATCGCACCGGTCCAGAAGCATCTCGAAAGAGGGCGGCGGCGCGGACCTGTTCGGTGCGGGCAAGGGGCCATAATGTGAAGATCAGCGCAGTCAGAATGCCGTAGATCGCAGCCTCTATCAGTGGTGCGGGATGAAAACCAAAAGCCGCAGATACCGGCAATTGTGCCTGAATTAGCGGCGCGACTGCCAAGGGTGCCGCGACCCCAAGCGTAAGCCCAATCGCTACTCCCAAGAGTGTCAGAATCCCAATTTGGATGAAATAAGCAGCAAAAATTGTCCGCCCTTCTGCGCCGAGGGTTTTCAGTATCGCGATCACACCGGTTTTACTGTCCAGATAGGCGCGGATCGCAGATGAGACCCCAACGCCACCGACCGCCAGACCTGCCAACCCAACCAACACCAAAAACGCGCCGATCCGGTCAACGAACCGCTGTACGCCAGGCGCACCGTTCCTAGCATCTCGCCAGCGCAAACCAGTATCGCGAAACAGGCCAAGCGCCTCGGCTTCAGCCTGTTCCAGATTTGTCCCCATGGGCAATTGCAGACGATATTGGCTGTCAAAAAGCGTGCCGGGTTGTAGCAAACCAGATCCGCCCAATGCCTCAAGAGTGACCAGTGTCCGTGGCCCCAGCCCGAACCCGCCAGAAGCGGCATCAGGCTCACCCATCAGGGCGGCGGTCAGCTCAAACGTTTGGGTGCCCAGCCGGAACGTATCGCCGATCTTTAGGGCCAATCTGTCGATCAGCAACGGTTGCATGACGGCCCCGGGATAGGTTGTTCCAGCAAGCGCCTGCGGCAATGGGATGTCAGGGATCAGTTGGACTGAGCCATAGATCGGGTAGACGTCATCAATACCGCGAATTTGGGTCAAGCCGCGTTCCACGGTTCCGTCGTTTTGATCGACGACAACCATTGACCGGAAATCAACAGTCTCAGAGACTTGGACAGCACGCGCGTCCATCCATGCGCGCTCAATGTCTGAGGCGAAGCGGTAGACAAATGACATCTCTGCGTCGCCACCCAGAATGACTGCGCCTTCACGTGTCAAACCTTGCTGGATCGATACACGGACTGAGCCGACGGCAGCGATTGTGGCGACGCCAAGCGCTAAACAGGCCAGAAAAATTCCGAACCCGGCCAATCCACCACGCAGTTCCCGCCGGGCGATGCGCAAGGCTATCTTCATTGGGCGGTGGCCTGTGTTTCGGTGTCATCAACGCGACCATCGCAAAGCTGGATCACCCGATCGCACCGTGCCGCCAAATCAGGTGCATGTGTAACCAGAACCAACGTGGCGCCGTGTCGATCACGAAGGCCAAACAGCATGTCCATGATCGCCTTGCCGTTGGCACCGTCCAGATTTCCGGTTGGTTCATCGGCCAACAAAATGTCGGGGCGGGGTGCGGCAGCACGGGCAAGGGCGACGCGCTGCTGCTCTCCACCCGACATCTGACTGGGATAGTGATGCATCCGCTCTGCCAACCCGACTGCAACCAGCTCGACCTCAGCGCGCTCAAACGCATCTGCTACGCCTGCAAGCTCTAGGGGGGTTGCGACGTTTTCCAGCGCGGTCATTGTCGGAATTAGGTGGAAGGATTGGAACACCACGCCCATATGTGAACGGCGAAAGCGGGCAAGTTGGTCCTCGTTCATCGTGGTCAGATCATTGCCCAAAGCCATGACCGAACCGCCCGACGCCTGTTCTAACCCGCCCATCAGCATAAGGAGAGATGATTTGCCGGACCCAGATGGCCCAACCAATCCAACGGTTTCACCACGTGTGATCTCCACCGTGATTCCGTGCAAAATCTCAACGCGGCCCGCATTGCCATCAAGGGCCAGTGTCACATCTTTGAGGGAGAGAACCGGCTCGTTCATCACTGCTCACTTTGTTCTTGGAAGGTCAGTTAGATATGGGGTGCGTAACAGATTGAGCAAGATTGTCTGTGCGCTACTGTTGTCGAGTGTTGCGATTGCGGCACGCGCTGAAACTGTCACGATTGTAGCGTTGGGCGATAGTCTGACCCAAGGATATGGGTTATTTCAGGAAGACGGGTTTGTGCCGCAACTGGAACGCTGGCTGACGGATCAAGGTGAGGATGTAGCGTTGGTTAACGCGGGCGTCTCAGGGGATACAACTGCAGGCGGTCTGGCGCGGCTGGAATGGACACTGACGCGAGAGGTTGATGCGTTGATCGTGGCCCTTGGCGGTAATGATCTGCTGCGCGGATTGCCGCCCGAAGCCAGCCGTGCCAACATCGAAGGCATTTTGCAAATCGCACAATCTCATGACTTGCCGGTTTTGCTGGTCGGCCTGTCGGCGCCGGGCAACTATGGCCCTGACTATAAGCAGGAATTTGATGCGATGTATCCTGAGTTGGCCGCGCAATATGGTGCGCTGCATGCTGAGAGTTTTCTGAGTGGCTTGGAAGATCTGGGCGACAGAGACCGTGCGGTTCAATCCTACATGCAATCTGACGGGATTCATCCCAATGCCGACGGAGTTTCGCTGATCGTTGCGACCTTGGGCCCTGACGTCCAAGCCCTGATTAGATTGGTGGAGGAACCTTGATCGGTGTGATTTGAGCAGGTGCTATGCGTGTCAGCTGGGGTGCAAAGTGTTCAACGTAAGATCACGTCGACCTTCACATCATGTATCTGATCCAATCTTGAGAAATGAGGATGGCCACTATTTGCGATGAGCGCGGCGAATGCCGGGGAAGAGCTTTTCTACCCAGAGGGCGGGAGGCTGACCGTCGCTGCGCAAAATACCACAAACTGCATTAAGAGCGTAGCGGCCTTTTATTTCTGATTTACCCAAGTCGGTATTTAGATGGCTGTACACGCAGAAAACAACACCGGAGGCGGGAAGCGGAGCCTCGCAGTAGTTGTAAGAGATGCCTAGAAAACTACAAAAGTGGATGTTGATCGCTGAAAAAGCTTCAGCGGATCTGTTCTCTTCTGGGACGGCACGAAGCCCACTTGCGCTGCAGTTTACAAATCTTAGAACCGGGCTCTAGTAGGTTGCTATTTGCTAGGCAAAGCATCGGGTCCGATCCGTCTGCATCGTCATTAAGCTTCCATGCGCGACAGAGAAGATCCCCTTTGATAACCGGCGCTGATACTTGTGAAAATCAATGTCCGCCTATCGTTGTCATCCTCTGGTTGCTTGTGAAATTTCTGCGGTCGGGCGAAGGGCTATTTTGACTACGTCGATGAGTTAAAAGTTTGCCCTTCAACTTGTCGCTTAGATTGGAATTGGAAGCGGTCGACCAAAATCATGTGTGGAACAGTAAGCGCAGCAAGGCCAATGAAGACAATTTTTATAATAGACGGTGCCAAAAAATCCGACCCCGTCCGTTGCATAACCATAAAGACTAAACACCCGGCTAAGACTGTTATACCGCAAAGAAGCGCAACGCTCCCCAGTGCGTGCCGTTTGCGGTCCAAAGAGGCGAGTGCACTGGTAAAATGGCGCACGGAATGCAATGCGCAAAAATAGACGATAAAGTAAACCAAAGGTGCCAGACACGCTGCAGCAATCCAGATGATTACCAACTCAACGGCCGCTCTCGTCCGAAACACCGGTCTAAATATGACAAGCGTGATGCAAAAAATCAGAGCTGCTGCGCCAGAAAATGCAAGGAATTGCGCCGCAAAATCGGCAGCACCTTGGGGCGCCAGATAAGAAAAAATGGTCGCGACGTCTTCTTGCCCAAATAGTGCCGGGGCGCCGACTGTCGCTACGCCTCCGGTCCAGCGCAGCGCGGACCCTGCATCGTCCCAATCACCAGAAAAATGGACGGCAGAGTAGATCAGGAATGCACAAAGTGTTGGGCCGGGGAACACGATCCAGAAACAGACCAAGATCACGGCGAGACCGATATAAAGCACCGCAAAACAGGCATTACCGCGCCACCCCTGTAGCGACCAAAGAGACTGTGCAATTGGCAGGTCAAGCGCACCATGCGGCAGACCCAAGATTGCAACGGCAGGCGCCAGCATGAGCACCTGAAAGGTCAGGTCAGGCTGGAATAAAAGATTAACCACGATCATTGCCAGAGCGGCGGTTGCAAAAATCATGGTTTGCCAAAGGGGTGAGGTTGTCATTTTGGAAAAGCCGCCGCATGCAGAAATGGCAGGGGTGGCAAAGACGCCATTACTGAAACGCGATCGGCGATACTGGTCGAACCGGATAAGAACCGTTCCAACCGGTCATTTGGCGCATCGCGAAACAGGGTCTCAAAAAGGGCTGGACCGCGGTCTGGGTTCGCGGTCAGGACTTGCAAAAATACGCGGTCCATGAACCGTGTTATAGGCCCATCCAGACCAGTTTTTAGAACATGACCACCGATAAGTGCGCTTGCGACTCTGTCCGCCTGCATCTGATTGCGGGCAAAAGCGTATCCGGTTGACGGTCTGGCAGCACCACCGCCCAGCCCCATCCGAATAATGCCTTTGGGAACGAGATCTGCAAAACCCGCCTCCATTGGAAGAGCGCCGGCCTCTGTTCGGATCGTTTCGATTTTGCCGGGATCAAGTGCTGAGATCTCTTCCTCTAACCATTCGGTAAAGACCTGGTGGCCAGGGTTCTGAGGGGCGAAGGACGTGACTTCGACCAATGCACGATGCGCGCTGAACGGCAGGATATAAACGAAATCCACGCCCGTACTGCGGGCGGTGCGGAAATGCATAAGCTGGACGGTATCTGGATCGAAAACTGGTCGTTCTGTTTCAATCTCACGGCCCAGAAAGAATTGACCATAGGTCGGAACACGGCGCGGTGGGCGGGTATCGACAACAGTGGCTGCCGTCAGAGCGCCGGCGTCAGTGTCGATGCGCCAACCAGCGCCAGTTCGGACAACATCGTTCGCCGTGACCCCCATAGAAAGCGAGGTTCCCTTACCTTGCTCAATGTGCTCGCATGCGAGACTGTAAAATGCACCGGATTCAACCGTTTGATAGCGCATCTTCGATGATGTTCGCAGGGTTTTGCCATTTTTACCCTGCACCGCCCACGACGCCCATTGTTTTCGCACACAGCCCTCAAAAGGATCGGGCCGTGTACGCCAAAAGCTCCATGCGCGGTCGTCTATGTATTCGGGGCGCGGTTCTATTATGCGAACTGAAAGATCGCTTTGTGCAAGCCGGACAGCAAGGCTTAGCCCGGCACAACCGCCACCCAATATTGCGATATCAACATCATGCGCGGACACGGCTTGGCCTGCCTTCCCCGGTACGCAATTGTATTAACTCACCAAGGATGGCGCGCACGGCAAGCGCCGCTTTGCGTTCCTTGGTGACAATTGCGCGACCCGCGAGGGGCTGATATCCCCGACGACGCAATTGCGTTCCGATACCTTGATACATCGCAGCGGCGGACGCCACGGCAAGACGCAGACGCAGTGGAAGAGCGACAAGCGCTGATCGTCCGGACAGGTATAAATCATCTGCGTGCTCAAGCAGATCGGCCATAGCCTCCTCCGCCGCCGCGAGGGCTGCTGGAACACCTGCAGCTATGTCCTCAGGTGGATGAGGACATAGCGTAAAGGGCAAATATCGGCGGCCATTGCGGGCGTCGTCTGCCACATCGCGGCAAATATTTGTCAGCTGCATCGCCTTACCAAGATCAGCTGCCTTTTGGTGGTGGACTGTGTCGATATCGAAGATCGAACAGATCATGACTCCAACTGTCCCTGCAACGCCCATACAATACGCGTCGAGCGCTGTGCTGTTGGAGGTGCAAACTGCGCCTGTGTCGGCTGCCGCAGTCGCAACCAAATGAGCAAAAGCAGCCAAGCCCAAAGGCCGGCCCTGAAACAGATCGTGGGCCTCTTGGGCAATGTAACCCTGCGGATCATGTGATCCGAGCTCATCGTGCAGATTTTGCAACTGGCGCTGACTCACTGGCCCGCCGATCTCGTCCGCTATGTCATCGACCGTTCGGCACAACACATAAAGCCGCGCGACGCGCTTGCGGTCATGTCGCGGCAGGAACCGCGTTGCAGGCGCGAAGCTGCGCGCGTGATGTGCCATAGTTTCTTCGGGGGTCACGACACAGTTTCCGAAACCGGTATGAGTGTTTCCAGAACCTTTGCCGATGAAACTACCCCTGGCAATCCTGCGCCGGGATGTGTGCCAGCCCCAACAAAATAAAGATCGCGGACGCCTTCACCGCGGTTGTGGAACCTGAACCATGCGGACTGTCTGAAGAACGGCGAAAGGGAGAATCCAGCACCATCCACGGAAAGGTAATCATTGCTGAAATCTTCTGGTGACATCGCAAATTCGGCAGTGATGTGATCACGCAGTCCTGGTAGCATCGTGGCATCGAGGGCTGCAACGATACGGTCATGCAGCTTTGGGCCTTCAACTTCCCAGTCCTGTCCACCGCTTAAATTAGGGACGGGGCACAGCACGTAAAAACTGTCACATCCATCTGGTGCGAAACTGGGATCGGTCGCCGTGGGCCGGTGGACATAAAGTGAAAAATCGTCGGCAAGTTTTTTATTTTCAAAAATATCGTGCAGCAGGCTTTTATAGCGTTCACCGAACCACACCGTATGGTGTGCAACGTCTGGCCATGTCTTGGTTGCACCGAAGTACATCACGTAAAGGCCCATCGACAATCTGGACTTTTTTGACCGCATCTTGGCCACTTTTGTAATTTGCGTTTGTGGTAACATGTTCCGGTAAACGTGAACTGGATCCATGTTGGACACGACGACATCTGCATCAAGATGTTGACCAGATTCCAGAATGACGCCTGTTGCGTGTCCGTTGTCGACCTTGATCTGTGCGATGGTCGTATTGAGGGACACTTCAATGCCTTCCTCTCGCATCAGCTGTGCAAAAGCGTCCACAAGCGCACCGGTTCCACCCATGGCGAACCAGACCCCGTGTTCCCGTTCGAGATGATTTATCATGCCGTAGATGGCAGTCGTCGAAAACGGGTTACCACCCAGCAGCAGCGGTTGAATTGAAAAGGCGCGGCGCAGCTTGTCGTCTTTGAGGTGTCGCGATACCATTGCCCAGACGCTTTCAAATGAGCGGAGCCGCAATAGATCTGGGATCTGTTTGATCATGAAGGTCAAAGAATGGAACGGGACGTCCGAAAGCTTCGTGAAGCCCACATCATAGATTTTCTTCGACCATGCCGCCATGCGGCGATAGCCTGGGACATCATTTGGCGAGATACGGTTTATCTCCGCTTCAGTGGCGGCATCTGTGGGTCCATAGTCAAATGTATCTCCGTCATGGTATTGAAATCTATACCAGGGATTGGGCTCCACTAGGGTCACGTAGTCCGACATCTTTTTACCAAACAGCGCGAACAATTCTTCAAATAGATGCGGGGCTGTCAAAACTGTTGGCCCAGCATCATGACGATAACCATCTTTTTCGAAAACCTGACCGCGCCCTCCAAGACGGGGACACCTGTCAATGAGATGGACTTCGTAGCCTTTGGCCCGCAATCTCAATGCGGCGGCAATACCACCAAAACCGGCTCCAGCAACGATAGCTAATTGTGGGGCCGAAAAAGTGGTGTCACGTGGCATTAACAATTGCCTCCAGTTGAATTTCAAGTCGGTCGGCGAGCCGTAGAAAAGAGCCGCCTACATTGTTTGGCAGCGCGCAGGCTTCTCGCCGTGCCGTATGTAATGCGGAACTTGCCCGATCACAGGCGAGGGCTTGCGCGTGATCCGGCGCGTAGCCACCGGCCTCAAGCGAAAGACAAATATTCGGGGCTCCGATCGCCAGATCGGCTGCGCGGTCATCGATATCATCAAGGGTCTGGTAGGCAATGGCCAAAGCCCGACCAGCGCGTTCGGCGATATCGTGTCCCGGAACTTGAGCTGCGATCAGCGCCAGACAAATAGGTAGGGCCAGAAGGGGGCCAGATTTATTTGCGGCAACGTTCGCGCATTCTTCGGGCGTCGGAATTCCAGCGCTACAATTTGCGGTCTGACCCGCAATCGTGACTGCAATGGCATGGTGCATCATGCCTAATGCGCGCGCGGGGTGTGGGTGGTTAGCTATCGCCATGTAGGCGGCTGAGATCAATAGATCGCCGGTCGAAATTGCTATATCGTTTCCGTACTTTGACCAAACGGTCGCCGCGCCGCGGCGGATGACGTCGCCGTCCTGAAGATCATCGTGGACCAATGAGGCGTTGTGCAAAAGTTCGGGTGCTGCGGCGCAAGCGATAGAGGCCTGCGCTGACAGGTTGAGCGCTGCAGCAGCTTCAATGCCCAGTTGCGCGCGAACGCGCGCTCCGCCAGCGGACAGATGATATTTTGCGGCATCCGTCACACGTGATGGCATAGATGCCACAAGGCGGTTTATCTCCGCATCCACGTCATTGAGCGATACAGCCGAACGATATTTTATATCGAACATCAAAAACATCCAATCTGGTGAAGAAAGATGACCGCCCCCGAAATGCGGGAGCGGTCTGGAGTTTTTTTAAGCGCTAGCAGTCGAAGGTTTTTGGCCTACGGGATCTTCGCTTTTGCGCATTGCAATCATGACGATTAGGACACCAAAGCCGGCTTTGGAGATGATGTCTGCAATAGTGTATCCGACTTCGACCACAACTGTGGCTGTTGCGCCCTCGAGCCCGATTGCGCCCGCAAAGTAGACCACTGGGTAAAAGCACCAGCTCAGGACAGTTACGTTACGCGCAGTTCTGACAAGACCGCGAGCATTTTCTGGCTGGCTTTCGATTGCCTTGCCTAGACCGACGTACAATTCGTAGACGATCCACAAGAATGGAACCATCGACAGCAGGCCGAAGACCCAACGCACGTTGTTCGAATCGGATACTTCGCCCGGATATCCCAATGCGACCATCACCAGTGCCAAAAGGCCAAGGCGTGTTGCACGTGATACGGTTTCGGATTTGGTGAGGCTCATCACCAAGATCAGTTCGATCAAAAGAAGTGGCACGGTCAAAAGCCAGTCAACATAGCGGTATGCTGAATTAAAGGCTTTTTCACTAGCGACATATGCGCCGTCGACGAGGACATAAGCTTCGTTCCAGCTTTGTCCGATGCGATAGTAGTGGTAGGCCGCAATGAAAGTCACCAAGCCGGTAACCACAAGGGCGGTTTTGTATTGGGGCTTCACCTGACCGATACTTAGCCAGAAGAAGAGCGTTGCGGCCGCAAGCGTCGCGAAGCCGAACGAAAATGCATTAAAGATCAAATCGTATTGACCCAGTGATAGAGTTTCCATGCTGTTCTCCCGTTTTCAACAGACCCTGTAGGTAGCTCGATAGGGCCGTATTCAACGGCGCACTCAGTAATATAAAGCATTTGTCGATGACAGCGTCATTCCTTGTTCAAATATTCAAAATATACGGTCATTATTTTATCGTCTAAATATTTGATATATATCAGTTTTTTTAAGCATCCGACGTAAAGTGCGACAAGGACGCACATGTGACATATCCGACATATTCCTTGATATTTCCATTAGGCCGAGCCCCTGTCAAACTACACAATTTCGGCTGAGACCGCCGCCACTCCTAGGCAGGTGTCAACCGCAAAGACGTACCTATTAAACTTCCAACCGCCCATTATCGATCGGTCAACAATATTTTCTGAAGTTGGGAGCCACAGCACAACTTAGGCGCGCCGTGTGGTCAATGATCAGTTTTTCTTACCGGTCTTGGACGTGATAAGCCCACAAGGCAGCACCACGTTAATAGGATCGAGTGACATGATTTTCTAGCTACCATCCAGCCTTTGAGAATACTGGGCTGACGACGAATATTTGCTTTGAGTAGCTTGCATCGCAGTGCAGACTTTTATTGTGAGTGTCCGCTCTGGGGCGAAACTTCTGTCGCTGATTTTCTACGCTGCTGCGCTTAAAATTGGTTCAAAGTTCTCTAAGCCGTCGGTTGCCGCTGCTAGCACGAAGGTCGGCTTTGGGCTGTTCGCACCGGTCCAATCGGGTCCGTCCACCGGCACCTTTGTCCGCTCTGCCGCCGATAAGAGGCGTGGGATCAACTATTCAGTCTAGGTCCGAATTGACCGACTTTTGGGCCAGAGCCACATGACAGATGCGGATGGTTTCGCGTAGGAATTCGCAGCTAGGCGCCACAGAATTGGATGCTATGCCGACGAAAGCCTAGCACTCTCCAGCATTATCGAAGTGAGACGTTCACCGGTCAGGAAAGGAAACCCTGCCCTAAGTTTTGCTTCGGTCGCGGCCACCGCGTCATTGTCTTCTAGTTCAGGGCAATTGGCCTTGAGGCGCCTTAAATCGCGTGGGTACTCACCGGTAGCATGATTATATCCAAGTGTATTGTTTACTGTGTGCAAATTATAGATGAATGCGCAGAAGGTCGGGTCAATAAATGCTGGACGATGTCTATGGACCTGTCTGTGTTGCATTCGAAACGGGTTGTTGAAATCGGTAGGTCCGTTCAATCTATCCAGGCCAATGGCGATCAACAATTTATAATAGCTGAAAAAATGTGCTTCACATCCATAAACATAACTACAAATTCCGCTCTCGAACGAGATCACAGAACCATAGGGGAGCTTGGA
>JBLHOS010000014.1:0-45390 GCA_047623825.1 Paracoccaceae bacterium | reverse complement strand
GGGGGGGGTGTTGCTGCTCATGACTGCAAACGATACAAAATCTCACATCACCCGAAAAGACGGCCCTCGCCGGAGGCGTACGGAAATACTGTAACATGGTGCGCATATGCACAGAATATAATACCACTATGCACCAACCTCTCAATTGCGTGAAAGTTGATCTCAGGGGCGTGAGAAATCGATGGAAAAGGTGAAATAATCGAGCGGAATCGCGTTTTAGCGGACCGATATACGTTGCCAATCAGGCGCAAAGCGCAGTGTCGGGCAATCTGTAAAGCGTCCGACCCGTTCCAGCTCACTACAGATCTGGGCAACGCGACCTTTACCAAGGGCGACGCCGATCTCGGGCCAGAACGCCGCCACCTCTAAACACGCATCAGGCCGATTGCATTTCACGTCAATTCGCCCGATCAGCCGGTCCCCTTCAAGGACCGGAAAGACATAGTAGCCATAGCGGCGCTGCGCCTCGGGCACGAAAATTTCGATCCGGTAGTGAAATCCAAACAACCGCTCGGCACGCTTTCGGTCGCGGAGTGCTGGATCAAACGGGCTGAGCAATCGAACGCGCGCCGGTGCGCCCGGCGCACAAGCGGCCTGCTGCAAGACATCTGGCCAAGCAAAGCTGCGTCGCACCCCCCTGCCCCCCGACATCTCGACATCGACCTCAATTATCCGGCCTTGCGCCAACGCATCTTGGCACCAGCGCCTGGCCTCAAGGGGTGTGATCAGATCCCAAAACGCCGCCAGCTCCCCGGAGGTTGCAAACCCCAACCGATCCAGTGCCGCCTTGCAGGCCCACTCAATCGTCTCAGCCACATCTGGACGGGGCGCCAAATGCACGGCCGGGATCACGCGTTCCGTCAGATCATAAAACTTGCGAAACCCGACACGTTTGGTCACCGACAGCGCGCCAGTGCGCCATAGATATTCAAGTGCGGTCTTTGAGGGATGCCAGTCCCACCAGCCCCCGCTGCCCCGCTCCTCGCCCACACCAACCTCAGCAGAGCTGACAGGGCCATAATCCGACACATGCCGCAATATATCGTGGGTCTTTTCGTGAAAGCCTTCGCGCCGCCATTCTTTCCAACGCTGCCCCAGACGGACGGCATCGCGATCAAACTTTAGCCGCCAATGGGGATAGAACTCAGTCGGAATGACCGAGGCGTCATGCGTCCAATGCTCAAACACCGCCCGGTCGCAATCCGCCAGCCTGCGCAGGTTTTTGGGGCGATAGGTTGGGCGGCGCGAATAAAGGACCATGTCATGGGCGCGCGCCAAGGTGTTCACGCTGTCGACCTGAACAAACCCCAGATCAGTGATCAGCTCTGCAAGTGCGGCGCCCGATGCCACACCAGCAGGCGCATCGCCCAATCCATGGCGTTGCAAAAATAGCCGACGGGCCACGAGATTACCAAGAACGGGGGGCGCAGTCATTTGGTCATGCGCCAAGCGCGCCACGTTTATCAACGACCGCTTCATCCCCAAAACACCATGACCACCGTTGATCCATCTCAAAACTGGTCAAAACCGGATGGCCACTCGCCTCAAAATGGGCCCGTGCATGCCGGTGAGGAGAACTGTCGCAACGTCCGAAATGGCCGCAGCGTCGGCACATCCGCAGGCGTACCCACGTGTTCCCGATGGGCACGCACTCCGCACAGGCAGCGTCGGTTTTGCTGGCCTCGTTGGGTAGCTTAAGGATGATCTGGTCAAGATGCGCGCAAGGCATGGGGCCTCCCGAGGGCTGGGACTGATCATGCGACTGTCTTGGGAGCGACCCAAAAACGCAAGCTCCTGTAATGCCTCGACTACGAAAAACGCCGCCACCCAGTGTTAAACAGGGCGGCGGCGTCAATTCAAATGGACGTCAAACGATCCTAGGCGGCGTCAGACCAGCGCCAAGGCCGGGTAAACTCACCCAATAGACGCGTAACCTGATCTTCGTCGACATCAGCGCCACGCTCAATCACGGCAACAAGTCCCAGCTTCTTGTCGTCGATCACGGATGTGACCTTTGCGTCGACGTCAGCCGCAACCAGCGCCGCGTTATAGACCCGCGTGATCGCCCGTTTGCGCAGATCCGGCTTAAAAACCTTACCCACGGCAGTTTTGGGCAACTCGTCAACGATTTCCAGATGCTTGGGCCGAGCTGCGCGTTCATGCACATGCTCATTACAATAGGTCATCAATTCATCAATATCTGTCTTAGCGCCTGCTATCAGCTCAACATAGACACAAGGCAACTCACCGGCAAAGGCGTCTGGCTGACCAATGGCACCCGCAAACGCAACTGCTGGATGGCCTGCCAATGCCTCCTCGATTTCTGCAGGGTCGATATTGTGACCACCCCGGATGATCAGATCCTTGGCGCGTCCAGTGATCCAGATATAGCCATCGGCGTCGATCCGACCCAAGTCACCGGTGCGCAAAAAGTAATCGTCATGGAACAGATCAAGATTTTTGTCAGACTCGGTATAGGTCGACCCCTCAAAGACACCGGGACTGTCGATGCAGATCTCACCAACCTCATCAACGCCGCACTCAACTGGGCCGTCAGGTGTCTGCTTAAGGATCTTGACCTCAGTGTGAGGGAACGGAACGCCGACCGATCCGATCTTCTTTTCGCCCTCAACCGGGTTGCAGCTCACAAGGCAAGTCGCCTCGGTCAGGCCGTAACCCTCAATTAATGTGATGCCAGTCGCCTTTTCAAACCGGTGAAACAGCTCAACCGGCAATGGGGACGAACCAGAGAACGCGGTTTTGACCGAGGAGATGTCGGCATCCACTGGACGTTGCATCAACGCCGCCAACGCGGTTGGCACCGTGATGATGAAGGTAATATTCCACCGCTCCACCAGCTTCCAGAAATTGTCAAAGACACCGTCGCCGCGATAGCCTTGCGGCGTCGGAAAAACCACGTGTGCGCCGGATGCAATCATCGCCATCAAGATGACGTGGCAGGCAAAGACATGGAACAGCGGCAGCGGACACATCACATTGTCATGCTCAGTGAACAGCAGCGTATGGCCGATCCAACCATTATAAATCATGCCCGAATATTTGTGCTGCGCGACTTTGGGCATGCCGGTTGTGCCACCAGTATGGAAATACGCAGCCACCCGGTCGCCGTCACTATCGGCAAAATCCAGTGCATCATTGCGGAATTTAGCCACTTCCTGACTAAAACTAAGGACCCGTGCGTTATGGCGCACTGGATTCTTGGGGCGGATCAGGGGCACGATCCAGCTTTTGGGCGGCGTCAGATAGCCCAACAGGTCCACTTCGAGAACTGTCGTGACATTGGGGGTCAGAGCCACGGCCTCTGCCACCTTCTGGGCGACGTCAGTTTTGGGAAATGCGCGCAGCGTGACCACAACCTTGGCATTGGTTTCACGCAGGATTGCGGCGATCTGTTCAGGCTCCAACAGCGGATTTATAGGGGCGGCGATGCCTGCAACCGTGGCACCGATCAGGGTCACGGCGGTCTCATTACAGTTGGGAAGAATATAGGCGACGGTATCGGTTTCCCCGATACCCAGAGCGCGAAACATATTGGCGGCCTGCGTCACTCGACCATGGAAATCACCCCATGTCAGCGTCTCGGCCTTGTCTTTGGGGCCTGACAACAATTGAAAGCTCAGCGCATTAAGCGTTCCAAACTTGTCCTTGGTGTTGCTCAAAAGCTCATAAAGCGTTGCAGCAGGCTGGCTGGTCGGCCATGGCTGTTCGGCTTCGATTATCGCAATATCTGCGGCATTGGCAAACCTACCCATGTCGTCCTCCCCTTTAACCTGGCGTCTTATGACGCTCTGATCCGGTTAAAATGGGCAAGATCGCGCCAATTCGCAAGCGTAACGCTACGGCGGCTATTCCGCAGCCATTCCAGCAGTGAATTGAAGCCGCGCCAACCGTGCATAAAGCCCACCTTCTGCAACGAGCGCGTCGTGTGTGCCTTCGGCGACAATCTGTCCACCATCCAGAACCAGGATCCGGTCAGCCTGCTTCACGGTCGCCAGCCTATGGGCAACAATCAGGGTGGTGCGGCCTTCGCTTAACTCTGAGACGGCGATCTGAACCGCGCGCTCACTCTCGGCGTCCAGCGCGCTGGTGGCCTCATCCAGCAATAAAATAGATGCGTCGCGTAAAATGGCGCGCGCAATAGCGATGCGTTGCTTTTGGCCGCCGGACAACATGATCCCACGCTCACCGACATAGGTGTCATAGCCATCTGGCAATGCGCTCAGGAACTCATGCGCTGCTGCGGCCTGTGCTGCCACCACAACCTCGGCGTCCGTGGCTGAAGGACGACCAAACCGGATATTTTCGCGCGCTGAGGTCGCAAAAATTACAGGATCTTGCGGGACCAGTGCCATAGAATGGCGGAACGTAACGCGGTCCATTTCGCGCAATGGCACACCGTCCAGCGTGATCTTACCCGCGTCCGGATCATAGAACCGAAGCAATAACTGTAAAATCGTTGATTTACCCGCACCGGACGGCCCGACAAGTGCGACTGTTTCACCTGGTTTAATCCGGATATTAACCCCAACCAAAGCCGCTGTTTCTGGCCGTGTGGGATAATGAAAGTGCACGTCTTCAAAGATGATATCGCCAGCGCCACCTTGCGGCAGTGCCTTACCGCTGACCGGATCGCCGACTTTATCCTCGCTGTACAGAAGTTCGACCAACCGCTCCGTCGCACCACTGGCACGCTGCAACTCGCCCCAAATTTCGCTTAGGGCACCAACTGATCCCGCCACCATGATTGCATAGATCAAGAACTGGATCAGCAAACCAATGCTCATCGCCTCGGCGCGCACGTCCCGCGCACCAATCCACAGCACACCAACTACGCCTGAGAAGACCAGGAAGATGACGATCATGGTCATGACGGCCCGCGTACCTATCCGCTTTCTGGCACTTACATAACTGCGCTCGGTCACAGCGGCAAAGGTCGCTGCACTGGGCAACTCATGGGTAAAGGCCTGCACCGTCTGCACGCTGGACAGCGCCTCAGACGCATTGCCAGAGCTTTCGGCGATCCAATCCTGATTCTCACGGCTTAGAACGCGCAGGCGGCGGCCCAGAACAACAATCGGAACAATCACCAGGGGGACAATCAACAAAACCAGTCCGGTCAGCTTGGCCGAAGTAATCAGCATAAAGCCCAAACCACCAAGGAAAATCAGCACATTGCGCAGCGCCACCGACATGGACGACCCGATGACCGCCAACAGCAGCGTGGTATCTGTGGTGATCCGGCTCAGAACTTCGCCGGTCATTATTTTCTCAAAAAATGCCGGACTCATCCCGATCATCCGGTCAAAGACGGCCTTGCGGATATCAGCGACTACGCGCTCACCCAGTCGGGTGACCAGATAATATCGCAGTCCGGTCCCAACCGCCAAAAGGGCGGCAACTGCCAAGGCCGCCAAAAAATACTGATCCAGAAGTGTCGAACTTTCGGTCTCGAACCCATCGACGACGCGGCGCACGGCCAGCGGCAACACCAATGAGACACATGCCGTCAGAACCAGCGCAGCAATCGACAGAGCCATCAACCACGAATAGGGCGACAGAAACGGCAGCAATGCACGCAGAGATCCGATCCGCTTGGAACCGGGTCGGTCTTCTTCACTTTTCATCGGTGTCTTAGGGGTATGCGGGTCTTGCGCTGCCATGCGTCTCTCTGTGCGTTTCTACATTGTCAGATAGAACGCTGTGCAATCCCACACAAGCGGCAGATGCAAAATCATGGTGCGATGGGAAGAGGTTTTGGAGCGGGTAGACGGAATCGAACCGACATAATCTGCTTGGAAGGCAGGAGCTTTACCACTAAGCTATACCCGCATCGCCTCACAACTATATCGGCTTTCGGGCGTCATCTGCAAGCCCTTCCACACCTGTAAAATTGCATGTCAGGTCTCAGGTGGCCCGCGGACACACTTTTGCCTCTTTTCCAGAGCATTGTTTCCTTAACGGCAGCAATACTAAAATAAAGTTGTCGAGAGCAAGATCCTCCCTAGACTAGCTGGGCCGCCCAAATCTTGGTGCGGCCCGTTTTCTGTCTATAGCTCCTCGATCAAGATCGGGTCGATCAGATCGGGGCCTTGGGCGCGATTGGAATTGACCTTTGGGGCGACACGGTAGGCAACAAACCGGTCGTCTGGCGCTGGTTTCATCAGCGTGGCCGCACCCATGCCCTGCTCACCCAGCCACAGCGCCCATTGATCAGGACCAAGGCTTACAGGCTCTCGGTGGTGAATGTGGCGCAAGCCAGCGCCAGCGCTGCAGGTGACGATGGCGCAGGTGGTGAACGCCGCCTCATCAACACACCAGTCTTGCCAGATTCCGGCAAAGACCAATGGCTGCTGGTCGCGTGGCGCAATATACCAAGGCAGGCGGTTCCCGGCTGTGTCCTTGGTCCATTCGTAAAACCCGGTCGCAAGGATCAGGCAGCGGCGAGTTCGGCAGGCAGCGCGAAAAGCCGGCTTATCCGCGATTGTTTCGCTGCGCGCATTAATCTGTAGTGGGCCGTCAGTGGCGGATTTGTACCAATGTGGCAGAAACCCCCACCGCATAACCCGCAAATGGCGTGTACCATCGTTCGAAGTCACGACTACGACGTCTTGGGTCGGACAGATATTGTATTGTGGGCCATCCGGTAGAACATTCGACGGCGCGGCGCCAAAGGTTTGCGCCATCGCATCGTTCGGATGGGTCAGGGTCATGCGTCCACACATGGGCTATGTCTTAGCCCGGCAGACGCCTGATCAAGAAGCACTAATTAGACGCCGTATACAGTTTTGCAGGCAATTTTTGCAGCATCGCCACGGAAGGTGTTAAGATCCAGCATTGTGTTTAGCGATAGGTTCGCCAATGCAGCCACGGTACGGTTATATTGGACACGTTTTGAGCGGCGGTGCGGATTTTTTTTCAACGAGATAAGTCACGGTGCTGCTCCTGTCGGGGGCGGTTGTCTGTACGCGTGTTGTGCTCTGCAGATGATAGCGCGAAGGCGCTTCACAACTGACACGTTCAGCAACCCACCATAACGATGCTGCATAGCAGCAAAAAGCAAACGGCCGGGCGCATTAGGCCCGGCCGTTGCAGTCAATTTCGCACGTTTAGTTCAGGCGGGTGATACGCCCCTCGACGAACGGCGTATAAGGCGTGTTTCCCGCCATGTAGTCGGCCACAACTTGCTCCAGCCCAGGACCGAAATCATAAGCGTTCATACCTTCGACGGCGAAAACCGAATATCCGTCGCCACCACCGCGCATGTAGTTGTTGGTAGCAACGCCGTAGACCGTTTCAGGATCAATCGCGGCAAATCCATCGGCGGTTTCAACTTCCACGCTGACAACGCGGCTGCCCGGCTCGGCGGCGGCGTCCCATGTGTAGCGGATACCAGCAACCTGTGCGAAACGACCTGCACCATCCTCAACTTCACTGACCGCGTTTTCAAGCGCCGCGATGACATTCGCGCCGCTTAGCTGGAATGTCGCAACCATGTTCTGGAATGGCAAAACAGTCAGGATCTCACCCATAGTCACGTCACCACCATCGATGGAAGCGCGAAGGCCGCCCCCATTTTGAATGGCAATCGTCACGCCCTGATCGCGGGTCCGGTCCAACATTGCGTCAGCAACCAGATTGCCCATCTGGCATTCAACCGCACGACAAAATGACCGATCGCCTTCAATCGGCTCAGACGTTTCTGCGACAACAATCGACATCGCTTCTGAGATCGGTTCCGCCAGTTCGGCAACCCGCGCGGCGATGATCGGATCAGGCACAACACTCGCGTCCAGCAGCATCGTATTGCCGCCCGCATAGATCACGTTGCCCGCATCGTCGAAATTAAGCTCCAGTACACCCAAGTACTTTGAATAGGCGTATGCCTGCACCACCGGCACCAGCGCACCGTCTGGGTTGGTTGCGAATGTGGGATATGCGCCATCCCGGTCGGGGTCCGTTGCCGAAAGATACGTGTTGGAATGTCCGCCAACGATTGCATCCAGACCTGTCACAGCCTCAGCAATCATCATATCAGTGCGAAACCCGACATGGGTCACGGCAATGATGATGTCGATGCCGGCTTCGGTCATCGCATCCACATCGGCCTGCATCGCATCGATCTCATCTTGGAAGATGACCAGCGGTCCGGGGTCCGCAATCTCAATGGTGTCTACTGTCAGGGAAGAGACGATCCCGACCTGAGTGCCGTTCACATCCAGGACCACACTGTCGCCAATACGGCCCCCCAGTACGTCAGATCGTGTCAGGTCCAGGTTGCCACCAATGACGGGGAAATCGACCATATCAACGAACCGCGCCAGATTCTCTGGGCCATCGTCAAACTCGTGGTTACCAAGTGCCAGAACATCCAGATTGATGGCGTTCATCATCTCTGCTTCGACGTCACCTTTGTATGTGGTGTACATCAGCGAGCCTTGGAACAGATCACCGCCAACAACGACGATGGTATTCTCATCGCGCAGCGAGTTAATCGCAGTCGCAATACGCGCCATTCCGCCGAAACACTCGCCAGCGGCGTCATCTTCGGCGTTGCACGTGCTGTCGAAACGATTGATCGGTTCGATCCGGCTGTGCAGATCGTTGAAATGCAGAATTTGCAAAGTGGTGTCAGCAGTAGCTGCACCCCCCATTGCGGCCAGTATGGCCGTCGAACACAAAATACGCGCGAGCATTTAAAATCCCCCTATGGATTTGTTGGATGCAGTCAGCTTGGCCGCACCGATCCGCGAAGTAAAGTCGCCACATAGTAGGTTCGCCTCAGTTTTGTGATGCTTGACGCAAGGCGCTGAAAGCGGCATCTCATCGGCATGTTAATTTACAAAATTCTCAGGGCCGATGAATGGGCCGACTTGCAAGCCATTGGCCAAACCGCCGGTGCGCCGATTGATATAGCTGACGGCTATATCCACTTTTCCACCGCTGAGCAGGCCGCTGAAACCGCCGCCAAGCATTTTGCGGATGTTGAGGGCTTGGAGCTATTGGCCTACAATATCGAGATACTTGGCCAAGATTTGGAGTGGGAGGCGTCGCGTGGCGATGATCTATTCCCGCATCTTTATGCGCCGCTGCGCCGGTCACAAATGTCGTGGCATGTACCCCTGCCGCTGGTCGATGGCGTACACCAATTTCCGGCGGACCTCTGAGGATGCTGGAAAAGATGGGTATGGCCGTGATGCGCCAGTTGGACCCAGAGTGGGCCCATAATCTGGCATTGGCGGCCTTGAATGGCGGACTGGCCTCCCTGCCCGGTGCGATCACCTCTGCCCGGCTGCAGACACAACTGGCAGGAATGACACTGCCAAACCCTCTTGGGCTGGCCGCAGGTTTTGACAAGAACGCCGATGCGTTGGGGCCGTTGTCGCGCGCCGGCTTTGGGTTTCTGGAGGTTGGGGCCACCACCCCGCGCGCCCAACCTGGCAATCCCAAGCCACGTCTTTTCAGGCTGACTGCCGATCAAGCCGCGATCAATCGCTTTGGCTTTAACAATGACGGTATGGCGGCAATGGCCGCGCGTCTGACGCGTCGCCCCACGGATACGGTCATTGGTCTAAACCTTGGGGCCAACAAAGACAGCACTGATAAAGCCGCCGATTTTGCGCAAGTTCTGGCTCATTGTGGCGGGCTGGTTGATTTCGCAACGGTCAATGTGTCCTCACCCAATACCGAAAAGCTGCGCGATCTGCAGGGTAAGGCAGCACTTGCAGGTTTGTTGGCGGGTGTAATGGCCGCGCGCAACGCGCTTGAGCGGCCGATTCCAGTGTTTTTGAAAATTGCGCCAGACCTCAGCATCCACGAACTGGCAGATATCGCCGACGTCGCCTTAGCGGCTGGTGTCAGCGGCATCATCGCAACCAACACGACGCTGGACCGAACTAACCTGAACAGCGCCGACGCAACCCAAGCTGGTGGCCTGTCAGGCGCCCCGTTGTTTGAGCGGAGCACACGGGTTCTGGCCCAACTCTCCCAACTGACCGACGGGCAATTGCCCCTGATCGGTGTCGGCGGTGTCAGCTCGCCCGAGCAAGCTTTTGCCAAGATCACAGCAGGTGCCAGTGCAGTACAGCTTTATACAGGGTTGGTTTTTGGTGGGTTGTCATTGGTCGGACGTATCGTCACCGGATTGGACCAGCTGTTAGAACAACACGGGTTTGCAAACGTGGCCGACGCGGTCGGCACAGATCGCGACCGCTGGCTTTAAGTCGCCGCCGCCGCCGCACGCTCCAACGCCGGATAACGCAGGCCCAACGTCACGCCACGCGCTATGAATGAAATCAGCAACGCCGCCCACAGCCCGTGATTGCCAAATGGCGGGATCAGCGCGAAGGCTGCAATCACATAGATCACAATTGAAATGATCATCATGTTGCGCATGTCACGGGTTTGGGTCGCACCGATAAAGATGCCGTCTAACATCCAGGCCGCACAGCCCATCAATGGTGCCGCAATCATCCAAGGCAGGTAGATCCGCGCCTCGGCCCGGATCTCAGGCGCGGTTGCCATAACGTCGATTAACCAGCCTCCGCTAAGCGCAAAAGCCCCCGATAAAATGATGCAGATCGCCAACCCCCAGATGCTGGTCATCTGGGCACTGCGCCGGATCGACTGCGACGCCCGTGCGCCAAAAGCTTGCCCCACCAGAGTTTCGGCGGCAAAAGCAAACCCGTCCATTGCATAGGCCGTAATATAGAGAAATTGCAGCAAGATCTGGTTTGAGGCCAGCGTCACATCGCCAAAATCTGAGCCAAGGAACAAGAACGATGTAAAGGCTGCCATCAGCAGCACAGACCGGATCAAGATGTCAGTGTTGACCGCCGCCATGTGCCACAGCCGCGCCTTGTCGAAGACCCGTACCCAGTCACGCCATGCCGGCACGCCAAAGGCCGCCCGACACAGCCACAGGCCCAGCGCCAGCCCGCTCCATTCCGCGATCAAGGTGGCGATTGCCACGCCCTCAACGCCCCAACCAAAGCCAAGCACAAAGATCACATCCAGCGCGATATTCACGCCATTCATCCAGAGCTGAACGAACAAGACAGCAGTCGTACGTTCCTGCGCAATCAACCAGCCGGTGATACCGAAAATCGCAATCGCAGCCGGGGCTGAGAAGATCCGGATCTGCATATAGTCACGCGCCATCCCCTCAACCTCAGCACTGGCAGGTGAGATCTGGAATGCAGCCCAAAAGATCGGGATCTGGAATATGATCAGGACCAGACCAGCTGCCCCCCCGATCATCAGAACGCGCGTCAACAATGCCGACACTTCGGCACTGTCTTTGGCGCCCAACGCTTGGCTGGTCAGACCAACCGTACCCATCCGTAAAAAGCCGAAAATCCAATAAACCGTCACAAGGATGATCGCCCCAATGCCAACTGCCCCAATAGGCGCCGCAGCCCCCAATTGGCCAACAACACCGGTATCAACCGCCCCCAAAATCGGCACTGTCGCATTCGACAACACAATCGGAATAGCGATCTTTAGAACGCGGCGATGGCTAAGCGGCACATCCAGAGTGTTGATTACACTCACTTAGGGGGTTTCTTTCGTCGGCATCAGAAAATGCCCCGTTGCGGACGCAAATAGCTTTTGGCGATTATCTTGCCATGCCTCAACATACACACTGGCATACCGCCGCCCGCTGCGATTGACCCGCGCCCGCGCATACGCATCGCGCGGCAAGCCAGAGCGGAGGTAGTCGACCGTGAAATCGATAGTCTTGGGCAATCGAGGCAATCTGACCGGATCCAGCGCACCGGCCTCAAACACCCCGCTTTCGATATCATTCCACAACATTTGCCAGCTGATCTCTATGATCGCTGCGGTTTCCAGAAACGCCGCCGTCGCCCCGCCATGGATCGCGGGCAGCAATGGGTTACCGATGATCTTGGGATCAAAACGCATCACAGCCGTCAGCTCATCACCACGCCGGTCAAACTCAATATTCAGAAACTTGATGTAGGGAACCCCGTCGACCAGCGCTTTCAGGGCCGCATCACGCCGCTGTTTGACCACTTGTACCGGCTCGGGCCGGGACCGGCTCATGATGAGACCTCTTTGGGTCGCTCAATGGTAAATGCACCTGCAGCACTTGCCACCGGGCGTGCTTCATCCTCATCCCAGGCTGATGCCCGCACAAAAGCCACCGACCGGGTCATATGATAACATGTCGCTTGCGCAGTAATCCGCTGTCCCGGCGTCGCTGGACGCATATAGTCAATGCGCAGATCAAGGGTCGCTGTCGGCATGATCACGTCGCCATAGCACATCACTGCCGCACCTCCGCAGGTATCCATCAAGGCTGAAACCGCCCCCCCATGGATCACCTTAGTTTGCGGGTCCCCGATCAGCGCCTCCGAATAGGGCATTGAGATCGTGGCAACACCATCACCCAGCTCCTCCAACGTCATTTCCAGCGCCCTTGAGAACGGCAATGCGTCAATGAATTGGTGGATCATCTTGGATTTTTGTTCGGCTGTGATCGCCATTTGGCCACTCCTTTGTGCCGTCTTCCGGCGAATACGCTAGCTATCCCTAGGCCAGCACCAAGGTGCAAGAGGGAACATGCTTTGCAATCTGGCCGCACCTGTTGCACATTCTAAAAAAGGGCGGGGGGGCTCTGAATGACAGACGATCGGTTAAACTTTAAACAGATGTGCGCGCGGTTTGACGCCACGCCGCGAACATTGCGCCACTATGAATACATTGAATTACTAAGACCGGTACGCGAAGGCCGTGCGCGATTTTATGGCCCGCGTGAGGTTGCCCGAATGACCTTAATCCTGCGCGGTCGCCGGTTTGGCTTCTCACTGGAAGAGATCCGGCAATGGTTGGAGCTTTATGATGCCGACCCTGAAGGTCGCACGCAAAACATCGCATGGGTCGCGATGGCCGACCACCAATTGGCCGAACTGGCCAACAGACGCCGCGAATTAGATGAAATTATGGCCGAGCTGAACAGCCTGCGAAATTATGTTCGATCCGTTAGCGCCGACTGATCCGTCGACGTCCGCGGAATATAACGACCTTAACCCACCACTATTCTCAGCCGATTCTCGACAGGTCAGAAGTGACGTGACGTTTCGCTTACGTGCACGTCAACTTATACTGTAGAACTCGCTGTATGGCGCCTCGTTCGGTCGCGGTGAGCATAAATGTTGAGTTTAAATCGTTATGACCACAGAAACCCTATCCATTCGCGAGATGTGTGACGCCTTTGCTGTCACGCCCCGAACTTTGCGTTTTTATGAAGCTAAGGAGCTGTTGTTTCCAATTCGCGAGGGCCAAAAACGGCTATTCACGCGGCGGGATCGCGCGCGGCTTAAACTGATCTTGCGCGGCAAACGGTTCGGCTTCAGCCTCGAAGAGATCCGCCAACTGCTCAATCTTTACTATCAAGGCGACCAACAGGCCACGCAGCTGGACCGCACCCTTGGCCTCGCAAGCATGCGGCTGAACGATATGGAATTGCAGCGAGCAGAGCTTGATATCGCAATCGACGACCTCAAATCGCAAATGCAGCTTGTCCAGGACATGCTGCAAAGCGTGACAATAACCAAAAGCGCCGCGGAATAACCGGAGAGACCAATGCCCACTTACCAGGCCCCCACCAAAGACATTCAGTTCGTTCTGCAGGACGTCTTGAAGATCGCAGAGCAGTCCATCCCCGGCTACGATGAGCTTGATCGCGATTTCACCGCTGCGATCCTGGAAGAAGCCGGCAAATTAGCCACTGAAGTTTTGGCGCCTTTGAACCCCATCGGCGACCAAGAGGGTTGCACGCTGGAAAATGGTGTTGTGCGCACCCCCACCGGTTTCAAAGACGCCTATAAGAAGATGAAAGACGGCGGATGGATCGGTTTGGACTGTGATCCTGAATATGGCGGTCAGGGCATGCCTTATGTAATGAACTCTGCCGTGGGTGAGATGTTTGTCTCTTCCAACATGGCGTTCAACATGTATCAGGGCCTTAGCCACGGCGCGATCTCAGCGATCGCAATCCACGGCACTGACCAACAAAAAGCGACGTTTCTGCCAAATATGATTGAGGGCTCATGGTCCGGCACCATGAACCTGACAGAGCCGCAATGCGGCACCGATCTGGGCCTGATCCGAACCAAAGCAGAACCCCAAGACGATGGCAGCTACAAGATCAGCGGCCAGAAAATCTGGATTTCCGCAGGCGAACATGACCTGACCGACAACATCATCCATCTGGTGCTGGCAAAAATTCCCGGTAGCCCTGACGGCGTAAAAGGGATCTCCCTTTTCATCGTACCAAAGTTTCTGGTTAGCGAAGATGGCTCACTTGGTCCGCGCAACGATCTTAGCTGCGGCGGCCTGGAAAAAAAGATGGGCATTCACGGCAATGCAACCTGTGTGATGAACTATGACGGAGCCACCGGCTACCTGATCGGTGAGCTGCACAAGGGCATGCGCGCCATGTTCACAATGATGAACGAGGCACGTCTTGGCGTCGGCCTGCAAGGTTATGCCCTAGGCGTCGTGGCCTATCAAAACGCACTTGGGTTCGCCCAAGACCGCCTGCAGGGCCGCGCCGTTACAGGGACCGTGGCCCCCGACAAACCTGCGGATCCGATTATCGTGCACCCAGACGTTCGCCGGAACCTACTAGACCAAAAATCTTTTATCGAAGGTGCCCGCGCGCTGGTATTATGGGGGGCAACCCTGATTGATCAAGGCCACCGCTCCAAAGATAAAGACGCCGAAGACATGATTTCGCTGTTGATCCCGGTGATCAAAGGATTCCTGACCGACAAAGGTTTTGAGACTACGGTTTTGGCTCAACAAACCCTCGGCGGTTCTGGCTTTACCCGCGAATGGGGGATGGAACAATTCGTCCGCGATGCCCGGATCACGATGATCTATGAGGGCACCAACGGCATCCAGTCGCTGGACCTGGTGGGACGCAAGCTGGGCCAAGGCGGCGGCAAGACAATTATGGCGTTCTTTGAGATGGTCAAATCCTTCATCGAAGAGAACGAGGCACACGAAGGCCTCAAAGCCGGATACTTGGATCCGTTGAAAGCCGCCTCCAAAGACCTGCAAACCGCAACGATGTATTTCATGCAGCAAGGCATGAAAGATCCCAACAACGCCCTTTCAGGTTCATATGACTTCATGCACCTGTTTGGTCAGGTCATTCTGGGTTTCATGTGGGCCCGTATGGCCAAGGTAAGCTATGATGCACTTGAATCAGGTGCTTCAGATACCGAATTCTATGAGACCAAGCTGGCAACGGGCCGGTTCTACATGGCACGCTCCCTGCCGATCACTGCCACGCATCTGGTCCGGATCCAATCGGGCGCTGAGCCGGTGATGGAGCTTGCCGCCGCAAATTTCTAAAGGACGCCTCAGAGATGCCCAAGCGCCTTCGTCTAACCCGCCGCACGAACCTGGCCATGAGCGAGGACGGTTACCGCAAATTGCGGCTGTTAAGCCGCGAGGCCGGTCTGGACGAAGGCGAATTTCTCTCCTTCCTTTTTGAAAACTGGAAAAGCGTGATCGATGAAGACAATCTGATCCACCGACTACGCCTGTTCAATTCTGAACTGGAAGACAGAAAAAACTGAAGCGGCTGACCGTGGCCAAGGAAGGAAATTGAGTATTTGAACCAAGAAAAAGGGGGAGGTCAGACATTCTGCTGCGCGAAGTGTTCTCCCTTTTAGGAGCGCTGCACCACGCAACAGAATGCCTTTTCCTTGGACGGTCATCGGCTCTCCAGCCTGTACCGTGACACGAAGGTGGCCGATTAACCTTAACAAGCCGTTACGTGTCTTTTTCTTGGTTGAAATACTCCACGGGGGTGCGGGGGTGTGAAACCCCCGCCGCTCCATTGGCTTCTGGGAGGACGCCTTGTGACGATGAAACTGCACTGCTTTTCGGAAAGCGGGAATGCCTATAAGGCGGCCCTGTCGCTTCAACTGGCCGGCCTGGACTGGGATCCGGTCTTTGTCGATTTCTTCAAAGGCGAAACTCGAAATCCAGAATTTAGAGCCCTCAATCCGATGGGCGAAGTCCCAGTGCTGGTCGATGGCGATCTAGTGCTGACACAATCTGGTGTCATTCAAAACTATGTCACCGAAAAGACCGGCAAGCTGGGCGGTGTTACCCCAGCCGAGGCACGTGAGGTTCTGCGCTGGACCATCTTTGACAATCAGAAGATCTGCGGCATGGCCGGCCCATTGCGTTTTGTCATGAATTTTCTGCCCGCCGAGAAACGCAGCGCTGATATCATCGCCTTTCTGACAGGACGTCTTACGGCCGCGTTACAAATCCTCGAAACTACGCTTGCGACGCGCGACTGGCTGGTCGGCGGTGCGCTGAGCAATGCCGACATCGCATGCTGCGGCTATCTCTATTATCCCGAGCCGTTCTCGTTTGAACGCGTGGCCTACCCCCATATCGACGCCTGGTTGGACCGCATCGCGGCCACGCCCGGCTGGAAACACCCTTATGACCTTATGCCTGCCCCGACGGTGGGCCAAGACAATCGGAGCACATCATGACCGACGCTTATATCTACGACGCGATCCGCACCCCACGTGGTAAGGGCCGCAAGGACGGCGCCCTGCACGAGGTAACCGCGGCGCGTTTGTCAGCAGTTACGCTGAACGCACTGAAAGAGCGCAACAATCTAGACGGCCACGCCGTTGAGGACGTGATCTGGGGCAATGTCACCCAGGTTGGTGAACAGGGTGGATGCCTTGCGCGAACCGCCGTTCTGGCCTCGGACCTTGATGAGCGGATCCCCGGCCTCGCGATCAACCGCTTCTGCGCCTCGGGGCTAGAGGCGGTGAATTTAGCGGCCAATCAGATTAAAGGTGGCGCTGGTATGGGCTATATCGCGGGCGGCGTCGAAATGATGGGCCGCGTCGCGATGGGTTCAGACGGGGCGGCCATTGCCGCCGACCCAAGCATCGCAATGGACACATATTTCGTGCCCCAAGGCATTTCAGCCGACATTATTGCCACTGAATATGGTTTTAGCCGCGATGATGCTGATGCGCTGGCCGTCGCCTCGCAGCAGCGAGCCAAGGCCGCATGGGATGATAACCGATTTGCCAAATCCATCATCACCGTGCGCGACCGCAACGGCCTGCCCATTCTGGATCATGACGAATACATGCGCCCAGCCACCGATATGAAATCGCTGGGTGGGTTGAAGCCTGCGTTCAAGGATATGGGTGAGATGATGCCCGGGTTTGATCAGATTGCCCTAATGAAGTACCCACATCTTGAGAAGATCAACCACATCCACCATGCTGGCAACAGCTCTGGCATCGTCGACGGCTCAGCAGCCCTTTTGATCGGTAACAAGGAGTTTGGCGAAAAATACGGTCTGACGCGGCGTGCACGCATCAAAGCAACTGCCAAAATCGGCACCGACCCGACAATCATGCTGACTGGCCCCGTGCCCGCCACCCAAAAGATCTTGGCCGATAGCGGTATGTCCATCTCTGACATCGATCTGTTTGAGGTGAATGAGGCGTTCTCAGCGGTCGTTCTGCGCTTCATGCAGGCCTTTGATGTCGATCATGCCAAAGTCAACGTCAATGGTGGTGCGATCGCCATGGGCCATCCATTGGGTGCCACTGGTGCGATGATCATCGGCACACTACTGGATGAGTTGGAGCGCACTGGCAAAGGGACCGGTCTAGCCACGCTTTGTGTAGCCTCTGGTATGGGTGCGGCCACAATCATCGAGCGCATATAATGCCAAAAATCGACATAGACGCGATCCCGGGAAAAACCGGGTCCGCCTATCGTGATATCGAAGCAGCCAAGATGGTGGGCAGGTCCCAGCAACCACTGGGCGACGCGGCAGGCATCGCCCAGTTCGGGGCAAACATGGTGACGCTGATCCCTGCCGCACTATCGTCGTCGCGCCATCGGCACGAACACCAAGATGAATTTCTGGTGGTGACAGCGGGTGTGTGCACCCTGATCGACGATCACGGTGAGACCGAATTGCGTCCCGGCGATTGCGCAGGCTTTGCGGCCGGTGACGCCAGTGGACCTTATCTGGTCAACAAGGGGGACGAGGACGCCAAGTTCGTCGTTGTTGGCACCCATACGCCAGCTAGGGTTGGTCATCACAGTGATATCGATATGAAAGTTGAAGTTCAGAAAAGGCGCGTTGCGTTCATGCGTCGTAACGGCGGGCCAATCAAAGAGATCGAAGGCTGATTATGGACAGCTGGGCCAAAAGCGCGAAAGACATTTATCAGCAGGTTGTCGACACTTTGTCCGACGCGCTGATGCAAAATGATTTTGCGCCATTTTCCGGGCTGGTCGCCTTTCCACACATCATGCAGACCCTGTCGACCACGATCGTGATGGCAGACCAAACCGAATTGCGCGTTTGCTTTGACAGCTTTGCGCTGACCCTTAAGGCGCAATCGGTCACAGATTATATCCGCGTTGTGGATTTCGCAGACTTTACATCTGATGACCGGATCGTTGGTCAACACACCAGCTATATTCTGCGGCGCTGCCACCATATCGTGCAGCCCTATCCTAATCGCCTGACACTTGATCGTGGAAACGGCATCTGGCGCGTGTCGCGTGCAGTCAACGCGATCACCAATGTGACATGGCCAATTTTCTTGCCGGTCGTGCAAGACCATCCAAAATTGCCCGCAATCGATTCAAGCTCGGAGGGTAACCATGCCGAAAATTGATCTAGGCGCGCGGCCCGTCACCCAAGGTCAAGCCAGCTATCTGACAGCGTTTGGCAAAAAGACTAACCTCTTTCAGGCGATCAAGATTGGCCACGACGTCGATCTCAACCAGTTTGGCGTCGCGATTGATGCAGTGGCGCGCCACATCAAAAAAGGCATGCGGTCAGAATATGACCGCGCCCATTACCCTGACATTGATCTTAAATATTACCGCGGCGCCTCTGGACGGCGCTTCACCAACAAAGACGGCTCAGCCTATCCGTCCCACGGCAGCCCAATCCGTCTGACGACTAAAATCTATGCACTGGGTGTGTACGGAGTGTGTTGAACGATGACACACCCCGGTCCGCCCCAAAACAGGAGACATAAGATGACAGATTTCACCATGCAAAAAGACGCAGATGGCGTCGCGCTGATCACTTGGGACGTCAAAGAAAAATCGATGAACGTAATGACACGGGACTCGATGGCCCTGCTGAATGATCTGATTGATGATGCCCTGGCGGATGGCGCCGTCAAAGGGGTCGTGATCACCTCTGGCAAGGACAGCTTTGCAGGTGGCATGGATCTGAACGTATTGGCCAAGATCCGCGACGAAAGCGGTGACAATCCAGCCGAGGGTCTGTTCAACTTCACGATGGCCGGCCACCATATGCTGCGCAAGATTGAGCGTGCGGGCATGGATCCAAAAACCAACAAGGGTGGTAAACCGATTGCCGCAGCCCTGCCCGGCACCGCGCTTGGGATCGGGCTAGAACTGCCATTGGCCACACACCGTATTTTTGTGGCCGATAATCCAAAAGCAAAAATTGGTCTGCCAGAGATTATGGTCGGGATCTTTCCGGGTGCTGGTGGCACCACTCGTCTGGTCCGCAAGATGGGCGCAATGGCGGCCTCTCCGTTCCTGCTGGAGGGTAAGTTGAGCGATCCGCAAAAGGCCAAAGTGGCCGGGATCATTGACGAAGTTGTTGCCGATCCGGTGGCAGCCGCCCGTGATTGGGTGCTGAATGCAACCGATGCTGACATTCTGAAACCTTGGGATGCACGCGGCTATAAAATGCCCGGCGGCACGCCTTATCACCCCGCTGGCTTCATGACGTTTGTTGGCGCCTCTGCGATGGTCCACGGCAAAACCAAGGGCGTCTATCCAGCGGCCAAGGCCCTGCTTTCGGCAGTCTATGAGGGCGCGCTTGTGCCCTTTGACACCGCCCTGAAGATTGAGGCGCGTTGGTTCACCTCAACGCTGATGAACCCGTCGTCGTCAAACATGATCCGATCGTTGTTCATCAACAAGGAGGCGTTGGAGAAAGGTGCGAACCGTCCCGACGTTCCCGGCCAAAAGGTCAGCAAGGTCGGCATCTTAGGTGCAGGCATGATGGGCGCAGGCATCGCCTATGTCTCGGCCATGGCAGGGATTGAGGTCGTGTTGATCGATGCGGCCCAAGCCTCTGCTGATAAGGGAAAATCCTACGCCGAAGGGCTGTTGGACAAGGGTATCTCGCGCAAGAAAGTGACCGCTGAAAAGAAGGAGCAAGTCCTGTCTCATATCACCGCCACCACCGATTACGCCGCCCTTGAAGGCTGCGATCTGATCGTTGAGGCAGTGTTTGAGGACGTTGGCGTCAAAGCGGGCGTCACTGCCAAAGCTGAGGCCGTGATCCCCCAGACCGCCATCTTTGCGACCAACACCTCAACGTTGCCGATTTCGGAACTTGCCAAGGCCTCCAAGCGGCCAGAGCAATTCATCGGCATCCACTTCTTCTCACCGGTCGATAAGATGCTGCTGGTTGAGATTATCAAGGGAAAACAAACCGGTGATATCGCTGTGGCCAAGGCGCTTGATTTTGTGCGCCAGATCCGAAAGACGCCAATTGTTGTGAATGATGAGCGGTTTTTCTACGCCAACCGCTGCATCATTCCCTACATCAACGAAGGCATCCGCATGGTCAAAGAGGGCGTCGAACCCGCCTTGATAGAGAACGCTGCGAAGCTTGTCGGCATGCCCCTTGGCCCGCTGCAATTGGTCGACGAAACCTCAATTGATCTGGGCGTTAAAATAGCCAAGGCGACCAAGGCCGCGATGGGCGAGGCTTATCCGGACAGCGAAGTTGATGAGGTTCTGTTCTGGATGGCCGATCAGGGCCGCATGGGCAGGAAATCCAATACTGGTTTCTACGCCTATGATGATGCAGGAAAGCGTCAGTTACTTTGGGATGGATTGGCCGCGAAATACCCCATCGCCAAGACCCAGCCAGAATTGATTGAGGTGCAACATCGCCTGCTCTTTGCGCAGGTTCTCGAAGGGGTCCGCGCACTTGAAGACAACGTTCTTGAAGACATCCGTGAAGGTGATGTTGGCGCGATCCTTGGCTGGGGCTTCGCACCTTGGTCGGGAGGTCCGTTCAGCTGGCTCGACATGTTGGGCGCGCCTTATGCGGCCGAACGCTGTGATGAGCTGACCGCTAGCTACGGCGCACGGTTCACCACGCCAAAATTATTGCGCGACATGGCAGACAAGAACCAAACCTTCTATGGCCGATTTGGACCTGAGGCGAGATCAGCCGCCTGAAACGACGACATTAAATTGAATTCAGGCGGTCCCCAAAGGGGCCGCCTTTTTTATGTGGACCCAAGTCTCGGCAGAATGCTCAATAGTTAACGTCATTTTCGGCAGATCTGATCTCGCCAATGGGGCCGCCATCTGCATATGTTTGCGCAAGATCGATATCGGGGAGGATATTATGGGTTGGTTGCAAGACGAGACCGGGCTTGAGAAGTGCCGCGCCAATTATGTGCCGCTGTCACCGCTATCGCATCTGCGCCGCGCCGCCCATATCTTTCCAGATCGTGACGCTGTGGTTTACGGCGGTTTTCGCAAGACCTACCGAGAATATTTCGCCCGCGTCTCCTGCCTTGCTTCTGGATTGGTCGCCAACGGGATCCAACCGGGCGATGTGGTGGCCGCAATCCTGCCAAATATTCCAGCCCATGTTGAGGCGCATTTTGGCGTGCCCGCCTGCGGCGCGATCCTGAACTCAATCAACACCCGCCTCGATGTCGGCACAGTCATCTATATTTTGGAGCATGGCGGCGCCAAGGCGGTACTGGTCGACAGCCAATTCTTGGACTTGGTTGAAGCGGCACTTGCTGCGATGACCACACCGGCCCCCATCGTGATTGAGGTTCCAGATGCTGAGGCCGGGATCGCTGCCAGCGGCCGACACCTCAGCTATGATGATCTTCTGGCGCAAGGCGATCCGAGATTTGAGTGGATCATGCCCGACGACGAATGGGAAAGCATTGCGCTGAATTATACGTCCGGCACCACCGGGCGGCCCAAGGGCGTCGTCTATCACCACCGCGGCGCTTACCTCATGACGATGGGCACGGTTGTCAGCTGGCGTATGACGTTGCACCCCCGGTTCCTGACCATTGTGCCGTTATTTCACTGCAATGGCTGGAACCATTCGTGGATGATGCCCTTGCTGGGCGGCACGGTCGTGTGCTGCCGCGATATCACCGCCAAAGCGATCTATGACGCGATCGCGGATGAGGGCGTGACCCATTTTGGCGGCGCACCGATCGTGTTGAACATGATCGTAAATGCCAATGACGCGGACCGCCGCGACATAGATCATCCGGTTGAGGTTTTCACCGCAGGCGCACCACCCGCCGCGGCCACACTTTCTGCCATTGAACAACTCGGCTTCAACGTGACCCAAGTTTATGGCCTGACTGAAACCTACGGCCATGTCACCGAATGCCTTTGGAATGCAGACTGGGACGAGAAACCCCAGATCGAAAAGGCCGCAATCAAGGCACGCCAAGGCGTGGCCTTCCCAATGATGGAGCGGATCACAGTGATGTCGCCCGATATGACCCAGATCCCCATGGACGGCATCACCACCGGTGAAATCATGATCCGGGGCAATTCGGTCATGAAAGGCTATTTCAAAAACCCCGACGCAACCCGCGAAAGCTTTGCCAACGGCTATTTCCATTCCGGCGATATCGCCATGCAGCATCCTGACGGCTATCTACAGATCGCGGACCGCGCCAAAGACATCATCATTTCAGGCGGTGAAAACGTCAGCTCGGTCGAGGTCGAGGGCGTTTTGATGCATCATCCAGCGGTCTCACTGTGTGCTGTGGTTGCCAAACCAGATGACAAATGGGGCGAAGTGCCCTGCGCCTTTGTAGAGCTGAAACCGGGTAAAACCGTTGATCAGGCAGATCTGATCGCCTTTGCCCGCCAAAGCTTGGCAGGGTTCAAAACCCCCAAACTTGTGATTTTTCAAGAGCTGCCCAAGACCTCAACCGGGAAAATCCAGAAATTCGAACTGCGGGAGTTGGCGAAACAGATTTAGGCCAAATTGATCAATCATCTTAAATTAAGGCTTCCATATATTTGGAGGGTCCTTCTGATGATCGCAATGTTCATTCTTTCCGTTTTGCTGGGTACATCGCTTTCAGGCTGCGTGGACACGTTTAAGACTATATTCGTGGGTGTGACCCGAAGTGAACTTGCCCCGGTCGCCATCTCGGGGACCACCTAATAAGATAAGCAGCTTTTTCGCGGCATAGATCCAGATATACCGCCAAAAATTGACCCAAATGCAACCCGCGCGGTCTATGCAGTCATGGGGCGCCGGACGACTGTTTGTTGCGGCCTAACAAGGGTGGGCCGTGACAGCATAATTCGCCGGTTCAACGCCAATGACCAGCGAAGCGAAGCGTTGATGCAGCCCCTGATCTGGCATCTGTGTACCACTTCCCATTTACGCCAGCTTTAAGTTGAGCCAATGACCTGTATCCGTTATCGTTCTATGTAAAATAAGAACTTCTACAGGCGCAGAAACCGCAGCATGACCGCACTCAGCGAATATGATCGCCTTGAGGCCCCAGGCCTTTGGCGCGAAACCGAGGGCAGCCAACGCCGGGAGGTGATTGTATCGCTCGGCGATGCGACGCTAATCATCTCTGCTTTGTCGGAAACGGCTCTGTCCCATTGGTCTTTGCCTGCGTTACACCGGCTGAATCCGGGCCGCATTCCTGCCCTATACGCACCGGATCGGGACGCCGAAGAACAGTTAGAACTGTCTGAGACCCATATGATCGACGCCATCGAAAAGGTCCGCACAGCGATTGAACGGCGCAGACCCCATCCTGGTCGGTTACGGCTTTATCTCGGCGGTACGCTTAGCGTCATCACCATCGCCCTGTGCGTATGGTTGTTGCCGCAGACGTTGTTGCACCAAACCGTGGGCGTACTGCCAGACGCGACCCGACAAGCCGTTGGCCAACGGCTGCTGAACGGAATGGCAGATCTGGCTGGGCGCCCGTGTCGTAGTGAGGCGGGGCAAATTGCGCTGCGGCGGCTGGCACGATCTGTGTTGGGGCCAAATGCGCCCGATGTGGTGGTTCTTCCGTCAACAGCGCAACCAACTGCACATCTGCCCGGTCATCTTTTTGTCGTTAATCGCAGCTTGGTTGAAGACTATGAGGTGCCGGAGGTTCTAGCAGGCTATCTGTTGGCTGAGGATCTGCGGTTGCAGCGTCAGGACCCGATGGAGCGTTTGCTGGAAGAGGTAGGATTGCGCGCAACCTTCCATCTTCTGACAACCGGTGAAATCAGCGCCACCTATTTGCGCAGCCATGGTGCCAGCCTTTTGACTACCTCGCCCGAACCCGTTTCAGAAAACGCGTTGATTGATCGGTTTGACGCTGCTGGCATCTCATCTGAGCCGTTCGCCTACGCAATCGATTTATCCGGAGAGTCGACGCTTGGTCTGATCGAAGGGGATCCATTGCGCGGCCGCCTGCGTGTCCCACTGTTGTCAGACGAAGATTGGATCAGCCTGCAAGAGATCTGTGGCTCTTAGCGACGGGTAAACGCATCCGCAAAACCGGCCTGCCGTGCGGCAACCAGACCACCGGCCAATCGCTGCGGTGTCGCGAACGGGCCAAGCAAGATGATGTTGGTGACGGTATTGCCGCGTTGCAACTCACCAATACGGGCCGAAATGCCGCGACCTACCAATTGTTCGCGTGTCTGATCGGCACTGGTCCGGTCCATATAAGACGCAACCTGCACATATCTGTGGCTGGCATTAACTGCGATGCCCGTGGCACTTGGCTCAGAAGACTGGGCGGCTTGCTGCGCTGTCGGACGCGAGGTTGAGGCCGTTACAGACTGCGGGTTGATCGTACTTCGCGCGCGAACCGAGCGGGCGGTCGTGTAACCCGACGGTGAAATAAGGACGGTGTATTGGTTCGTCACATCTGTGCCGGTGTCAGGATCAACCAAACGGCGCGGAACCGTGTTGGTCCAGATCAACGACATTTGCGCATCACCCGCAGCCGTGCCAACGCCACGCATCGGGTTCAGTCGACCGTCTTCCCACACAGCGGCGTAGCCCGCAGGGATCGTAGGCACGACAGGTGCCAGCAGTGCCCCAGATTGTTCATACGCCTGTGTTCCGGGGTGAACTGATTGAGGCCCGCAGCGCACGCCTTGGCCGCGCAGATACTGTGCCGCCAACTCCGAGACACCGGGGCAGGTTGCACCCGCCGGCTGGCTGGGTGCAGCAGGTACTGGGTCTGATGCTGGCGACGCGACACGGCGCGTCTGCACAGGCGCAACAGGTGTGGCTGTCTGGACCTGCGGTGCGGGTGAGGCCGCGCGCACCGTCTGCGTTGGCGCGCTGGTTGGCAGCGCCTGCGTACCACTGGCCGGAGCTATTACAACCCGAGCCGGGGCCGCAGCAGGTGATGTCTCCACAGCGACGGGTGGTTGTTCTTGTATAGCCGCCAACGCCCCACCCGACAGGGATGGCGCGTAGCCACACAAAATATTACGAGAACGGTTGACCCGCGGCACCCACGAAACATTTCCGCCGTAACCTGCCCGGATAAACACGCAGCCGTCGCTATCGACATATTGGTTTGCGGAGTAGCTGGAAGGCGGTTGTTCCGCAGGACCTGTTGAATTGCTGAGATTTTGGGAAAATGCCGCCTGTCCGCTGACCACGGTCAAACACACTCCCAACAGAATTGCAGCTTTCGCTGGAAACAATGGCATATTAACCCTCAAAATGTTGCCACATCTTGCCGGATCGAGGGCTATAAGTAAAGAAAAAGCTACCTTATTTAGTGCCGAACATGCGGTCGCCCGCATCTCCTAGTCCCGGAACAATATATCCATGGTCATTCAGGTAGTTATCTACCGACGCTGTGACGATCGGCACGTCCGGATGCGCCTCTTTCATCCGCGCGACCCCCTCTGGAGCGGCCAGAAGGCACAGGAAACGAATGTTGGTAGCCCCAGAATTCTTCAGCAAGTCAATCGCCGCGACAGACGAGTTGCCAGTCGCCAGCATCGGATCAACCGCTATAACCAGACGGTCCTCCAGCTCGGTCGGCACCTTGAAGTAATATTGTACCGGTTGCAGCGTTTCTTGATCGCGGTAGAGGCCAACAAACCCGACACGCGCCGATGGGATCAGCTCCAACACTCCGTCCAATAGGCCATTTCCCGCCCGCAGGATCGAGATCAGGGCCAGCTTCTTACCGGCCAGAACAGGGGCTTCCATCGGCTCTAACGGCGTCTCGATTGTCCGGGTTGTTAGGGGCAGTCCGCGCGTTACCTCATAGGCCAAAAGCTGGCTGATCTCGCGCAATAACTGCCTGAACACCGCAGTTGACGTATCTTTCTCACGCATCAGCGTCAGCTTGTGTTGCACAAGTGGGTGGTTCACCACGGTCAAATGTTCGGTCATGTCAAAGGCTCCAGTCTTTTGGCAACTCGCGCGCGGGTTTCCGCGTCGCAAAAGGCCGCCTCAAGGGCAGTCTTGGTAATTTCGGCAAAGATCTCCTCGTCCCAACCGAACGTGTCGGCCAGACGGTCATATTCATGGCTCATCGTGGTGCCAAAAAATGGCGGATCGTCGGTGGAAACCGTGACCTTCACACCCTTTTCACGCAGCCGTTCAATCGGGTGGCTTTGCCAGTCAGGATAAACGCCCAGAACGACGTTCGATCCCGGACACACCTCCAGAACGACGCCAGTTTCGGCCAGATGCTCAACCAGTTCGGGGTCGTTGATCGCGTGCACACCGTGGCCGATCCGCTCAACCTTCAGATCACGTAGCGCATCCCAGATCGATTGTGCACCGCCCCATTCGCCAGCATGGGCCGTCAGGCGCAATCCGGCCTCACGCGCCATGTCGAACGAATAGGCAAAATCCACTGGATTGCCCGACATCTCATCGCCTGCAATGCCAAATCCAGTGATGAAATCACCGACCGTTTCAGCCGCACAAATCGCGATTGGCTTGGCGCGGTCCGGCCCAAAGTGGCGGATCGGGGTGATGATACCGCGCAAGATTATACCATCCCGCACCTCGGCCTGATCCGCGGCCTCTTTGATTGCTGCAAGATATTCCCGCCACGCCCCCAGATCACCACCACCGCAAAAGTCGGGGCTGATAAATGTCTCGGAATAGACCACGCCATGGGCGGCACTTTGTTCCAGCACTGCGCGAACCAGCCGCGCATAATCTTCTGGGCTTTTCAGCACGCCAGTCGCGGCCTCATAGACTTGCAGAAAATGCGGGAAATCGCGGTAGGCGTAATTTCCTTGCTCGGTAAAAACACCGTCCAGCTTTATCTTTTTTTCATCAGCCAATCTGCGGATGAACTCAGGCGGGGCGGCCCCTTCCAGATGAAGATGTAGCTCAATCTTGGGTGAATTTGAAAGGCTCATAAGAAACTCCGACCAGGTCCTTGCGCGGCAACACCCAAATGGGCCGCAACCGAGGCTGCGATATCAGAAAACGCGCACAGGCCGATTTGCCCGGAATATGGTCCCTTGGCAACCACCGGAACCCGCTCACGGGTATGATCAGTGCCAAACCAGCTTGGATCGTTACCGTGATCGGCGGTAAAGATCATCAGATCGTCGGGCCGCAGCTGTGATATGATCGCGGGCAGTGCCGCATCAAACCATTCCAGATGCCGCGCATAGCCCGAAACATCACGCCGGTGTCCATAAAGACTGTCGAACTCAACGAAATTGGCAAAGGTTAGGCTGCCCGGTGCGGCCCCCCGCACCAAATCGTTCAAGTGGCCCATCAACGTCAAATCAGGCCCTTTACGGACCTCATCAATCCCTTTTCCGGAAAAGATGTCACCAATTTTGCCAATGCCGTAAACGGGGCGGCTTGCATTTTGCACCCATTCACATAGCGTGGGTTCCGGTGGATCAATGGCAAAATCCTTGCGATTTTCGGTTCGCTCATAGGCGCCGGGCATGCCGACAAACGGCCGCGCGATGACACGCCCAACCTTCATTTTATGCAGTGTTGGGGCCAGGTTTTTGCACAGATCCAGCAATCGACCGAGGCCAAAACTGTCCTCATGTGCTGCGATCTGGAACACGCTATCGGCGGAGGTATAACAGATCGGCCAGCCGATGGCCTGATGCTGCGGCCCCTCCTCAGCGATGATCACTGTGCCAGAGGCATGGCGATTGCCCAAGATCCCCGCGACACCCGCAATCTGGCAAACCTCGGCCACCAGTTCGGCAGGAAAACACGGGGTGGTGTCGGGGAAATAGGTCCAATCCCACGGCACAGGCACACCCGCCATTTCCCAATGGCCTGACGGGGTGTCCTTGCCCGGTGAGATCTCCGTGGCAGCGCCCCACAATCCAGTTGGTTCGGCCCGCAATCCCGGCGTCGCATCACCTGCCGCCAGGCGCGCGGCGGCCCCCAGACCAAGACGGTCTAAATTGGGCATCCGCAACGGGCCGGTGCGTCCATCCTCAGCCTGCCCCGCAACGCAGGCCTGCGCGATATGGGCCAGCGTGTTGGCACCGGTATCCGCCAAATCACCGTTGAAAAAGCGATCCGCATCGGGCGCGCCACCGCAACCCACACTGTCCAGAACCACCAAGAACGCGCGTGCCATCAACCAATCCTGTCCAAGATCAATTCGGGGCCCGGAATCGAGGCATCGCCAATCTGAAAGGCTTTGCGAATATCCTCCGTCAGGACCTGCGCGTCCGCCTCATCAGCCGCATGGATCCGCACCAGCGGACGGGCGTTATCGACCCGGTGCCCGATACGCGCAATATCTGACAGACCAACGCCTGGATCAATCCGGTCCGCCTCAACCTGCCGTCCGCCACCCAAATGCACCACGGCCATCCCCAAGGCGCGCGTGTTGATCGCGGTGACAAATCCAGCCTCAACCGGGAACACATCAACAACCACCCCCGCCGCAGGCAGCCGGTCACGCCAGCGATCGACAAAATCAAACGGACCGCCAAGCGCCGCAACCATTTCGCCAAAGCGTTCCGCCGCCTGACCGCTCATGAGCGCGCGGTCGATGCGGCTTTCGCCGTCTGCGGCGTCTGCGGCCAATCCACCAAGCGCCAGAACCTCACCACCCAACGCCACCGTCAAGCGGTGCAACGCGGTGCCGGCCCCTGCCCCAGTCAACGCGTCCATGATCTCAATTACCTCCAACGCGTTTCCAGCAGACCGTGCTGCGGGCTGGCTCATATCTGTGATCAGGGCGGAACACATACAGCCAGCACCTTGGGCTGTATCGACCAGTGATTGCGCTAATTTCACCGCATCCTCCCGCTTGGCCATAAATGCGCCTGATCCGGTTTTGACATCCAGCACCAGCGCCTCCAGCCCCTCAGCCAACTTCTTCGACAAGATCGAGGCAGTAATCAGATCGATGCTTTCGACCGTGGCGGTCACATCGCGCACCGCGTAAAGTCGCTTATCTGCCGGTGCGATATCCGTGGTGGCACCCAAAATCGCGCAGCCGATATCGCCGACAACTTCCTGCATTGTCTCAACGCTGACTTGTGTTCGATAGCCCGGGATCGCCTCCATCTTATCAAGCGTGCCCCCGGTATGACCCAGCCCCCTGCCCGAAATCATCGGCACATAGGCCCCACACGCCGCTAGCGCTGGCGCCAACATAAGCGAGATCGGATCACCAACCCCTCCCGTTGAATGTTTGTCCAAAACCGGGCCGTTCAGGTCCCATTTCAGAACCTCACCACTTTGACACATGGCGTGGGTTAGTTGCACCCGGTTGGCCGGACTGATCCCCTTGGTGCAGACCGCCATAGCAAAAGCCCCGGCCTGTGCATCCGACAGATCACCGCGAGCCAAGCCTTGGGCGATCCAAAAGATCTCCACCTCTGACAGTGGCAGACCATCGCGCAATTTTGCGAGGATTTCGCGCGCCTCCATCGGCTCAGACCCGGTCCATGTGACCTACATCGAACGCGCCAGGCAACAGCTCCGCCACCGTGGTCTTCAAAATAGCCCCATCCGTTGTGGCCAGCGTCACAACGACAGATCCAAGTGCGAACTCAGCCAATTTCTGCCGACACCCTCCACAAGGCGGCACCGGGCTTGGGCAATCGGCTATCACCACGATCTCAGCTATTCGTTTATCGCCAGATGCGATCATCGCTGCAATGGCACCAGCTTCGGCGCACGTGCCCTCTGGGTAGGCGACATTTTCGACATTGCACCCGACATGTTGGTTTCCTTCGACACTGATCAGCGCAGCACCAACCCTAAAGTTCGAATAAGGAGCATGGGCGTTAAGCCGGACAGCGGTTGCAGCTTGCAAGAGTGACATTTACGGCACGTCCTTTTAACTATGGGATCGGTTCAGTCTGATCTGCAGCCGGGCCGAGCGCAACCCCACACGCATAGCTTAGCAGCGGCGCTCTGCGCGTTCGCCAGCAACAAAAGCAATCAGCGCCGTCAGATCTTGATCACACGCCTTTGAAAGCCCCGGAACATCCCCCAGCCGATGCCTGTGCGCGGCCGCATTCAACGCCTCTGCGATATCTTGCAGCCGGTCTGCGCCAACCGCACCGGCCAGCGAAATCAGAATATGGGTTTGCGCACGAATATCGCGCACCGAATGCTGCGAGATGCCTGCACTCAATGCCGTATGTACCCGCGATAGATCTTCGTGCAGCCGGTCCAACAGCTCCACTTGGGCACTTGGTCCAGCCGCCAGCATCAACGCATCAAACCGGACACAATCCATTGCCAGCGGCGCCTTGGCATCGGGCATGCGAAGCGGGGCATCTGATTGCGGAATACGGTAATCGATATGGCGCCGCACCGCTGCGCCAAAAGCTGAGATTGATCTGATCGGCTTGGCAATGATCCCATCAGCGCCTGCGGCATAAATCGCCTCGCGATTATCGCGCTGCACATAGGCAGTCAGCGCCACCATCGGCATTGCGAACGGCCCATCAATCTGACTGCGGACCCGGCGGATCATATCCATTCCTGACAGGATCGGCATCTCAATATCAATCAGGGCGATATCAAACCGGTCGCCGGCCAACAGGTCTAACGCCTGTTTTCCATCCGCTGCCATAGCAAAACTGGCACCCATTTTTTCCAACATCTGACCGACCAAGAGCTGACTAGTGGCGTTATCTTCTGCGACCAGAATATGCAGATCCGACAGATCTGGCGGCAGCACTGGCGTCTCAAATCCGCCCTCAGCTGCCCACCGCGCAGACGGGATCGCCAACATAGCCTCAGCCCCCTGACTGCGGCGTGATCTGACCGTCAACTCGGCCCCCAACTCATCTGCCAGCCCCTTGGCGATATGAAGCCCAAGGCCAGTTCCCGGCAGCTCATTCGCAACGGGTCGTCCATGTTTATGAAACAGCTGTTCCATGGCGGCATCAGAAAAACCTGGCCCAGTATCAGTGACAGAGAACCGTAAAACGCGCTCTGACGTCAGATCAACGCTTAGTCGCACGACACCAGATCGGGTAAATTTCAGCGCATTACCAATCAGGTTTCCAAGAATTCGGTCCAACGCGATGCGCGGCAGTGCCACCCGCGCAGGCAAACCGGCATCCAAGGTTACACGAAACTCAAGGTGACGCTCTGCGGCCTGCCCCAGCCAACGTAATTTGATGCCCGAAAGATAGTCGTTTAGGTCCAACACGGCGTCGTCTTGGCTTCCGGTCTCAGATCCATCAATACTTGTCAGGGCCGCGTCCAGCATTTCGGCCAGCGCTTCACCCGACAAGCGGACCCTGTCCAGTTGGGTACGTGTTTCAACGTCCAAACGGGTCAAATCGATCAGGCGCAACCCGCCGATCACGTCTGAGACAGCCGCGCGGATATCATGGCTAAAAAGCACCAGCCGATCCAGCGCCGGATCAGCGGCTGCAGGGATCGGGTCTTTTTGGCCGGTCTTGATTGGCCCGCTCATCCACTCTCCAACATTGCCAAAAGAAAACCTGCACTTTTATCGCACGCCTGCAGCGATACACCAAAAACACAGTCCAGCCTAAGGATTGTTGGTTAATCTTTGGTCAAGATTTGGCGTATCCAAGTCCTTGCAGAGCAACGGTAATCTCATCCAGAATGGTCGGGTCATCAATGGTGGCGGGCATCTTGTAGGCCTCACCATCCGCGATCTTTACCATCGTGGCCCGCAAGATTTTGCCAGATCGGGTCTTAGGCAAACGGTCCACCACAACGGCCAACTTAAAGGCGGCAACAGGGCCGATCTTCTCTCGCACCAGCTTGATGCAATCAGCCGTGATATCATTGGGGTGTCGCGTGGTTCCGGCATTCAGGCAGACAAATCCCATCGGCATCTGCCCCTTCAGGGCATCCGACACACCGATCACGGCGCATTCGGCCACATCGGGATGTCCGGCCAAAACTTCCTCCATCGCCCCAGTCGATAGCCGGTGCCCCGCAACGTTGATCACATCATCAGTGCGCGCCATAATATAAAGGTATCCGTCCTCATCGACGTAACCAGCGTCGCCGGTCTCATAATATCCAGGAAAATGTTCGAGATAGGATTTGCGGAACCGCGCCTCGGCATTCCAGAGTGTCGGAAACGTGCCTGGCGGCAATGGCATTTTAACCACGATTGAGCCCAGCTCACCGGTGGGCATGGGATTTCCACCTTCATCCAAGATCCGCACATCATAGCCTGGCATCGGAACCGCTGGTGAGCCGATTTTGATCGGCAGCGCCTCTATGCCCAGCGGATTACCAACAATCGCCCAACCAGTCTCCGTTTGCCACCAGTGATCAATCACCGGCACACCTAGTTTTTTTCGCGCCCAATTGATGGTGTCCGGGTCTGCCCGCTCACCTGCCAAAAATAGTGTTTCAAAATTTGACAGGTTATAGTCTGAGACCAACAATCCCTGCGGATCCACTCGTTTGATGGCCCGCAATGCGGTTGGCGCTGTGAACAGACACTTAACTTTATGCTCCTCGATGACGCGCCAGAAGGTGCCTGCGTCAGGAGTGCCTACGGGTTTGCCCTCAAACACGACGGTTGTGCAGCCAAAAACCAAGGGCGCATAACAGATATACGAATGCCCGACGACCCAGCCCACATCCGAGGCCGCCCAAAATACCTCACCCGGATTCATGTCATACAGGTTGCGCATCGACCAGTTCAGCGCGACCAGATGCCCAGCTGTATCGCGCACGACACCTTTGGGCTGGCCCGTCGTGCCGCTGGTATAAAGGATATAAGACGGGTGATTGCCCGAAACTGGGACACATTCGGCAGGCTTTACGCCCGCTTGAAATCCGTGCCAATCCAGATCACGGCCCGGTATCAACGCCGCCACCTCCTGCTCACGCTGAAATATAACGCAAAATTCGGGCTTATGGTTGGCCATCTCAATCGCGCCGTCGAGCAAGGGTTTGTAATGCACCACCCGGCCCGGCTCCAGCCCACAGGATGCAGCAATAATGCATTTCGGCGTACAGTCATCGATCCGTACTGCCAGCTCATGGGCAGCAAACCCACCAAACACTACTGAATGAACAGCCCCCAGCCGCGCGCACGCAAGCATCGCCTCCAACGCCTCGGGCACCATCGGCATATTTATGATCACCCGATCGCCCTTGGTCACGCCGCGTGCGCGCAAAGCACCGGCCAGCAGGGCAACCCTGGTCTGTAACTCGTCATAGGTGATCTCATGTTTGGAATGGGTCAGCGGGCTGTCATGGATAATCGCAACCCTGTCGCCATGACCCGCCTCAACGTGGCGATCAACGGCATTCCAGCACCCGTTCAAAACCCCATCGCGGTACCATTCATAAAGTGGCTCTTCGGCTTCGAACAACGCCCGACTTGGCCGTTTAATCCAGTCAATCGCCTCGGCCGCCTCCAACCAAAACTTCTCTGGATCGCGCATCGCCTCGGCATATATCTCTTGATACGACATCGGTTCCCTCCTCCAAGCTCCCGCACGTGTCTAGCGCCCCAGCCTAACTCCAAGCAAGCAGACATTCCTGCCAAAGCGTGTCTTGCAAACCGTGCTCTTCCTTATTCGCCAAATATCGCCATTAGAGGCTTTGATCCGTCCACTTCAGGCCTCGCCGCACGCCGGGGCAGGTTACAGGACCCGCCCCCCATTATGCCTTACCCGTAATGTGCCACCGGGGTGCCAGCCAACGCAGCCATATTCAACAATCCACGCGCCGTGATCGACGGGGTAACGATATGGGCGCGGTTGCCCATGCCCATCAAGATCGGGCCAACTTCCAGCCCGCCCGCCTTCATTTTCAAGATATTGCGCGTTGCACCCGCAGTATCGGTGTTGGAAAAGACCAGTGTATTGGCTTGCCCGTCCAGCCGCGAGTTCGGGAAGATCCGGGCGCGCAGGTCAGGATCCAGCGCGCTGTCGGCGTTCATCTCCCCCTCATAGCTGAAATCGACGCCTTGCGCATCCAGCAGTGCCAGCGCCTCACGCATTTGCCGCCCGCTATGGCTGTCTAGATTACCAAATTGAGAGCCTGAGCACAGTGCAATTTTTGGCTCCACGCCAAAGCGACGGACATGGCGCGCGGCGGCCACGCAGGTCTCAGCCAATTGTTGCGGGCTGGGCTGGGCATGCACATGGGTATCGGCGATGAACAGCGGGCCATCTTCCAGAATCATCAGACTCAATGCGCCAACCGGGTGCAAGCCGTCGGTCCCAAGCAATTGCTGCACATAGTTCAGGTGCCACAAATACTGCCCAAACGTCCCACAAATCAGGCTGTCAGCATCACCCCGACGCACCATCACGGCCCCAATAGCCGTAGTGTTGGTCCGCATGATCGCCTTGGCCAGATCCGGCGTGACGCCTTGGCGTTGCATCACCTCATGATAGGTGCCCCAGTAGTCGCGGTAGCGCGGATCATTCTCTGGGTTTACCAGCTCAAAGTCCTTGGTTGGACGAATGGAAAGACCCGCACGCTCCGCACGCGCCTCGATTACTTCAGGTCGACCGATCAAGATCGGCTTATCTGTCGTCTCTTCCAGCATAGCGTGGGCTGCACGCAGCACCCTCTCATCCTCACCCTCACTAAACACGATCCGGCGCGACGTTGTCGCCGCCGCCATAAAAACCGGGCGCATGATCAGCGCGGACCGGAACACCGATTGGTTCAGATGCGCAGTATAGGCGGCAATGTCTTGCAACGGTCGCGTCGCCACGCCGCTCTCCATTGCGGCCTTGGCCACAGCAGTCGCCACCACGCCCATCAGACGCGGATCAAACGGTTTGGGGATCAGATAATCGACCCCAAAAGTCAGCTGCTCACTTTGATAAGCAGCCGCTGCCTCTGCACTGGTTGTGGCGCGGGCAAGCGCCGCAATCCCGTCGATGCAAGCCAGCTTCATGGCGTCATTGATCTCAGTCGCACCAACATCCAGTGCGCCCCTAAAGATGAACGGAAAACACAGCACGTTGTTGACTTGGTTTGGAAAATCGGACCGGCCCGTGGCGATGATTGCATCGGGCGACACAGCACGGGCCAATTCCGGCAAAATTTCTGGCGACGGGTTGGCCAGTGCAAAGATGATCGGGCGCGGTGCCATTTTGGCAACCATGTCTTGCGTCAGAACGCCGGGTCCAGACAGGCCCAAAAACAGATCGGCGCCGCCAATGACATCATCCAGCGTCCGCTGATCGCTGTCTTGTGCATAATCGGTCTTTTGCGGCGTCATATCGTCTTGCCGTCCCTGATAGACAAGGCCCTGCAGATCGCACAGCCAAACGTTTTCACGCTTCACGCCCAGTTTGAGCAGCATATTCAGACAGGCAATCCCGGCCGCACCACCACCCGTTGACACAACCTTCAGCTCGGCGAAATTTCTGCCGGTGATCTGCAATGCGTTGGTGGCCGCGGCCCCCACGACAATTGCTGTGCCGTGCTGATCGTCGTGAAACACCGGGATGCCCATACGTTCGCGGCAAATCTTCTCAACAATGAAGCAATCGGGCGCTTTAATATCTTCAAGGTTGATCGCGCCAAATGTTGGCTCCAGCGCGCAAACGATGTCGGCCAGACGTTCTGGATCGCTTTCGTTCAACTCGATATCGAAGCAGTCGATGTTGGCGAACTTCTTGAACAAAACCGCCTTGCCCTCCATTACCGGCTTTGATGCAAGCGCGCCAATATTGCCAAGGCCCAGAACCGCTGTGCCATTTGTGACGACAGCCACTAGATTACCGCGCCCAGTGTATTTTGAGGCCGCTGCCGGATCATTTTTGATCTCAAGGCTCGCTTCTGCGACACCGGGTGAATAGGCCAGCGCAAGGTCATAACCATTTGCCAAGGGCTTTGTTGCCCGAATTTCCAATTTTCCTGGCTTTGGGAATTGGTGATATGCCAACGCATTGGCGCGCAAACTGTCGGCTTTATCGTCGCTCATCAGAACTCTCCCAAAATTTAGTTTAGTGTTAAACTATCTCTCACAGACCGAAAACCCCAAACCGCAATTTGGACGCTTGGGCCATGGATCAGACGAATTGTTCACGCAGCAATCGCTCTTCCAGCCCGTGACCGGGATCAAACAGGATCCGGTGTGAGATGCTGGGTTCAGAACGGATTTCGACTGAGGCCACATTGGCGACTGACCGCGAGTCAGCTTCTGCCATGACCGGGCGCTTTTCAGCGTCCAGCACATCAATCCGTACAACCGCGGTCTTAGGCAACAAGGCCCCGCGCCAGCGTCGTGGACGAAACGCCGACATCGCCGTCAATGCCAATACATCGGCCTCAATCGGCAAAATAGGCCCGTGGGCCGAATAGTTGTAGGCGGTGGACCCGGCGGGCGTAGAAACGAGCGCGCCGTCGCAGACCAGCTCATCCATACGCACCTTGCCATCCACACTAATACGCAACCGCGCCGCTTGTGGGCCAGCGCGCAGCAGGCTCACCTCATTGATGGCCAGCGCCTCAGAGATGGTGCCATCTGTACAAACGGCTTTCATATGGAGCGGATTGATCACAGCCTCTTCAGCAGCCTCAATCCGCGCAATCAGGTCGATTTCTTGATACTCATTCATCAAAAACCCAACCGTCCCTCGGTTCATTCCATAAACCGGGGCGTCGATGGCTTGCGTGCTGTGCAGCGTCGACAGCATGAACCCATCCCCGCCGAGGGCCACAATGACATCCGCCTCTGCGGGCGCATGCTGACCATATCGCGCGGCCAATTCGGCCTGTGCCTGCTGCGCAATCGGCGCGTCAGAGGCCACAAAAGCGATGTTGCGGGCGGCATTCATAATTGGTCCTTTTGACTATTCAACGGAATCATCGCGCGCACGCATCGGAAACACAATCCCCGATAGACCCAGCGCCGGGCCGCATATTGAACAAAAATGCCGCCTTTCCCCAGAGATGCGACGTAAACTACCCTTCCTTGGTGCGCCCTCCTTCGTTAGACCCAGCCAAGAAGCTGCACGCGACCTTTTTAGGAGTACGGCCATGAATGCCACCCATCGTGACACTGGGTTCTTTACCGAAGAACTTGAAACCCGCGACGCCGAACTGTTTGGCGCAATTCAAAGTGAGCTGGGTCGCCAGCGCGATGAGATCGAGCTGATCGCATCCGAAAATATTGTCTCGCGCGCCGTGATGCAGGCCCAAGGCAGCGTCCTGACCAACAAATACGCCGAAGGGTATCCTGGACGGCGTTATTATGGTGGTTGCCAATACGTTGACATCGCCGAAAATCTTGCGATTGAGCGGGCCAAGCAGCTGTTCAACGTCGGCTTTGCCAATGTGCAGCCGAACTCTGGATCTCAGGCCAATCAGGGTGTTTTTCAAGCGCTCCTACAGCCAGGCGATACCATTCTTGGCATGTCGTTGGATGCGGGCGGCCACCTGACCCACGGTGCGAAACCAAACCAGTCGGGCAAATGGTTCAACGCCGTTCAATACGGCGTTCGGCAAGACACGCTGGATCTAGACTATGATCAGGTTGCAGCCCTGACGGCTGAGCATCAACCCAAAATGATCATCGCAGGCGGTTCGGCCATTCCGCGGATCATCGATTTTGCTAGGTTGCGCGAAATTGCTGATACTGTTGGGGCTTATCTGCTAGTTGATATGGCGCATTTCGCGGGTCTGGTCGCGGCGGGTCACTACCCCTCGCCGTTCCCGCACGCCCATGCCGCCACCACCACGACGCACAAGACCCTACGCGGACCACGCGGCGGCATGATCGTCACCAATGACGAGGCGCTGGCCAAGAAATTCAACTCAGCAATTTTCCCCGGCATTCAGGGTGGCCCGCTAATGCATGTCATTGCCGGTAAAGCCGCTGCCTTTGGGGAGGCCTTGCGCCCGGAATTCAAGGTATATCAAGCTCAGGTGATCCTCAACGCGCAGGCCCTGTCTGATCAGTTGATCATGGGTGGCTTGGATATCGTCACGGGGGGCACAGACACACATGTTCTTTTGGTCGATCTGCGACCAAAAGGTGTCAAAGGCAACACCACCGAAAAGGCCCTCGGCCGTGCCCATATCACAACTAACAAAAACGGCATTCCGTTTGATACCGAAAAGCCGACCATCACGTCGGGTATTCGCCTAGGCTCCCCGGCGGGGACCACACGCGGATTTGCTGAGCCCGAGTTTCGCCAGATCGCTGACTGGATCGTCCGGGTCGTCGACGGGCTGGCCGCAAACGGCGAAGACGGTAATGTTGAGGTTGAGGCGCAGGTTCGCGCCGAAGTCCTTGATCTGTGCAGCCGGTTCCCGATTTATCCCGGCCTCTAGGGCGCATTACGCGGAAACGGCGCAATCTATAGGCAAGGTTGCGCCGATCCCGGCTCTCAATCCCAACCATCGTTTCATTTTCGTGTCACTCATTAAGTCTTGAGACGTTTGATGTCTGGTACTAGTCTATATCTGTGTGGCCTCGTTCCTAAATACAGGATCGGGGTCGAAAATCGTCCAAGACTTTCGCCTTTGCCAAGCAAAGAGACGCCAGACATGTATGTAGCAAATGACACAAAAATTGCCGCTTATCGACGCGAGGCTGAGCGTGAAATTCGCGCCTTTACGCGCGATTATTGTCACCGCGATGATCGGATCGCCTCGCTCAGCTATATCGGCACATTTGTTTTCTATTTCACTACGCTGTGGCTGGCCAATCTTGTCTGGGGCCAATGGTCATTGGTTGTGCTACTGGTCGCGTTGAATGCGCTTTCGGGGGTACGGCTTTACGTGCTGCAACATGACTGCGGGCACACATCGCTGTTCTCGACACGTCGGCTAAATGATCTGGCAGGGATCTGCCTGTCGGTCTTTACGCTGACGCCCTACCGCCCGATGCAGTTCAACCACAATGAACACCACGCCCATCTGGGCAATTTGGACGAACGTGAAACGACTGAAATATTCACCATGACCGTGCGGGAATGGCAGCAGGCCGACTGGTTCAAACGCCTGTGGTACAGGCTGTATCGCAACCCAGCGATCTTACTGCCGTTGGGCGGTATCTTTGCCTATGTCTTTGCCTATCGCTGGCCCAAAAATACGACGCGCGTCGGCGTATTGGGTGTGTTTGCCAACAACCTCGGCGTCTTTGCGTGGATCTGGTTGATCTGGCAGATCTTTGGGGTGCCGGGGCTGATCATCTATGCTGGCACGGTCTTTACCGCAGGTATGGTTGGGGTCGCGTTAGTCTACCTTCAGCATAATTTTGAAGACACATACTGGAACCACAAACCGGATCTCAATCCAGCGCACGCGGCGTTGCAGGGGTCCTCCGCGCTTGATCTGGGATGGTTCGTTGATCTGGCGGTCTGCAACATTACCTACCACGATATTCATCATTTCAACGCCAACATTCCATCCTACAGGTTGCGTCAGTGCCACCGCAATCTGCGGCGTAAATATGACCTACCAACGATTGGCTGGCCCGAGGCGATCCGAAGTTTCACACTTAAGCTTTGGGATGAGGATCAGGGCCGCTTGGTCAAATTTCCCCGAACCCGCGAAATATCCGTCACGGCGCCAGATCTCGGCTAATCAAATACGACTGCGTCTGCATGGGTTGTGCATCAAGTTTGCCTGTGTACTTTTCGCATTTCAGGCCCCGACAGCCCGATACACCATGCCCCAATACATTGCCTGCACCTCGGTTCGGTCCAGCCGCCCACCATCTCGGTACCACGTGTTGACACCGGTCAGCATCGCGATGATCGCCAATGTCGCAATCTTTGTGTCGGGCACGGCAAATTGGCCGACTTCGCGGCCACACCGCAGGATTTCTTCTAGCTCATTTTCGTAGGCCTTTCGCTGGCCCTCGATCACATCAAAATTCTCTGGCGTCAAATTTCTCAGCTCCATATAGGCGATAAAAACCAGTTCGGGACGATCAAGGTGGAACTGAATGTGATGGCGTGCAAACGCCTCCAACTGCATTGTGGCGTCACCTGCAGGTCGGCTCCAACTTTGCAGCAACTCTTCCATGTGCCCACGCATCAGATCGAACAAAAGCGTTTGTTTATCAGGGGTATAAAGGTATAGCGCACCGGCCTGCACGCCAACCTTGGTTGCAATCTGGCGCATCGAGACGGCGGCAAAGCCATGCTGAGCGAACAGATGCAACGCGGCTTCCCGTACCTTGGGGCCAGTAATATCTGCGTGGGATCCTTGTTTGCGTGCCATCTTCCCATCGTATCTGAACGGTCGTTCAATTCAAGCGATCTGGACGGAATGGTGCAAGCTGCGCTATCACATCACCAAGCCGTTTAAAGGATCACAATGCGCCTTGTCATTTTCAGCCTCTTAATCAGCCTTGCGGCCTGTGCCGTTGACCTACCCGAACTGAATGACGGGCTGTCTGATCAGTCACGTGACGCGCCCTATCCAGAGTTGGCACCCCTTGCGCCGTTGCTGGTGCTGTCTGGTGCCCAGCAACCGCGCAGCGCTGAAACCGAAGCCGAACACCTGCAAGCCCGCGCCCAATCACTCCGCATCCGCGCCGCCGCCCTAGCCAACAGGTCGCTCTAGCGCCACCGTCCCGTTGCACCCTTGCCGCTAAGCGGCTAACACATGCCAATTGCTGTCGCTTGCCCTCGGAGAAACACTATGTCGAACCCCCTTCGCCTTGGGATTGCAGGACTTGGCACCGTTGGTGTTGGTGTCGTAAAAATAGTCCAAAAACATGCTGATCTTCTGGCGGTACGGACCGGCAGATCGATTTCAATTACGGCCGTTTCCGCACGCTCCAAAGACAGGGATCGCGGCGTCTCATTGTCCAAATTTGCGTGGGAAGACGACCCCGTCGCGCTGGCGAAACGCGACGACGTGGACATTTTTGTTGAATTGATGGGCGGCAGTGATGGCCCCGCCAAAGCCGCCACGCAGGCCGCACTGGCGGCGGGCAAACACGTGGTGACCGCCAATAAGGCGATGCTGGCCCTATACGGGCAAGAGCTGGCAGAGCTGGCCGAAGCCAACGATGTAGCCTTGCGGTTTGAAGCGGCTGTTGCAGGCGGTATTCCAGTAGTCAAATCGCTGACTGAGGGTTTGGCCGGCAACCAGATCACGCGGATCATGGGCGTCATGAACGGCACCTGCAATTACATCCTGACCCGAATGGCAAGCGCTGGCCTGCCCTATGCCGATGTCTTTGAAGAAGCGAGCCAGCTGGGGTATCTCGAGGCCGATCCAACACTTGATGTGGGTGGAATTGACGCCGGTCACAAACTGGCACTTCTGGCCTCGATCGCGTTTGGCACCAAGGTCAGTTTTGACAAGATGGTATTGGAAGGGATCGAACGAATCTCAATCGATGACATCAATCGCGCCGCTGATTTAGGGTATAAAATAAAGCTGTTAGGCGTGGCACAAATGACTGGTCGCGGGTTGGAGCAACGCATGACTCCGTGTCTGGTACCTGCGACATCGCCGCTTGGTCAGTTGGAAAATGCAACAAATATGGTTGTGCTTGAGGGTGACACTGTCGGACAAATCGTGCTGCGCGGGGCGGGTGCTGGCGAGGGGCCGACGGCGTCCGCCGTCATGGCCGACATCTGCGATCTCGCACGCGGCTCACGCGTCACAACGTTTGGACAACCTGCCACGACGCTGACCACGCCCGTTGCCGCCTCGACCGCCACGCCAGCGCAGTTTTATCTGCGGCTTGTCTTGCTAGACAAACCCGGCGCATTGGCAAAAGTCGCAACAGTCTTGAGCGATGTCGGCATTTCTATCGACCGGATGCGCCAATACGGTGAGCATGACACTGACGTGCCTGTCCTGATCGTGACCCACAAAGCTGCGCGAAACTCGCTTGATGCCGCGTTGGCAAAGCTTGATCAACTGGACGTGGTTGTTGGCCAACCCGTCGCCCTTCGTATTGAAGATGTCTAACCAATTTAAGGATGTGCCCTATGGCTGCCGCTGATTTCAACGACCGGATGCTTTCACTTGGGCTGGCCCGGGTTTCTGAGGCGGCCGCACTCGCCTCGGCAAAACTGATCGGACGCGGCGATGAAAAGGCCGCTGATCAGGCCGCCGTAAACGCAATGCGAGTCGAGCTTAACAAGCTTGATATTCAAGGCGTAGTAGTCATTGGTGAGGGGGAGCGTGATGAAGCGCCCATGCTGTTCATCGGCGAGAAAGTTGGCACAGGGAACGGCCCAGCAGTTGATATAGCACTTGACCCGCTAGAGGGCACGACGCTGACCGCCAAGGACATGCCAAACGCCCTGACGGTGATTGCCATGGGCCCTCGTGGCTCGATGCTGCACGCACCCGATGTCTACATGGACAAACTGGCAATTGGTCCTGGATATCCTGATGATGTTGTAAACTTGGCCATGAGCCCGGCAGAACGCGTTCAGGCGCTGGCACATGCAAAGGGTTGCAGCTGCGAAGACATCACCGTGTGTGTTTTGGAACGCCCCCGCCATGAGGCGATGATTGCTGAGCTGCGCGAAACAGGTGCCGCCATTCGGTTGATCACCGATGGTGACGTTGCCGGCATTATTCATTGTGCAGAGGCTGAGACGACCGGCATCGACATGTATATGGGGTCAGGCGGCGCCCCTGAGGGGGTGCTGGCCGCAGCAGCTCTGAAATGTATGGGCGGGCAGATGTGGGGCCGCTTGATGTTCCGCAATGACGATGAACGGGGCCGGGCCGCCAAGGCCGGGATCACCGATCTGGACCGAATCTACACCAAGGACGATATGGTAACCCAAGACGTGATTTTTGCCGCAACCGGCGTCACCGACGGCTCAATCCTGCCCGGGATCAAGCGCGAGGTTGGATATCTGACTGCTGAGACCATATTGATGCGCTCAAAAACTGGGTCAGTCCGGCGCATGCGCTACCGCAACCCAACTGGATAAAATGATGAAGACGCCCGCATTTCTTGGCGTCGAGCGGTCGATTACAGCTCGGCGGTGGGTTGGGCTGACACCAGAACAGGACCGCCTGGCGACAACCCTGACGCAGCGTGCCGATGTTGAACCTGCTTTGGCCCGCGTTCTGGCACGGCGCGGAGTTCTGCCTGAGGAGGTGCCCAGTTTTCTGGTTCCTGCCCTGCGCGACCTGCTGCCCGACCCGATGCATTTGAAAGACATGGAGCGGGCCTCTGTGCGGATTTTGCAGGCCGTCTCAAAAAATGAACCAATTGCGATCTTTGCCGACTACGACGTAGATGGCGGCAGCTCGGCTGCCCTACTGCTTGATTGGCTGGACCAGATGGGTCGATCTGCAACCCTATATATCCCCGACCGAATTGATGAGGGTTACGGCCCCAATGATGCGGCAATGGCGGCGTTGGCGCAGGACCACCGCCTGATCATTTGCGTAGATTGCGGAACGTTGTCTACGGGGCCGATTGCGGCGGCCATCGGGGCCGATGTTATCGTTTTGGATCACCATTTGGCCGGTGCAGATCTGCCAGACGCAACAGCCGTCGTGAACCCGAACCGGCAAGACGAAGACGGCAGCCTTGGCCATCTATGTGCTGCAGCCGTAGTCTTTTTGGTGTTGGTCGATCTGAACCGCAGGTTGCGAGCCGATGGACAGCAAGGCCCGGATTTGATGGCGATGCTGGATCTGGTGGCGCTGGCGACGGTGGCGGATGTCGCGCAACTAATAGGTGTGAACCGGGCGTTTGTTCGCCAAGGTCTGAAAGTGATGGCGCGGCGTGGGCGTCCCGGCCTTGTGGCGCTAGCCGATGTGGCGCGGCTGGATCAAAGCCCAAGCAGCTATCATTTGGGTTTTGTTCTGGGGCCGCGCGTAAACGCAGGCGGACGAATTGGTCAGGCTGATCTGGGTGCACGGCTGTTGGCGACGCGTGACCCGGCGCAGGCCGCCAAAATGGCGTTGCGCCTTGATCAATTGAACACTGACCGGCGTGAGATTGAGGCGATGGTCCGCGATGCCGCCCTTGAACAAGCGACTGAACGCGGGCTGGACGGTCCGTTAGTCTGGGCTGCAGGTGAAGGGTGGCACCCCGGCGTAGTCGGCATCGTCGCAGCCAGATTGAAAGAGGCAACAAACCGGCCCGCGGTCGTCATCGGGCTTGCTGGTGGTGAGGGCAAAGGCTCTGGCCGCTCAATCACTGGCGTCGATCTGGGTGCCTCAATCCAGAAACTGGCGGCTGAGGGCCTTCTGATCAAAGGCGGCGGGCACCGGATGGCCGCGGGCCTGACAATTGCGCGCGACCAGCTGGAGCCCGCCATGGCGCGCCTGGCCGAGCTGTTGGACCGTCAGGGCGCTGGCACTGCCGGACCGGCCGACCTTCGGCTAGACAGCACGCTCATGCCCTCTGGCGCTACAATTGAGCTGATCGAACAGCTAGAGGCGGCAGGCCCTTTCGGGGCCGGGGCGTCTGCGCCGCGATTTGTGTTCCCCAGCCAGCGCATAAAGTCCACTCGCCCCGTGGGTGAGGGGCACCTGAAATTGAACTTTAGTGACGGGTTCGGCCCACAGATTGAGGCAATATGCTTTAACGCAATCCAGTCAGGATTGGGCCCCGCGCTGGAGGACCATGGCAACAGGGCAGTCCATCTTGCGGGCCGCCTAGAGGTCAACCACTGGAACGGTCGTCAACGCGTGCAATTACGCTTGGAAGATGCTGCCTTCGTGGCTTGATCTGCGCGTTTCGAGAATGCAGCGCCTTCGCCCTAATTGATTATGCAATGACCCAAGTTTCCTCTTGCATGGCCCCGCCGATTTGCCTAAAAACCGCGCACGTCTCAAGTGGCCCGTTCGTCTATCGGTTAGGACGCCAGGTTTTCAACCTGGAAAGAGGGGTTCGACTCCCCTACGGGCTGCCA
>JBLHOS010000013.1:0-46941 GCA_047623825.1 Paracoccaceae bacterium | reverse complement strand
CCTGCGACTGTTGCCGAAAATCTAAGTCGTATTGGCCTGACCGTTGGCCTGACGCGTGATCAGGTTGATGCCTGCCTGCAAGATGGCGATACCGCCCAAGCATTGGTTAGCTGGTACGAAGAGAACGCGGCGACTGATGATGTGACCGGCACACCGTCGTTCATTATCAACGGCGAAAAGTATAGCAACATGAGCTATGCGAGCTTTGCAGAGACACTGAACGCCTTGTTGCCTGACAGCCAGTAACACTGTTTTTGCTAAGGCGGGCCGCGCGGGCTCGCCTTAGCCCAAAATCCGCACAACGGCTGCGTCCAGTGCCGACCAATCCGAAATCTGCAGCCGAACTGGCACAGTCAACACCCGGTGGCGATATCGTCCCGGTACGCGAACGGCGTCTTTTTCGGTTGTGACCAGTTGGGCGTTCAATGCCTTTGCGTCGGCCACAAGACGCGACATCAAGGTCTGCGTTAACGGCTGGTGATCACTAAGTGCGTGCGCTTGTCGCACGTTGGCGCCAAGCCCCCTGAGTGTGCGGAAAAACTTCTCTGGGTGACCAATGCCAGCAAAGGCGAGGACATTTAGACCAGCAAATGGGATACCGGTCCTCAATGGTTCTAGCGCGCCAGTCAATCGTGGGACGGTGATCTTGTCCGACCAATGCCTTTGGAACTTAGACTGGGCGGCCTCATCGCCGATGCTGAGCAGTAGATCGGCACGCGCCAGACCGGTTGAAACCGGCTCTCTCAAGGGACCTGCTGGCATCACCTTACCATTGCCAAACCCGATGGCCGCATCGACGACAACCAGGCTTAGATCTCTATGGAGGGTCGGATTTTGGTGACCATCGTCAAGCAAAATGACATTCGCACCTGCAGCGATCGCGGCCTCAGCGCCTGCCTTGCGATCCTTGGCCACCCAAGTGGGCACGAATGCTGCCAATAGCATCGGTTCATCGCCGGTTTGCGATACGTCGTCGGTTGCGGGTTCGACCTGATGGGGGCCCTCTAACGTGCCGCCGTATCCGCGACTGACGACATGAGGACGGTGACCGCGGTCGGTCAAATACTGGGCCAGCGCGATCACCGTCGGCGTTTTACCAGTGCCACCCACGTTCAGGTTGCCCACGCAGATCACCGGCACAGACATGTGCGCCTGAGGCCCTAAGCGAAGGCGCCGCGCCGTGCCAAATTCATATAGCACAGCAAGTGGCGCAAGTAGCATGCTTTGCCATCCGGGCGGCCGGTGCCAAAACCCAGGGGCCTTCATCCGGTTCTCGCCTTACGCTCTGCCGTATCCAGATGCTCCAAAAGCATTTCCATTGTTCGGTCGGTTACTTCGGCTCCGGCCGAGCAAACCTCCCACGCGGCATGGGCCATGGTGGCGGCCCGTTCAGGGTTTTGCAGATCGTCAACGGCAGCTGCCAAATCGGTAGCTGATGTGATCAGGCGTGAGGCGCCGGCCTCAGTCAGGCGCAGGAAGATGTCGGTGAAATTCGACACAAACGGGCCGTGTAGGATGGCAGAGCCGAGGGCCGCAGGCTCAAACGGATTATGGCCGCCAAATGGTTCCAGCGACCCCCCCACAAAGCTGATCGGGGAAACGCGGTACCACAAACCAAGCTCCCCCAAGGTGTCAGCAAGGTAGACTTGGTCTTCGCTGTCGGGCAAAGCATCTTCGCTTCGGCGCGAAAAGATCCAATCATCTTCGGCCAGCAATTCGGCGATGGCAGCCGCGCGGTGCGGATGTCTGGGCACCAAGATTAGCAAAAGCCGCGGGTTGGAGCGCATAACTAGTCGATGTGCCGTCAGGACCTGACGTTCCTCACCCTCATGCGTAGAGGCCGCGACCCATACCGGGCGACCCGAAAGGCGAGCGGCAAAATCGGCGCGATCAGACTCTATACAGGGCAATGCTGCCGCACCTTCCTTAAGCGTACCCGTAACGGTCATGCGCCAAGAGGGCATGCCTAGGCGGCGCAAAAGGCCTGCCGAAACTTCGTCTTGTGCCTGCGCATAGTCAAACCGTCGAAGCAGGCTTTTGGCCATCCCACGCAAGAACCGCCATTTGTCGTAACTGCCCTTGGATATGCGCGCGTTGATCAAAACCATCGGGATCTCACGCTTGGCGGTTTCGCTCATCATCGCGGGCCAGAATTCGCTTTCGGTCCAGACGGCAAGATCGGGCTTCCAGTGATCCAGAAACCGCCGGATGAAAACCAACGCATCAAGGGGTACATATTGGTGGATAGCGGTGTCCGGCAGCCGGGCAGCCATCACCTGAGCCGAAGTTATGGTCCCTGTGGTCACCAAAAACCGCAGTTCTGGACGCTCTTCGGACATGCGGCGAAGCAGTTCCAGCAGCGATATAGACTCGCCGACACTGGCCGCATGAAGCCAGATCAAAGGCCCTTCGGGTTTGGGTTGCGAGGCGATACCGCGCCGCTCCTCAATCCGGGCGCCGTCTTCTTTGCCTTCGCTGAGACGTCTGGCCAGCGTCCGGTTGGCAAACGGCTCTGCACGCGCAGAGAACGCAAGATAACCGGCCAATGCCAACGACATTCCCATTGCAGACTTACTCTCCTAATTCCTCGGTCGAGGAGGCCGCGACGCCCTCATCCCGAAGCCGGTGAATATGCGCAATGAAATAACGCATATGTGCATTATCGACGGTGCGCTGCGCCTCTTCTTTCCAGGCGTTATAGGCGGTGGCATAATCAGGAAACATTCCAACGATGTGGATGTCGTCCACAGATTTGAATGCGGTCTTTGCGGGATCGATGAGTTCGCCACCGAAAACGAGGTGTAGACGTTGTGTCATTGGAGCCTCTGAATGTCTGAAACAATTTGCGCGCACCCTAAGGATATGCGGCAGGTCGTCAAGCAGCGGACGCGGGGCCTGTGAGCCGTGACATCAATTGGGCATGCAGATGCGGGCCGCTGGCCAGAACGCCCGGAACCTTTGGCAGCGGGTTGTTGAATTTCAGCGGCTGATCGCGGCGATCGGTAACGCGAGCCCCGGCCTCAGTTGCGATCAGGGCCCCGGCCGCAATGTCCCATTCCCAACTGTCGCGCAGGGTCAGCATGGCGTCAAAGCTGCCTTCGCCGACAAGGGCCAGACGGTATGCAAGTGAGGACTGGAACTGTCGATCAACCGGTGGAACACCACCCGGCCAATGCTGTGGTTCAAGATTTGGTCGCGCGCTAAGCAGGGAGGCGACATCTTCGGTCACGGGATTGCTGGCCACGATCGACACGCCGTTCAGCTTGGCTCCTCCGCCCAAGGTTGCGGTATAAAGCTTGTCCAGCATCGGCAAATAGACAACGCCAGCCGTTACAACGCCTTGTTCAACGACGGCCAGCGCATGGGCGAAACCGCGGGCCCCCTCGATAAAGGCGCGGGTGCCGTCAATTGGGTCGACGACAAAAAGGCGGGTTGCAGTCAATCGCTCTGCGTTATCATCGCTTTCCTCTGACAGCCAACCATAGTCAGGGCGTGCCCCGATCAGGTCGGCTAATAGCATCCGGTTCACGGCCAGATCTGCCTCGGTCACTGGGCCGGCGTCATCGGATTTTTCCCAGATCTCAGGCGATTTCTGCCAGTATTTTTGCGCAATTTCACCAGCGGCAAGTGCTGCTTGGGTCAGAAGGGCTAGATCACTCTCCGGCAATGGTGAGGCCCTCTACCAGTAACGAGGGTACGACGATGTTCAGATGCGTCCGCGCGTCGTTGGCGGGGACCAGCGTTTTGAGCATGTCCCGCAAGTTTCCAGCCACAGTGCATTCGTTGACTGGATAGGTAATTTCGCCATTTTCAATCCAAAACCCAGATGCGCCGCGCGAATAATCCCCTGTCGTAGGGTTAATAGAGGCGCCGATCATCGAGGTAATCAACAGCCCGGTGCCCATTTCTGCGATCAGATCTGCGCGCGTCGCCTGTCCTTGGGTCAGCGCGACATTTGAGATTGACGGTGAAGGTCCAGAGGACGTCCCGCGAGACGCGCTGCCTGTCGATTTAAGGCCTAGTTTGCGAGCCGTCGCCAGATCGAGGGTCCAACCGGTCAGCATACCATCCGCGATAATGGTCCGTTTTTGGGTGGGTAATCCTTCGCTGTCGAACAGGCGTGAGCCGCGTGTTCTGGCACGATGCGGATCTTCTAAAAGGCTAAGGGATGTTGGTAAAACCTCAGTTCCCAAGGCGTCACGCAACCATGATGCGCCGCGCGCAATCGCCGATCCGTTGCTGGCCTGCAGCAGGTGCCCGATCAACGACGAGGCGATCCGTTCATCATAAAGCACTGGGTAAGAACCAGTTGGGGGTTTACGTGCGCCAGCCCGCTCTATGGTGCGTTCACCTGCCAAGCGACCAATTTCCTCAGCGCTGAATAGATCCTCGGCGTGGATACGCATATCGCCGTAATAGTCCCGCTCCATTTGGCTGCCCTCACCGGTGATCGCCACGCAAGACAGCATGTGATCGGTGCGGCCATAGCCACCGGCAAATCCGTTGGACGCGGCCAAATAGACTTGGCGTTGGCCATATCCTGCACTGGCCGATTGAACCTGTGAGACACCCCTGACGGCAAGGGCCGCAGCCTCGGCGCGGCGGGCGGCATCCTCTAGTGCGGCGGCGGCTGGTTCGGGTGTGGGATCGATCAGATCGAGGCTCTCGATATCCCAATGGGTGGCCAGATCATCTGAATCGGCCAGACCGGTAGTAGAATCTTCGGGGGCCTCTTTGGCCATCGCGACAGCACGCGCAGCCATTTCCGCTAAGGTTGCGGGATTGATGTCAGAGGATGAAACGATCGCCTGCCTTTTGCCCATTAGAACCCGCAGCCCGATATCGATACCTTCGGATCGTTCTGCATGCTCCAACTTACCGTTCAGAACGTCGATAGAGACGGACGTGCCATTGACCGCAACAGCGTCGGCAGCATCTGCGCCCGCTGCTGTTGCAGCGGCAAGCATGGCGTGGGTCAAGTCGGCAAGAGATTGAGTCATCAAAGCGATCCTGGATCTAAAGTCATATTGTGGGAGGTAGTCCGCCACCCCCCAAAGAGCAACCGCCGCGACACCCATGGTGCGCGGCGGCAGCGGTCGCGGTGCTATATTCGTTTAGCGCAGAGGAATGCCATTGGCCGTGATCGCGCCACCCGGTTGTAGGTCAATCACCGTTGTAAGTGTGTCCTCGTCGGGCGATGGAACCGCAAACATCTGTGACATGGCTTGTATCATTGCAACCTGTTGCATCGGCAGCAGGCCTGCAATCGTCAGGTTCGACAAAAGTGAATTCAGCCCGATCAATTGCAGATTCACCTGACCAACGGGTTCCGGAATGGTCTGGCCCGGTGCGAATGTCACGTCGCCTGTGCCGGTCAGTTGCGCGCCCAAACCCATGACATTCAGGTTGTTCAGCGTCAGAGCCCGCAATTCACCCGGAGGGGCATCCAAATTCTCAAAATCAAGGCTGATGAGATCTGCAAACAGCATCGCCTGACCCGAAAGATCCAGAGTGAACGAGATCGGATCGCGCGGCAGGGCTTGGCTTGCGTCAAACATCGACCAGATTTCTGCGCCCATCGTCAGATCCTGCACATCAAGCACAAGCGCCAAGTCACCGGGTTCTGACGTTGCTGAGATCGGCAACTCCAGTTCCCAGCGCGTGCTGCCGGTTGCATAGCTGATGGGGACCGGCAGATCTTGCGCATTCAAATCGAAACGGGTCTCGGTCCCATAGGCGCTAAAGCTAAGGCCATCTTCATCTGAGAGGCTCAGATCGAAGCCGCCGCCCATCGTTGACGCGGTGGTCGAAAAGCCGTCGGAGTCATCCTCAAACGCGATGTCAAAGCGCCCGATGCCATAGTCGAGGTCCATACCAAAGGACAAATCCTCTGGCATCGTGCCGAGCGCACTGCTTAGCATCGCCATATCTGCGTAAGATCCATAAGAACTGGACACCAGGTCTGCGACCGACATCGACAACTTAAAGCTGCCTTCTTGTAGGTCCGGCGCCTCGGCAGTCACATTAATTAGGATGGACCCTGTTGTGTCACTGGTGGCAAAATTCCCGCCAAGAACACGCGTTGTTCCTGCCAGATCGGTCATCACGGCTGATCCTGACGCCTCCATGATGTCACCTACAAAATCGATCACCTCCAGATCCGACAGGCGCAAGACGTCGGCCGCATAGACATAGGTCCGATCTTCGACTGGACCAGAAACTGCCACTACCAGATTTTCGTGGGTCAGACTGAGCGAGAAAGACGATTTCCCCATTTCATCATCAAAGCGCGATGAAATTGTCATCGTTTCCGATATCTCGATGCTGACGGTGCCGTCTGGCAATTCGGTCATCACGATCTGGGGGATCTCAAACAAACCTTCAGCACCGTCTTGATTTGCGATCGAGCGCACATCGTCCAAGATCAGTTGATCGGCAGCCTCGGTCACAGTTTGTGCGGTCAGTTGGTTACCCGTCAATGCGGACTGCGCCTGCCATTCAGCCCAGATATCGGATGCGCTGACTTGCGCCAACAGCGGTGTAGCGGCGAAAAAGGCGGCAGTTGAAATACTGTAGAAAAGAAAATTCGACTTTGACATGAGGACCCTCCGGGGGTGAATTGATGCGGTGATGTTCCGCCGCGAGCCTAGATGCGTCAAGGCCTGACGTCCCAGACGGCATGACATTTGAATTGAAAGGAATGAGTATGACCGATTTGAGCGGAAAAGTAGTAATGATCACGGGTGCCAGCCGAGGCATCGGGGCCGCCGCCGCCCGCGCCTATGTTGCAGCAGGGGCCAAGGTCTGTCTTTTGGCCCGGTCCCTTGATGATCTGAGTGATCTTGCGACGGAGCTGGGACAGGACGCGTTGGCGATCCCCTGCGATGTCAGCCGGTACTTGGAAGTGGCCGCTGCCGTTGATGCGTGCGTCCAGACCTTTGGTCGTCTGGACATTCTGGTTAATAATGCTGGCGCGATAGAGCCTATTGCCCACTTGGCAGAAGCCGATCCAGAGGCTTGGGGTCATGTTATCGACATCAATCTCAAGGGTGTCTTTTACGGAATGCGTGCAGCGATGCCGGTGATGATTGCACAAGGTGGTGGCAGTATCCTTACGATCAGTTCGGGCGCCGCACATAACGCATTGGAGGGGTGGAGTCAGTATTGCGCCTCTAAGGCTGGGGCGGCGATGCTGACAATGTGTGCAGACAAAGAGGGACGAGCGCATGGTATCCGCGCCATTGGCCTGTCGCCCGGAACCGTCGCCACCAAGATGCAGGAAGAGATTAAGCAAAGTGGAATGAACCCAGTCAGCCAAATGGATTGGTCAGCACATATTCCTGCCGATTGGCCTGCACAGGCGCTGGTCTGGATGTCTGGCCCAGAGGCTGATGATTTAATTGGGACAGAGATTTCGCTACGCGATGATGTAATTCGCCACCGGATCGGCCTGCCCGCATGATCGAGCATACCATCAGTGGCCGTCTTTGGACTATCCGCGTGAACCGACCAGCCAAGGCCAATTCGCTGACGGCTGAGATGTTGGGCCAATTGATCAAGCTGGTTGGACAGGCCCATACCGCCCCCGCAGCTGGGGCACTGATCCTGACAGGAACTGGTGACAGAGTGTTCAGTGCTGGCGCAGATCTGGAGGAGGCGCGCGCAGGTCTCGCAACCTCACCGCTCTGGGAAGAACTGTCGGCTGTGATTGCCGAGCTACCGTTCCTGAGCATCGCGGCCCTGAACGGGACGCTTGCAGGTGGTGCCATGGGAATGGCGCTGGCGTGCGATCTGCGATTGGCGGTGCCCGAGGCAGATTTCTTTTATCCGGTTGCGCGGTTGGGGTTCTTGCCGCAGCCATCTGATCCCCAGCGTATGGCTGCACTGATCGGACCTGCGAGAACTAAGATGATTTTGCTGGCGGGCGGTCGGATCACCGCAGATGAGGCGCAGGCCTTCGGTCTGATCGACCGTATCACCCCTATGGATAAGTTGATGGGGCTTGCCGAGGAAATGGCGCAGGCGGCTGTTACGGGCGACCCAAAGGTACAGCGCGCGATCAAGGCGATGTGTCCCTAGGGCAAGTCGCTTGGCATGATTGTGCGCATGGGCTTGTCTCAGAACGCGGTCGCGGTCATTAGGGTGACCCAGACCGCCCAGCGACACGAGGCCAGAGATGGAAAACCAGCCAGAGATACTCTTGCAGGCGCAAGCCTATGGTGAGCAGGCGCTTGATTTAGCTTTTAATTGGCTGATCAGCCCCGCTGCATGGTCGCAATTCGCGCTGTTGGTTGCCGCGTTTGTTTTGGCCCTGCTGGTGACGCGTCGACTGGTGCCACTCCTGACTAAATGGCAAATCCGGGCGGATGACGGCCAGTCCCTGTTGTCGCAATTACGCCGATTTGCCTGTGGGTTCCTGCCCCTTTTGCTGCCGGTTCTAGCCTATGCGCTGACGGCCATCGGTGAGGAAATAGTCCGGTCCTTGCTTGATAGCGGTGCGGTCATTGCCTTTGGCAAACGGGTCTTCTTGTTTCTGGTGGCGCGCATACTGGTTGGGCAGATTATACAAGACGGGTTCCTGAAACTGCTGGGCAAATACGTCCTAATCCCTGTGACGGCACTTTATGCATTGGGCATTCTGGATGATGTCACCGCCCAGTTGACGGCATTTCAGGTCAGTCTCGGCAATATCTCAGTCTTGGCCACGGCGCTGGTGCGCGGCCTGATCGCGGGTAGTTTGTTGTTTTGGCTGGGCAGTTGGTCTAATCGGCAAAGCGCGGACTATGTTGGTCGCCAAGAAGAGATGCGTCCGTCGACCCGCGAATTGGCGATGAAGACCGTTGAGATCATCATCTTTGGTGTCGCCTTCCTAATGCTGATGAACATCATGGGAATTTCGTTGATATCCTTGGGCGTCTTGGGCGGTGCGATCGGTGTCGGGCTTGGCTTTGGCCTGCAGAAGATCGCATGCAATTTTTTCTCGGGCGTGATCTTGTTGATCGAGGGGCAGGCCACCGTTGGCGACTATATTGAGCTGGATGGTGGTGAGAAGGGTAAGATTGTCAAAATGACCTCTCGGGCTGCAATTCTTGAGACGTTCGACGGGCGCTGGGTCGTTGTTCCGAATGAGGATTTCATCACGACGCGGGTCATCAATTATTCGGATAATTGCAGCGCAAACCGTTATGAAGCGCCGTTTTCCGTCAGCGATGATACCAATATTAATAAAGTGCCTGATATTATTGAGGCCGTTGTTACGACCCATCCGGAGATCTTGAAATTGCCCTATCCACCTGATTGCGAATTACAGGGGGTTGGCGATAGTGGCGTCGATTTCTATGTTGAGTTCTGTGCCAACGGCCTGAATGACGGCGACCGTAAATATACGTCTAATGCGCTGTTTCTGATCTGGAACGCCCTGAAAGTTCGCGACATTGATATTCCTTATCTGCACCGCGTTGTTGAGATCAAAGGGGTGGCTGGCGTTTCAGTTTTCGCACAATGACCGACGCATTGGTTATTGGGGCTGGACCGGCTGGACTTATGGCAGCACAGGCGTTGTTGGCGGCTGGGCGAAAGGTTACATTGGTTGAGGCGAAACCCTCCATCGGGCGTAAGTTTCTGATGGCGGGAAAGTCCGGGCTGAACCTGACCAAAGACGAACCAATTGAGCAGTTTATAGCGGCGTACGGACAGGCGGCTCCTTGGCTTGCCCCGATGATTGCCGAGTTCGATCCAAGGGCGGTCAAAGACTGGGCGCAGGGATTGGGGCAGGATGTATTCTCTGGCTCTACGGGCCAGATTTTTCCCAAAGCTATGAAAGCATCACCACTGTTACGGGCCTGGGTGCAAAGCCTTGATCTGGAACTCCGAACGGGTTGGCGTTGGGCCGGTTGGGAAAATGAGGCGCTGGCGTTTGACACGCCCGATGGACGCGTAACCGAGACACCACGCGTGACGGTATTGGCGCTTGGCGGCGCCAGCTGGGCACGGCTGGGATCAGATGCCGCTTGGGCGCCTTGGTTGCTGGAACAGGGCGTTGAATTGGCCCCGTTCAAACCTGCCAATATGGGATTTCAGATGAATTGGAGCGCCCATATGACGCCGTTCTTTGGCGCGCCAGTCAAAGGCTGTGCGCTGCATGTCGCAGATCAGGTTCACCGGGGTGAGTTTGTGATTTCAAAGCGTGGCCTAGAGGGCGGTGGGATTTATGCGGTGTCACGCGCGATGCGTGAAGGCGCGGCCCTGACGCTGGATCTGTTGCCGGATCTGACACTGGAGCAGGTGACTGAGCGGTTAGCGCGCCCACGAGGCAAGCTCAGCATCAGTTCATACTTGCGCAAGACGCTGCGATTGGACGGTGCACGAATGGCGTTGGTCAATGAATTTGCGCGCCCCTTGCCGCAGGGACCGGCCTTGGCGCAGACCCTGAAGGCACTGGAAGTTCATCATGCCGGACCGCGGCCAATCGATGAGGCGATTTCGACAGCTGGCGGCGTGACCCAGGCAGCGATGAATGATGGCCTGATGCTGACCGCACGTCCGGGGGTCTTTTGTGCTGGTGAGATGCTCGATTGGGAGGCTCCAACCGGTGGCTATTTGCTGACAGCGTGTTTTGCCACTGGTCTATGGGCCGGGCGTCATGCCGCCGAATGGGCCGCCTAATGGTCCATCGCGCGGGCAAACGCAGGGCGGTCACGCATCATTGCGATGAAATCACGGATCCGAGGTTCGGAAATCGGGAATTTCGCGGTAATCGCCCAGCCACCACAATGGGCCAATAGCATGTCTGGGATGGTCATCTTTTTACCCATCAGAAATGGACCATCTTCGGCCATGCGCGGCAGCAACGCTGTTTGGCTACGCTCAAATTCCCACCGCAGGCTGTCCTTGATGGCAGGTATCCGCATTTCTTCGGGCAAAATAAACGAATGACGTGACGCCATCCAAAGCAGACCGTCAAACTCTTCGTTGATGAATTGGGTCAGGCTGTCCTGACGCGCCCGCTCATGTGTGCCGGCGGGATAGGTCAGATCGCTGTGTTTGTCGGCCAGATAGGTCATGATCGCCACTGAATCAGTGATCGGGGCGCCATCGACGATTAAAACAGGGACTTTGCCTGCGGGGTTGAGCGCGACCACATCCGCAGAGCGGGGCGCCGCTGGCAGATGCTCATACTCTAGGCCCAGCTCTTCAAGCATCCAAAGAACGCGCAGTGTTCGGCTTTTGACGCCGCCGATAACTTTATACATTGATCATCCCCCAGTGCCAGATCGTGACATCATTGCCAAACGGATCAGAGCGCGTTCCATAAGGGCCATTTGCGGCGCCCGCGTGCTTGAGCGCAATTGCAAATCAGTTCCCACCAACAGACCCAACGCTTGTTCAAGTTTTGGGACGCCCCAACTTTGAGCCTGACGGATCATACGATCACGGCGCGGACCAAAAACCGGTGGGCGCATCGACGACAGGCCCGCAGCGGGGCCTTGGGGATCACACGCTGCCCCGTGTAGTGTTCGAAAATGACGACCGGCGGCGATACAAAGGCCAACAGGCAATACGCCCTGACCGGCCAACCGCTGGATCAACGGGCCGATATCGGACACGCGCGCCTCAGCGGCGGCATGGATCACGTCATCAAGCTCAGCCCCGATCGTGGTGGGCGCGCAGACCGCGACATCCTCACTGGTGACGGGCGTTGTGTCGTTCAGCTTATAGAGCGCCAATTTCTCAACCGTTTGGCGAAAATCACCGGGATCAAGCGATTGCGCAAGCGTGCTCAGATCACCTGTCGCCTCGTGGCTGAGGTTTGACAGACCGACAGCACGAAGCTGGGCCTCAATCTCAGCACGTGTCGGCGGATCGTCATAGATCCCGATTGAATAGGTTTTGGAATGGCTTTCAAAGGTTTTGCGCAGGCTGGATTTGGCAGGCAGCTGCTTGGCCGTCACGATGATCTGTGCGTCTCCCGGCTGCCAGTCTTGCAAGGCGGCCCCGATAGCCGCGCTAAGGCCGTCACCGGCGTCTTCTAGAAAAACCGCGCGAGGGCCCGGGAAAAACCCCTGCGCCTTCATGCCGTCCTGCAATTGCGCAGGGTCAGATCGCAATTCGGATGCGGCAATCCGGGTCAGACGCATTTCTTTGTCAGCGTCCGGGCCAAGCAGGGCCTTTAACAGGTCCTGACGTTTCAGGGCGACCCGCATCGCATCAGCCCCGTAGATCAACGCACCTGCGGCGTTTGAGTCAGGTTTGGCAAAATAGGCCGTGGCGTCGCGAGGCGACAGTTTCATGGCCAGCGCCCGGCAGAGGCATAAAGACGCGAGACGACCTGATCTGCCAACGCCACCATCAACCGGCTTTCGGCGTCACGCTCAGCTGCGGCGGTTGCCACGGTTGAGCCGGTCGTCGAATAGGCTGCAAAGGTCCGAACGGTCTCATCTAACAAGACCGACTGCGTGCTGACCTCGGTGATTGTGAAGGTCAGAACTCCGTTGATATTGATCCGGGTCACGTCATCGGTGTCGGTGATCGCCAGATCGCTTTCGCTGGTGGAAAGGTCATAATCCAGCAGATAGCGGGTTGATGTCGGCCGACCCAGGCGTTCTTCAAGCCGGGCGACCAGATCAAACGTGTTGGAGGTGTCGGGCGCTGTCACTGTGATTTGATTGCGCAGCTGCTGGCCCACGCCGCCGGGACCATAGACAGGCGTAAACCCGCAGGCCGCAAGGGGTACGGCCAGCAGGATGCTTAGAAAGATTCGGCGGTCAGACAACGACATTGATAATACGACCTGGAACAACGATCAGCTTTTTTGGGACAGCCCCATCAAGCGCCTTAATGATAGCCTCGTCTGCCAGCGCCAGCTTTTCAACCTCTTCCTTCGCAAGGTCTTTGGGTACTGTGATCTCTGACTTGCGTTTTCCGTTGATCTGGATTGGCAATGTGACAGTGTCATCGATCAACATCGCCTCATCGGCAACGGGCCATGGCGCATCAACAATCAGGCCGCCGCCGCCCAACATCTCCCAGATATCTTCGGCGATATGGGGGGTCATAGGGGACATCAACTGGGCAAGCGTTTTCATCGCTGTTCGTTTTGCGTCTGAGCCGGCATCGGATTTGGCCAAGGTGTTGGTGAAGCCATAAAGTTTCGCGATTGAGGCGTTGAAGCCAAAAGACTCAATCCCCTGCGTTACATCAAAAGTTGCCTTATGCATGTCGCGCAGCAACGCTGTGTCCAGTGCCGGATTGGCTGGGGTGGTGGCCTTAGCGATATCAGTCGCGATCCGGTAGACCCGACCAAGATGTTTGAAAGCGGCGTCAGCGCCGGATGCGGTCCATTCAACATCACGTTCTGGCGGGCTGTCGGACAGCACAAACCAGCGCGCGGTGTCTGCGCCATACGCCTGAATAATATTGACTGGATCGACCACATTCTTTTTCGATTTGGACATTTTTGCCGAGGGGATCACCTCAACCGCCTGACCAGTTTCGCCCAGACGGGCACCACTTTCGGTCCACTCGATATGTTCGGGCAAGTGGTAGACGGGCCGATCTTTTTCGTCGCGGGTCGTGTAGATTTCATGGGTGACCATGCCTTGCGTGAACAGAGCCTTGAACGGCTCAATCGCAGATTTGGGCAAGTGGCCGGTGATTTGCATCGCCCGCGCAAAAAATCGAGAATAGAGCAGATGCAGGATCGCATGCTCAATCCCGCCGATATACTGATCTACATTCATCCAATAAGATGCGTCAGCCATGTCTGTTGGCGTTGTCGCATTGGGGGCCGTGAACCGTGCGAAATACCAAGAGCTGTCGACGAATGTGTCCATCGTGTCGGTTTCGCGCTTGGCAGCAAGTCCGCAAGACGGACAAGGCACATCGCGCCAGGTCGGGTGTCGGTCCAGCGGATTGCCGGGGATGTCGAATGACACATCGTACGGCAGTTCAACAGGTAAGTTCTCTTTCTTTTCCGGCACTACCCCGCAGGCATCACAATGCACAACTGGGATCGGCGCACCCCAATAGCGTTGGCGCGACAGGCCCCAATCGCGCAGCCGATATTTTGTGACACCTTTTCCGACGCCTTTTGCCTCACAATGCGCGATGGCAGCCTCGATCGCCTCAAGCCCGGTTTGGTGGGTCGCGCCAGCAAAGCCGCGATTATAAAAAACTGTGTCAGTTTTGGCAGGAACGAATGCCTCACTTAGCACTTCATCTGCGCCTTGCGACGGCAGAAAGGTTGAGATGATCGGCAAATTGTATTTTGTCGCGAACTCGAAATCGCGAACGTCATGGGCGGGGCAGCCAAAGATTGCACCCGTGCCATAGTCCATCAAAATAAAGTTGGCGATGTAGACCGGCAGCTCCCGCGCGGGGTCAAATGGGTGGCGCACACGCAGCCCGGTGTCAAAACCTAACTTCTCCGCTGTCTCGATCTCGGCGGCGGTGGTTCCGCCCTTGCGGCATTTGGCATTAAAGGTGGCGATGTCTTCTCGCCCCGCCTCCAAGTGTTTGGCAAGCGGATGATCGGGTGAAACCCCCACGAATGAGGCCCCCATCAGCGTATCGGGGCGCGTGGTATAGACCTCGATTTCATCGTGACCGGTGGGGCCATCAACGGTGGCAAAGGCGAACTGAAGCCCACGTGATTGGCCGATCCAGTTTTCTTGCATCAGGCGGACTTTGGCGGGCCAGTTATCCAGCCCGTCCAGCGCCTCTTTCAATTCACCGGCGAAATCCGAGATTTTGAAGAACCATTGTGTTAGCTCGCGCCGCTCAACCTCAGCGCCGGATCGCCAGCCTTTGCCATCGATAACCTGCTCATTCGCCAGAACCGTCATATCAACCGGATCCCAGTTCACCACAGCGTTCTTGCGGTGGATCAGGCCTGCTTGCATGAAGTCCAGAAATAGAGCCTGTTGTTGGCCGTAATATTCAGGATCGCAGGTTGCGAATTCACGGGACCAATCGATTGACAGGCCAAGCGGTTTCATCTGCTCACGCATGTCGGCGATATTTTGGTAGGTCCAGTCCTTGGGGTGGCCGCCGATCGCCATCGCAGCATTCTCAGCGGGCATGCCGAACGCATCCCACCCCATTGGGTGCAGCACGTTGTGACCGGTCGACATCTTATAACGCGCGATCACGTCACCCATCGTATAGTTGCGCACGTGACCCATGTGGATCCGGCCCGATGGATAGGGAAACATCTCAAGCACATAGTATTTTGGCTTGGTTTCATCACGTACCGCGAGGAACGTTTGTGCGTCCGACCAGGCCTGTTGCCATTTGGTATCAATTAAACTGGGATCGAAACGAGCCATCATTTATCCTTGTCGTGAAACGCAAAACGCCGGGCAGAAAGGCCCGGCGGTGTGTTTAGGCGTGCAGCGGTGCAGGGTCTAGAGGTTGCTGTCACGAATCCGTAGCTGACGCGCCCGGGTCAGGATCGCATCCTCGATTTGTTGCGCTGTATCACGGTTAACGGGGCCGCTTCGTGTTTGCAGGGCAACCCGAAGAGAACGCGCGTCAAGCGCCGGATCCTGCACATAAACTGTCGCCCGGTAGGCGCGACTACCACCGGGTGGGGTGCCATAGCCGAACACGATTACGCCTGAAAATGGGTCAGAGCCCTCAATCGGAAGAAAATCCAGGATCTCAAGCGACGCGTTCCAGATGTAGCGGTTAACCTCAACTGTCACATTCGGATCGTCGACATTGACGAACAGATCCCAAAAAGTTTCACGATTCGGATCTTCGATCGCACCGGACTCGATCAATTGCGCCTCGGTCTCTACGCCCATCTCGCTACTGAGATCAAAGAAATTTCCGACGCGGCCGCCGCAGCCTGCAACTATCAGCACTAGGGCGCCGACCGCTGTCAGGTTGAGAATGCGTTGAAATATCATAAGGCTGCCCCTTTGCGCCGTCGGTCCTTGTTTGCCCTACGTATCGTAGGGGGCAAAAAGCGGCAAGCCTCTTCAGCAGAATGAACCAGTCCACCGTGTGGCATGTAAGCATCACGATGTTGAGAGGGTTGCGCCACCGGCACGCTTTTGGACGATCACCAACATTGGTAACATGGGTAACCCAAGTTCCTTCGCAGATGCCGAAACATCCCACACTGCCCATATCGGCAACGGTATCGACGGTGGTCATGACGGTCAAATCCTGTGTTACACCTACTGCTTTGGCGATTTCGGCGTTGCAATATCCGTTGAGCAAGACGACACTGGCGCAGTTCACGACTGCTTCGCAGTTGGTGCCAAATGATCCGTGGATATGGGCGGCGTCGGTATCTACTTCGGTCTTGGTTACCAAGAAGTAACGTTCGGCGTCTTTATTACGTCGGGTATGCTTGCCCTCACGACAACTGGTGACGGTCTGTCCTTACACGCCAACTATGCAGAGCTTGATAGTTTCATCGACCGTGACGACTTTGGTGCGGCAGTTGCCTATGACCTTGGTGGTGGTGCTTCCGTAAAAGGCGACTAGGGTTCCGGTACAGTCGGCACTGACCCGACCACTGACAGCTGGTCCTTGGGTTTTTAATCCAAGCCGGATTAGTTTGATTTAACGAGACTGGGCCTCGTGCCCGGTCTTTTCTTTTTTGCAAGACTATGGCTTGTCCTGTTTTAGCAAACCGGAGCTTTCAAATGCCACTGCACACAATCCAAGCCGCCATTCATCAAGCTGAGCGTGACGCGGGCCGCGCCGAGGGATCAGTGACCCTGATCGCCGTTTCAAAGGTTCAGCCGCTGGACCGGGTTGAGGCGGTGCTGATAAAAGGGCACCGGGTCTTTGGAGAGAACCGCGTGCAAGAGGCGGCAGGGAAATGGCCGACCTTCAAATCAAAGTTTGAGGGCGTCGCGCTGCATCTGATCGGCCCACTTCAGACCAACAAAGTCCGGCAGGCGGTCGAGCTGTTTGATGCCATCCATACCGTTGATCGACCTAAACTTGCGCGCAAATTGGCGGATCTGGCCCAAGAACGCGGCCAGACGCCTGACTTGATGGTTCAGGTCAACACCGGCGCAGAACCGCAAAAGGCGGGGGTTCTGCCCGCTGATCTTGATGCTTTTCTGGCCGAATGTGCGGCGATGGATCTGCCAATCCGTGGGTTGATGTGCATTCCACCGGTTGAGGAAGAGGCGAGCCTGCACTTCGCATTATTGGCGAAAATGGCAGCTGATCATGGGTTATCTGATCTTAGCATGGGTATGAGTGCAGATTTTGCAAACGCGGTCTTATTTGGTGCAACGCATGTTCGCGTCGGGTCAGCTATCTTTGGCGATCGTGTACCCGGATCGGGAATGGCCTAGGCTAGGGTTTGCGGAACGATTAATTGGTCGCCGGTGCGTAGATTTTTGATGATCCAGAGAAGGTCGGCAGGGGCCAGCGCAATGCACCCTTCGGTTGGATGCCCCGGACGCCGCCACGCATGCAGAAAAATGGCAGAGCCGCGACCGGGTACGGCATAAGGCCAGTTCCAATCTGTAACCAAAATCAGGTCATAAAGCGGATCTGCCCTGGCCAAACACTCATGCCCAAAACTGTGCGGGGCGCGAACCATCGTGTTGTAGTCAGGATCGGCTGGATCGTCGGACCATAGGTCGGCTCGTGTGATGGGCACTGCCCAAGATACTGGTCGTTTGCCCCGGTCAGGCCTGTAAAGGCAGCCGACAATCCGGTGTTCACCAGCAGGCGTGGCCCCGTCACCTTCGGCTTTGTTTGAGCTGACGCCACCACGTCCAATAGTACAGGCCAACGAACGACCGCGAAATCGCAGACCTTGCCGGGTCAGGACCAAATCATTTGGTTTCATAACAGGTGGCCGGATTTTGCAGCCTTGGTTGCTAGATAATGGGCATTAAATCTGTTTGTCTTAGTCTTAAGCGGTACCCGCTCAACCACATCGATACCCATCAGCTGCATCATATCTACCTTGGCTGGATTGTTGGTCATCAGGCGCACAGACGAAAACCCAAGGCGTAGCAGAAGGTCTGCGCCGATGCGAAAATCGCGTTCATCATCTTCAAAACCCAAACGATGGTTCGCCTCGACGGTATCGAAACCCTGATCTTGCAGGGAATAGGCGCGCATCTTATTGGCCAAGCCGATGCCGCGCCCTTCTTGATTAAGATACAATAGAATGCCGTGCCCCTCGGTCCCCATCGTCGCCAGCGCGGTCCTAAGCTGTGGGCCGCAATCGCATTTCAGCGATCCAAGGACATCGCCGGTAAAGCAGGCCGAATGGAGCCGGGCCAGAACTGGTGCACCCCGATCAGGTTTACCAATTTCAATAGCATAGTGCTCTATGTCGCCATTATCGGGGCGAAAGATGTGTAACCGGCCTGCCTCACTTGCCTCAAGCGGCAATTGAGCGGCGGCGACAGGCGACAACGTATGGTGCAAATCCAGATCGGCAGATGCGAGGCGTGCTTCAAGTCGTGTGAACCCGCTGAGGTCCACAGACATCGGCGCATTTTTCAGATCTAAGACGAGGGCAGCGGGCAATAACTGCGCAGATTTCACCAGACGAACGGCCAGTCGGTGCGGGGTCGCATCTCCGTCCCTGTCTGACCGCAATGGGCCTTTCATGGGCGCGCGCAAGTCGTCGGCTGGATTTGACACTGCTTTGACCCAAGCAGCGTCCGCATCAGATGGCAGAATAATTCGTGCAACATCGCCGTCATAGGCACGGGCTTTCAGTGTCTCTGCCCTGCGCCCAGTGATGGCTAAAACCAAAGGCAGGTTCATGGCTTGCAAGGCCTGTAATCGAATTGGCGTCAATGTTTCGGCGGCCAAAATCAGTACAGCGCCCTCAGCCGCGTTGAGGACAACCGGTAAGCCGACGCGCAAATCAGCGCGTGCCCGGCTAACAAGTTCAGCAGAAGTGGGAAGGAGGGAGGAGGTCAAATCTGGGTTCCAGACAATCTGATTGGCGATCTTTTTACTTAGTGACGACAGAATTTGAAACAATTCTGCGCTATGCGACACTCCTGCGTGAGTTCTTTTCTTGCCCCTTGCCATTTTGCCGGGCGACAAACATGTCATTTAATCGATAAGCACACAAGGTAGACCGATGGCAAACTTGCGGAAAATACTGCTGGTAGATGACGACGAAGACCTGCGCGAGGCGCTGTCAGAGCAATTGGTGATGACAGAAGAGTTCGACGTTTTTGAGGCCGGAAACGGTATCGATGCGATGGAGCGCGCCAAGGAAGCGATCTATGACTTAGTCATACTTGACGTCGGATTGCCAGATACTGATGGCCGTGAGCTGTGCCGCTTGCTGCGCAAACAGGGCATTAAATGTCCAATCCTGATGCTGACGGCTCATGACAGTGACGCCGATACGATCCTCGGATTGGATGCTGGTGCCAATGATTACGTCACCAAGCCATTCAAATTTCCGGTGCTTCTGGCGCGTATTCGCGCGCAACTGCGCCAGCATGAGCAATCGGAAGACGCTATTTTCCAGCTTGGGCCCTATACGTTCAAACCAGCGATGAAGATCCTGGAAACCCAAGACAACAAAAAAATCCGTCTGACGGAAAAAGAGACAAATATTCTAAAGTACCTGTACCGCGCACAGGATGGCGTGGTTGCCCGTGACGTCCTGCTGCATGAGGTCTGGGGTTATAATGCAGGTGTGACGACGCACACGCTGGAAACCCACATCTACCGGCTTCGCCAGAAGATTGAGCCTGACCCCTCCAACGTGCGCCTTCTTGTGACGGAAAGTGGCGGTTATCGTCTGGTCAGCTGACCTCCTGCGCTTGTGAGCGTGCCTGCGCCCGGTTAGTATAACTGCGCGTTTGTCATTTTTACCGGAGGGATCACGTGGCCTTTACAGTTGGGACCTGGAATATAAATTCCATTCGCCTGCGCGAAGGGATCGTTGCGCGGTTGTTGCGCGATGAAGGTCCTGATGTTTTGTGCCTTCAGGAGTGTAAATCCCCAGTAGAGCTGATCCCGACTGCGCTATTCGCCTCGCTTGGCTATAGCCACATCGTTGCTCGCGGACAAAAGGGCTATAATGGTGTTGCGATCCTGTCAAAATTGCCGATTGAGGATGCCGGCCACCGCGATTTTGTCGCCAAGGGCGATGCTCGCCACGTAGCGGCGCGACTGGAAAATGGTGTTACGATCCACAATTTCTATGTGCCTGCGGGCGGCGACATCCCAGATCGCGCGCAGAACGAAAAATTCGGCCACAAATTGGATTTTCTGACTGAGATGCGCGATTGGTTTAAATCTGAGGCGCCACAGAAATCCATTCTGGTTGGCGATCTGAACATTGCCCCGCGCGAAGATGACGTCTGGTCACATAAGCAGTTGCTGAAAATGGTCAGTCATACACCGGTTGAGATCGAGCATTTCCGTGAGGTTCAAGATGCGGGAAAATGGGTTGACGTGACGCGGGCTGATATTCCTGAGGGGCTGCTCTATAGTTGGTGGTCCTACCGCGCCAAAGATTGGGATGCGGCTGACAAGGGGCGTCGTTTGGATCATGTCTGGGCGACACCTGATATCGCTGCATCGGCCCATTCATCCAGAGTGTTGCGCCATGTCAGAGGATGGGAAAAACCATCAGACCACGCGCCAGTTTTTGCGACCTTTGACGCCTGACCCCTTGGCCTTTGGCCGGACCACGCGCATATAGCCAGTAACGCACCACCAAAAGACGGAGACAGCCATGCTTGAATTTGGCCAATCAACAGATGCGCCCGTGGGCAATCTTGTGATCGATGTGACCGAAGCGACCTTCATGAAGGAGGTCGTTGAGGCCAGTCAGGAGATCCCGATAGTCGTCGACTTCTGGGCGCCTTGGTGTGGTCCGTGTAAAACCTTGGGACCGCAGTTAGAGGCAGCAGTTGCCGCCCAAAAGGGCAAAGTCAAAATGGTAAAGGTCGATGTTGACCAGAACCAGCAAATTGCTGCGCAGTTGCGTATTCAATCCGTCCCGACGGTCTACGCCTTTTGGCAGGGTCAGCCGCTTGATGCGTTCCAAGGGGCTGTTTCGCCCGGTGAAGTCGTCGCGTTTGTTGAAAAACTGGCGGGTCTCGCGGGGGATGGTGGATTAGCTGAGGCTGTTGAGGCGGCCGAGGCGATGTTGGAAGATGGGGCTGCGGTTGATGCGGCACAAACCTTTGCTGCGATCCTAGAGGAAGAGCCTGAAAACGCTACCGCGTTCGGTGGTTTGGTACGGTCACATTTGGCGATGGCCGAGCTGGATCAGGCCGAAGCGCTGTTAAGTGCCGTGCCCGAGAAAATCAAAACCAGTGCTGAGGTTGAGGTCGCGCGTGCCCAACTAGAATTAGCAAGGCAGGCTGAGGATGCAGGTCCTTTGGCCGAGTTGTCGGCTGCTGTGGCGGCCGATCCCGAAAACCACAAGGCGCGTTTCGATTATGCCTTGGCGCTTCATGCTTCTGGTGACGTGCAAGGGGCAGTTGATCAGCTGCTGGATCTCTTCCGCCGGGACCGCGAATGGAATGACGGCGCGGCCAAAATCCAACTCTTCACCATCTTTGATGCGCTGAAACCCCAAGACTCTATTGTGCTGACGGGACGTCGAAAACTCAGCTCAATGATATTTGCCTGAACGAGGCGGAGGGCTATATGTCCAATATGAAAAAATCCGTAGATCTTCCTGAGACGATCCCCCTGTTTCCGCTGCCCGGAGCATTGCTTTTGCCGCGCACTCAGTTGCCGCTGAATATTTTTGAGCCGCGTTATCTTGCTATGCTGGAAGACACCATGAAGACGTCGCATCGATTGATCGGCATGATACAGACACGTGACGTGCCGGGCAGTACAGACAAGCGGCTTCACTCTATCGGCTGTTCAGGTCGTCTGACCCAGTTCTCCGAGACCGAAGATGGCCGCTATATGGTTACGTTGTCGGGCATGTCCCGGTTTCGGATCACCAAAGAGGTCACTGGCTTCTCACCCTATCTTAAGGCTGATGTTAGCTGGGATGGGTTCGAACGGGACCTTGGGCCAGTTGAAAAAGATACAACCTTTGATCGGCCGAAATTTTTGGACCTGTTGTCGCGTTATTTTGAGGCGATGGATCTGGCGACAGATTGGGACAATCTGAAAGAGGCTGAGAATGAGTTATTGGTGAATTCACTGTCGATGCTCTGCCCATTTGAGCCCGAAGAAAAGCAGGCCTTGTTAGAGGCCCCTTCTCTGGCTACGCGGCGCGAAACCCTGAATGCACTGATTGAGTTTTCGTTGCGCGGTGGGACATCCGACGAGATTCTGCAGTGAACGATACTTCAGAAACTGACCGCCGAATGTTAGAGATGTTGGTTTGCCCGCTGACACACACGACCCTGTCTTATGACTCACAAAAGCAGGAACTTGTCTCCAAGGCTGCGCATTTGGCGTATCCTATCCGAAACGGCATCCCGATTATGTTGGAAGATGAAGCCCGCAAACTGGATTAAAGCGGGCGGCCCCTAAGCAGGCGAGGGATATCACCGGTCAATCCTGCAGCCTCGCGAATGAACCTGCGGCGCAATACTGGCATTGCATTCACAATGCCCATTCCCAAATTGCGGCCCAACCGCAGCAAAGTTCGGTCATTTGAAAAGAGCTTGTTGAAGACATCAGTTGCTGCGGCCAGCGTTGCAACGTCGAACCGGCGCCAGCTTTGGTACCGCTCCAACACATCGATGGCCGCGAAATCTTCGCCGCGCCGATTGGCGTCGACCAGCGTTTCGGCCAAGGCGGCGACATCACGCAGCCCCAGATTTAGGCCCTGTCCTGCAATTGGGTGCACACCGTGGGCGGCATCTCCGATCAGGACCAGACTATCTGTGACAAACTGATTGGCGATGCTAAGCGACAGCGGATAGCTGAACCGAGTACCAGCCAACGAAATGTCACCCAGAAAATCGCCAAAGCGCGGGCGCAAAACCTCAAGATACGCAGGGTCGTCCAACGTGGCGATATGTGCCGCCATGTCGGTGGTTTCGCTCCAGACGATCGATGATCTGTTGCCGGGCAGGGGCAAAATCGCCAAAGGTCCGGCGGGCATAAAGAACTGATGCGCGATGCCGTTATGAGGTTTCTCGTGGGCGATGGCACAGACCTGAGCCGTTTGCCCATAGTCCCATCCGGTGCGCTTGATCCCGGCGCGCTTGGCCATACCGCTTTTGCGACCATCGGCACCGACCACTAGGCGGGCGACCAAGGTGGTGCCGTCCTGCAGTGTCACAGCGCCCGGTGTTTGGGCGACAACTCGGGCGTTAGGGCGATGATCAATCCGGGGGTCACTTGCAAGCCGCGCCAACAAGGCACGCCGCAAATAGCGATCCTCGATCATGTAACCCATCGGGCCTTCTTCGATTTCAGCATGATCAAAATGCAAAAAGAATGGTGAGGGGCCTTCGCCCGCACGACCATCGCTTGCCTTGATTTCCAATATCGGTTGAGCGTGGTCTTCCAATTCATCCCACAACCCCAAGGCCGCCAACATCCGGCTGCTGGCATGGGCTATGGCATAGCTGCGCCCGTCAAAACCCAATTTTTTGCGCGTCTCGGCGGGCACGGCATCCAGAACAATGCTGGATAAACCGGCTTGCGACAAAGCCAACGCAAGGCAAGGACCGTTCAGTCCGCCGCCTACAATTAAAATATCGGTATCTAAGGTCATAATTGGAATATGCGGGTGCAAGCGGGATTGTCCATCTGTCTGGTGCCCGATAGCGTCGTTATGACATCATGGCGGAGGCAAAAAATGCGGGATGATTGGCAAAGTTTGGGCGTGGCGGCACTTGGTCGCGCCATACAGGGCGATGAGATCGACCCGGTTGAGTTGACCGATGCAGCGTTGGACGCGATTGACAGCCATCCGCATCGCGACCGGATATTTTCAAGTCTAACACCAGATCGGGCGCGCGCAGAGGCAGAGGCCGCATCGGCGCGTGCCAAGGCCGGTACTCGCCGGGGTCTGCTGGACGGTGTTCCGATCTCTTGGAAGGATCTCTTTGATACTGCTGGTCACCGGACTGAGGCGGGGACAGCCCTGTTGAAAGGACGTGTGCCAACCGAGGATGCTTTTGTCCTGACGCGGGCTACCCAACAGGGAATGGTCTGCCTTGGCAAAACCCACATGACAGAGCTGGCGTTTTCGGGGCTTGGGCTAAACCCAGTTACAGCCACGCCGCCAAATATCAATGATCCGTCCTGGGTGCCCGGCGGATCATCGTCTGGTGCAGCCGCGTCAGTTGCGTTTGGTCTGGCGCCTGCGGGTATTGGGTCCGATACCGGCGGATCGGTCCGTATCCCTGCGGCGTACAACAATCTGGTTGGCCTAAAGACGACCCACGGATTGCTTAGCCTGAAGGGCGTGGTTCCACTGGCCGCCCGGTTCGACACCGTTGGCCCACTGACCAAAACTGTTGAGGATGCGGCTTGTTTGCTGGCCGTGATGGCGTCCCAAAAAACCGCTGACTTGCGAGGTGCCACGCTGGAAGGCGCGCACTTCTTGATCCTTGATCCCTATTCGACAGATATCCGCGACGCCCCCGGGGCGGCGTTTGGATCTGCGGTTGTGCGTCTATCACAAGCAGGGGCCAAGATCTCTCGTGGAACAATCGATGGCCTCGAAGAGGCGATGTCGATGACCGGCGTGTTGTTCGCGGCTGAGGCGTACGGGACTTGGCGCGACACAATTGAGGCGGCACCTGAAAAGATGTTCCCGCAGGTTTTGGAACGGTTCCGCGCGGGTGCGAATTATAGCGGGCCGGATTTCGTCGCGGCATGGCAACGTCTGGACGCGCTGCGCGAACAATGGGCGACACTGATCGCGCAATACGATGCGGTGATTTTGCCCTCAGCGCCCAATCTTCCGCCAGATGCAGCGCGGCTTTTGACCGATGCTGAGTATTTCGTGACTGAGAATTTGCTGACGCTGCGAAACACACGGGTCGGCAATCTGATGGGGTCCTGTGGTTTGACGTTGCCAACGGGTGTTCCGGGCACCGGCATCATGTTCCTTGGTGCGCCGATGACTGATCACAAACTGCTTAGATTGGGCGTCGCGGCAGAGGCGGCCCTCGCTTAACAGTCACAGCCGACAGGTCATTTGTCATTTGCCTTCACTTTTTCTGGACCCGAGGCTCCGCAACGGCTAATTTGTTTTGAAACGGGGCGGCAAACGACCCTGAGCTTGAGGCAGATATGAAGTTTCCGGAGCGGTTTTCGAACCTCCCAGAATATGCGTTTCCGCGGTTGCGGACGTTGTTGGACGGCATTGCGCCGGGCGGCAAGCCTATTTTGATGACTATTGGTGAGCCACGCCACCCATTCCCTGAATGGGTGGGCGAGGTGTTGGCCGGCAGCCTTGAGGGGTTCGGCCGATACCCCATGAATGATGGTGAGCCTGCGTTGCAAAGCGCAATTGCTGACTGGATCAACAAACGCTATGATCTTGATTTGCGGGCAGATAGTAATGTTCTACCGCTTAGCGGAACGCGCGAGGGTCTTTTTAACGCCTGCCTCGCGTTGTGCCCTGAGACCAAGAATGGCGTCAAACCCGTCGTCTTGATGCCAAACCCGTTCTATCAGGTCTACGCTGTTGCGGCCTTGGCCGTGGGGGCTGAACCGATGTATATCGCGGCCACCGACGCGACCGGCAACTTGCCTGATTACGGCGCACTTGCGGTCGAGGTCTTAAACCGTGTGGCTGTGGCCTATATCTGCTCACCGGCAAACCCACAGGGCGCAGTCGCTGATCGGAATTATTGGACGCAACTGATCACTCTGGCTGAGCAATATGATTTTCAGATCTTCGCGGATGAGTGTTATTCCGAAATCTACCGCGATACCGCCCCTGTTGGTGCACTTCAGATTGCAACTGAAATGGGCGCTCATCCTGAACGGGTCGTGATCTTTCATTCGCTTTCCAAACGCTCAAACTTGCCGGGGCTGCGTTCAGGCTTTGCGGCGGGTGGGCCAGACAGCATTCAGCGCCTAAAGCAATTGCGGGCGTACGGCGGGGCACCTCTGCCCACACCGCTGCAAGCAGTGGCGCAGCGTGCGTGGTCTGATGAGACACATGTGATTGAGAACCGAGCACTCTACGCCGAAAAATTCGCGATCTGCGATGAGGTCTTGGGCAGCGTTCAGGGATACCAATCGCCTGAAGCAGGGTTCTTTTTGTGGTTGCCGGTAGATGATGCTGAGGAGGCCACGATACGCCTCTGGCGCGAAACTGGCGTGAAAGTTCTGCCCGGATCGTATCTGGCCAGAACAGTTGAGGGGCACACCCCCGGATCTGATCGGATCCGCGTGGCATTGGTGGCTTCAAAAGAAGAAACGCGGCGCGGGCTGATCCAGCTACGTGACTGCCTCTATGGGTAGGGTTTAGGGCTATGGCGTATCAAACACGGCAACGAGATCCACTTCTCGACAGCACTATGCAGGCGATGATTGAACGGCGGGGCCGCGAAGTCATTGGCATTGCGTTGGTTGTTATGGGTGTCGCGCTGTGGTTGGCCCTTATGTCCTATAACTCAGAAGACCCTAGCTGGATGGCGGCAACTGATGTGGTTCCGCAGAACTATCTTGGGCAGTTTGGCGCGTCAGTCTCGGCGATCTTTATGCTGATCCTTGGCTGGGGCAGCTATGCCATTTGCCTGACGGCAATTGCTTGGGGCATTCGATTGACCCTGCATCAGGGGATTGAGCGCGCATTGGGCCGCCTGATCTTCTTGCCGATCATGGTTGCGTTGGCCTCAATCTATGCCGCATCTCATGTGCCACCCGCTGACTGGACCCATAGTTTTGGTTTGGGGGGCTTGTTTGGCGATACGGTGTTGGGTGCATCGCTGAATTTCTTGCCGGGCAACTCATATGTCGGTCTGAAGCTAATTGCCGCGCTGTCCTTCTTTGGCTTTATCGGGCTTGGGTTGTTTGTGCTTGGCGCCACCGCCCGTGAATTACGCCGGCTGGTCCAGTTCATGCTGGTTGGATTTTTGACGGCTTTGGGCACAATGGCAGTGCTAGTCGGTCAATCTGGCCGCGGTGTAGGTGATTTTGCGCGCTCGGTTCAGTCGCGACAACGCGCCCGCGCTGAAGCCAGATCAATGGAAATGGAAAGTGCTGAGGTGCAGGCAGAATATGGCGCGCCGCGCGTCGACCCCGTGCGTGCGCGCTTTCTGGACAAGGTGCCGCTGTTACGGTCGCGTGACCCCTTGACCCCGCTAGAGCCTGAGTTGGTCCGACGCCAATCCGCCATGTTGGCCGATATCCAAGCGCCAAGTGATGACCGTATTCGTGAAAAAATCGCTGACGTTATCCAGAACCGGGTTCGTCGGCCGGTCGTCGCCACCGATCCTGTGGCGGCCCGTGCCCCCGTCTCAGGGCGCGTTGAGCCGCGATTGACCGCCCAGCGGATTGAGCCGCCTTTGACCACAAGCAGTTACGCAGAGGCAGAAGATCTGGTTCCTGATCTGATCGAAGAAGACTTTGATTTGCCAGATTATGATACGATCCCCATCCCGCATTCTGAGCGAAGTACAGATTTTGCGACCGAACCATCGCGCGCCGCAGCTTTTGTCGCGCCAGTGACGGAACCACGCAGAGTTGTTCAATACACGCTAAAACGCCCAACCGTTCCTTCGCGCAAAGCGATGGCAGAGGCGCAGCCGAGTTTGCCGCTGGAAGACACGAAAGTCGCCTATGACTATCCACCGCTATCGCTATTGGAACATCCAGTTGCCGTAGATCGCCAACATCTGAGCGATGAGGCATTAGAGGAAAACGCCCGGATGCTTGAAAGCGTTCTGGATGATTACGGCGTCAAAGGTGAAATTGTCAGCGTTCGACCGGGTCCGGTTGTCACGATGTATGAGTTGGAGCCTGCCCCCGGCCTCAAGGCGTCCCGCGTTATAGGATTGGCTGATGACATTGCTCGATCGATGTCGGCGCTGTCTGCGCGCGTCTCAACGGTGCCGGGACGGTCTGTCATCGGGATTGAGCTGCCGAATGTGGTGCGTGAAAAAGTCGTGTTGCGTGAGATCCTTGGATCGCGTGATTTTGGCGATGGCAATCATCGCCTGCCGCTTGCGTTGGGCAAAGACATCGCTGGCGACCCAATTGTCGCGAACCTTGCCAAGATGCCCCATCTGTTGATTGCGGGCACTACCGGTTCGGGTAAATCAGTTGCGATCAATACCATGATCTTGTCGCTGCTCTATAAGCTTAGTCCGGAAGAATGCCGGATGATCATGATCGATCCAAAGATGCTGGAACTGAGCGTTTATGACGGCATTCCCCACTTGCTGTCGCCGGTTGTCACTGACCCTAAAAAGGCAGTTGTTGCGCTGAAATGGGTCGTGGGTGAGATGGAAGAACGCTACCGCAAGATGTCCAAAATGGGCGTCCGTAATATCGACGGCTACAACAGCCGAGTCAAAGATGCGCTTAGCAAGGACCAGCTTTTCTCTCGCACTGTTCAGACCGGATTTGACGACAACACCGGTGAGCCTGTTTTTGAAACCGAAGAATTCGCACCAGTCTCTATGCCATATATCGTTGTGATCGTTGATGAGATGGCAGACCTGATGATGGTTGCCGGCAAAGAGATTGAGGCCTGCATTCAGCGTCTGGCACAGATGGCTCGTGCGTCCGGAATCCACATTATCATGGCCACACAGCGCCCCTCAGTTGATGTCATCACCGGTACGATCAAGGCAAATTTTCCGACGCGGATCAGTTTCCATGTCACATCCAAAATCGATAGCCGGACAATCTTAGGTGAGCAGGGCGCCGAACAGCTATTGGGTATGGGTGATATGCTTTATATGGCCGGCGGCGCCAAGATCACACGTATCCATGGCCCGTTTGTTAGCGACGAAGAAGTCGAAGAGATTGTGACGCATCTCAAAAGCTTTGGCCCGCCTGATTACACAGCCTCGGTTCTGGATGGTCCAGACGACGATCGTGAAAGCGATATCGACTTAGTTCTGGGTCTGGGTGGCAATACTGATGGTGAAGATGCGTTGTATGACCAAGCAGTCGCCATTGTGATCAAGGATCGCAAATGCTCAACCTCCTACATTCAGCGCAAACTGGCGATCGGCTATAATAAGGCTGCGCGATTGGTTGAGCAGATGGAGGACACTGGGCTAGTCTCAGCGGCAAATCACGTCGGAAAACGCGAGATTCTGATCCCGGAACAGGCGTAATTCCGTCTGATCGCAGTCTCGTGATCCGCCGGTGGATGCCAAGACGCCTTCGGAGGCTTAAGTAATCGTAATGAGAAACATTTTCCTTGCGACCCTTCTGGGTCTTGGCATTTCGTGGGGCGCCGCGGCGGACACCATTCCGCTGGCGGATATTTCGGCTTACCTGAACGGGCTTCGGACCGTGCAATCAGATTTCACGCAAGTGAATTCAGATGGCTCGATTTCGACGGGCACATTCTACATGCACAGGCCTGGGCGGGCCCGTTTTGAATATGCTGGGGGTGAAGACGCTCTACTCGTGATCGCAGGCGGCGGTCAGGTTGCCATCTTTGACGCCCGCTCAAACTCCCCGCCAGAACAGTATCCATTGCGTCGCACACCCCTTCATCTGATTTTGCAACGCAATGTTGATCTGGCGGCGTCCAACATGGTTGTCGGCCACGAAGGGGACGAGACCTCGACCCGGATCGTGGCGCAGGACCCTGATCAGCCTGAGATTGGCCAGATCACTCTGGTCTTCACCGGTAACCCGATTGAATTGCGGCAATGGATCATCACAGATGACCTTGGTGGGCAAACGACGGTCATTTTGGGTGATCTGCAGGAAGGTATGCAGATCCCCAGTCGGTCGTTCAATATTCCGCAGGAAATTCAGGCACGCGGCCTGAACTGATTAGGCGCGTCTGCAATTGGCCAATTGCAATTGATAGGTTTGCGCACGTGCGCTGACCTCACCGGCCACCCGCAGAAGCCATGGCTTGCTGTTGTAACTGCCGCGCGCAAACCCAGTATGACCTTCGTGGTAGGCCAAATATTGGTTGCGTGCGTCGGTCAGTGCGATGCCGTTGCGTTCGCGCGTTTGCGCCATGTACCAACCCATGAAATCGGTCGCGTCCCCGATATCAGTTCGGCGCGCACTACGGCTTCGAGTAGAGCGCTGATAGTCTTCCCAAGTTCCGTCCAAGGCCTGCGAATACCCAAAAGCTGAGCTTTGGCGGCCCATCGGGATCACCCCAAGCGCATACCGGTGCGGTGTGCGGGCGTCTCCGATAAATCGGCTTTCTTGGTAGATCGTAGCCATCTGCACATGGACGGGGACACCCCATTCACGTTCGGCGGCGCGCATCGCGCGAAGGTATTCAGGTCGCTCGTTCACAATGGAGCAAGCGTTGTCGAGATTGCGTGGTGCTGAGTAGTTGCGTCCGCACGCAACTAACGTCAACAACAACGCAAGAAGAATTGCGTTTTTCATGGGACTGCCTGCTCAATTTCTTTTTATTGATGCTCAACATAGCCGATTTTTATCGCTGTGGAAACTAGTCTGGAGGCGCTGGTCGATCACAATTAGGCTAAAATATGGTCATGAACACTCAGGGCATCCTCTTTCCTCCAAAAGGATTGCTGCGAGTCGCCAGAAAATACACACAATTTGTTTCCCAATTTTCTGCTGGGTCAACATGGACATCAGCATTGTGGCGGTTTATTTTAAAGGCGCAAAGGGTGGTCACGATGTTGCGAAGTAATGCCAAATTCAACTTGGGCCAAGTGGTCCGGCACAAAAAGCACCCGTTTCGCGGGGTCGTTTTTGATATCGATCCACAGTTTTCCAACACCGAAGAATGGTATGCTGCAATTCCTGAGGGCAGCCGTCCGGTTAAGGAACAGCCGTTCTACCATCTGCTGGCTGAGAACGACCAAAGCTATTATGTCGCCTACGTGTCCGAGCAGAATTTGCTGGCAGATACATCAGGTGAGCCTGTGGACCATCCTGATCTCGACGATTTGTTCGGCGACTTCGAGGATGGCCAGTACCCACTGGAATATCAGCTCAACTAAATCTCAATAGCCCAACGCGCAGCCGTCTTTGCGCGGGTCTGATCCGCCTTCCAATACACCTGTCGCAGCATCAATCCTAATGGCTTGTGCGCCACCTATTGGGACAACTGGCACGACTACATTGTGCCCAAGATCGGTCAGCTCCTGAACCACAGCATCACTATACCCGCGCTCCACTTTCAGGCCCTCAGCCTCGGCAAAGCAGCGTGGGCTGTCGATGGTTTCCTGCGGATGCATGCCGTAATCAACCGTATTGGTAAGGAAACGCGCGTGGCCAGTCGCCTGATAGGCACCTCCCATCACACCAAAGGGCATCAGGCTTCCATCGGGTTCTTTCAGCATTGCGGGGATGATCGTGTGCATCGGGCGTTTGCCCGGTCCGGCCTCATTCGGGTGGCCTTCTTTCAAGGAGAAGCCTGCGCCACGGTCATGGAACAGAATACCGTATTTGTCTGACGCAACCCCAGCCCCGAAAGAGCTGAAGATCGAATAGATCATCGAGACGGCCATACGATCTTTGTCGACGACAGTGATATAGATCGTTTCCTTGTGGACTGATTCAGACAGGGCATGCGGATCGGGCATCGCGTGCTTTAGGTTGATCAATGCGGCCAGACGACTTGCGGTCTCTGGGGCCAGCATATGTTCTAACCGATTGCAGGTTTCGGGATCTGACAGAAAGCGGTTGCGCGCATCATAGGCCAGCTTGGTTGCCTCGGCCTCAACATGCGCGCGGGCAGCGCCGAATGGATCCATTGAGGGTAGGTCGAAATGGGACAGGATATTGGCCAAAAGCAGCGCCGTCGCACCTTGCCCGTTCGGCGGCATTTCGATCAACTCATAGCCTTTGTAAAGGGTCGATACCGGCTCAACGTAGGTGCACGCCGTCGCGGCGAAATCGGACAGCTCATGTGTGCCGCCTAACGCGCGAAGGCTGCTGACCATGTCTTGCGCCACTTCGCCCTCATAAAATCCAGCACGACCTTCGGCTGCGATTTTGCGCAGAACCTTTGCCTGGCCGGGCGCACGGAACATCTGCCCGGGCTTGGGCGCGGCGCCATTGATCGAGAATAGATCGCGCGCGGTTCCGCGCAAATTGTCAAAACTTTCGATCCAGTCAAAGGCGGTTCGCGGCCCAACAGGCACGCCGGCCTCGGCATACTTGATTGCGGGGGCCAAAACGTCCGCAAGTGGCATGCGCCCATAATCTGTACTCAGCGTGCAAAATGCGTCAACCGCGCCGGGGATTGTGACGGAACTGACGTCAACGGCGGGCATCGAACTTTTGCCAGCGGCCCGCATTGCCGCGGCCGAAAGACCGGTCGCACCGCGACCAGACCCGTTGAGGCCGATCAGGTCGGTTTGATCGGGGTGTTTGATCATGACAAAGCAGTCGCCGCCCAGCCCGGTCATCTGCGGTTCGCAGAAGCCTAGCAAGATCGCGGCACCGATTGCCGCGTCAACGGCATTGCCGCCGGCCTCTAGCAATGAGATGGCAGTTTTGGCTGCGAGCGGGTTTGACGTCGCGCACATGCCGTTGGCTGCGTAGACGGTAGACCGCCCTGGTTTATGAAAATCCCGCATTGTGTTCTCCCGCTGCATGGCTTGGGGGCGAACGTACGGGATGGCTGAGCGGACGCAAGACCGATCTGGGCCGTATGGCGTCGAAACCTCGGTGATGTGCCACTGGGTGGGGCTTTGATATACGGCACCGAGGGAAGCTAAAACAACTACCGGACCCGTTCGGTACAATAAGCAGGCATCAATGCGGAAAGACTACGGCTTTGTTTGGACGAAGGTATCAAACTGGAAACAATGGCTTCTAAGTTCAGTTTTCGTTTACGAATTAGGGTTTTATCTTAAAATGCAAATGGTTTTGGCCGTGTTTCCGGGTATAGCTCAACCCCTGCGTTAGATCGTGGATCATGCTCCAGCCAAAGCCACCTTCGCGTAATTCCAAAAGACCTTTAGGCTGGCAATCCTGCCTCGGAGGGTTCGGCAGCACGCCATTGGTCATTGCGGCTCCGGCATCGCAAGTCCAACAGCAGACGATGCCAGCCCGTGTGCTGATCCATACGTTGATCTGGCCGGACTTGTCTGCCGGGTATGCGTGTTCAACGATGTTGTTGAGCACTTCGGCCATCACAACTTCCAGATCATCGAGTTGCTCGGAACTGATTTCAGCAGGCTCCAATCGTGCGCGGATCTGCTGCAATGCTGCGCGCACCGCAGACCAGCTATTGATCAGACGGATTTGGAATGTCAGTGCGCCGATTTCTGGCTCAAATGGTTGCGCGAATTTCATTCGCAGCTCCCTTCTCAGAAGTCATCAAGCCGCGGGTTTTGCCCGGTGTTGGGTCAATGCGGTGGGGACATCCGAATGAATTGGAAAGATGGTATTCATCCGGGTCAGCTGCATCACTTTGTCGACGGCTGGGTTAAGGCCGGATAGTGCTAGCAAACGCTCCTCCCCCAACAGCTTACGCGCCGCGACAACAGCGCCAAGGCCAGAGCTGTCGAGAAACACAACATGAGACAAATCCAATACCACAGGCCCTCGACCATCGCTGATCAAGGCCCGAAACCGATCTTTGAACTGGATTGCGACAGAGGCGTCGATCCGATCCTCATCTACGTGGATAACATCGACCCCATCTAAAACCTTTTTTGTCATCTTCATTTGGGTGTTCCTTGGTGGAATATTTGACTAACCTTAAGGGGCCAATTCTTACCAATCGGTATCGATAGGTCGAAATTTCCGACGTGGGAGGGATCAAAGATGGATCAGGTTGTGATTGTGGGTGCTGCACGGACCCCGATGGGCGGATTTCAGGGCGCGTTGTCTAGGGTTACAGCCGCTGATCTGGGTGGTGTCGCGATCAAGGCGGCGCTGGCACAGGCAAACGTTGATCCGCAGCATGTTGATGAGCTGTTGATGGGCTGTGTCTTGCCTGCAGGTCAGGGTCAGGCCCCGGCCCGGCAAGCAGGCTTTGCCGCTGGTCTGGGCCAAGATGTCCCGGCCACGACCCTCAACAAGATGTGCGGATCCGGCATGAAGGCCGCCATGATTGCCTTTGATCAGCTGGCTTTGGGTCAGACCGATGTGATAGTTGCGGGCGGCATGGAAAGCATGACCAACGCGCCCTATCTGCTGTCCAATATGCGTAGTGGTGCCCGTCTGGGGCATGGCAAGACGATTGACCACATGTTCCTTGATGGTCTTGAGGACGCCTATGAAAAAGGCCGCCTGATGGGCACCTTTGCCGAAGATTGCGCTGAGGCGTTTCAATTCACCCGTGAGGCGCAGGACGACTACGCGCTGACGTCGCTGTCGCGAGCCAAGGCCGCCCAGTCTAATGGCGCGCTAGCGTCTGAGATTGCGGCTCTGTCAATCGGGGGGCGCCACGGTGAGACAACAGTGGCAGCCGGCTTGCATGATGGCTGGCAGGTGGTGGCCGAGGACGAACAACCCGGAAAGGCTCGCCCTGAAAAGATCCCAACCCTGAAACCTGCCTTTCGAAAGGACGGGACGGTGACGGCAGCCAATTCCTCGTCCATTTCAGATGGTGCGGCGGCCTTGGTTTTGGCCCGTTCCAGCGTTGCAAAGGCCCGAGGCCTACCGGTCCGTGCCCGCATCCTTGGACACGCATCGCATGCTCAGGAACCGGGCTGGTTCACCACAGCACCTGTGCCTGCCGCACAAAAACTGCTTGCCCGGATTGGCTGGAGCGTTGCAGATGTTGACCTTTGGGAGGTGAACGAAGCGTTTGCGGTGGTTCCCATGGCTTTCATGCAAAAGCTGGGGATCGCGCATGACATCGTCAACGTGAACGGTGGTGCCTGTGCTTTGGGCCACCCAATCGGTGCCTCTGGTGCGCGGATTATGGTGACGTTGTTGAACGCGCTTGAAACGCGCGGATTGAAGCGTGGCGTCGCCGCGATTTGCATTGGTGGTGGTGAGGGCACAGCAATCGCGATTGAGCTGCCATGACCCGCGTCGATTACAAAGATCTGGGGGCCGTGGTTGCGTCCCTGACCGAAGGTGAGCATGACACGGTCGCCTTGATGGCCACGCTGTCTTGTGAAGTTTATCACGCTGACGACCGGTTCGATTGGGTCGGCTTTTATCGCGTGACCAGTCCTGAAATGATGAAAGTCGGCCCCTATCAGGGCGGGCATGGCTGCCTGCAAATCCCGTTTTCGCGTGGGGTGTGCGGGGCGGCTGCGCGGTCTGGTCAGGTTCAGTTGGTAGCTGATGTCGATGCGTTCCCGGGCCACATCGCCTGTGCGTCCTCAACCCGATCCGAATTGGTGTTACCGGTCTGGGACGGACAGGGCAAATTGTTAGGTGTCTTTGATATCGATAGTGATCAGCCTGATGCCTTCACCGAACAAGATGCGGAAGCCTTTACCAGTATCTTGGCCGCCACATTTGCACGTTAGCTTTGGGGCAAGGGCACAACTGTAGCGGTGTCGTCCTTGACCTCTTCGAAATCGAAATTATCAAGCTTGATCGCACGTTTACCCGCGCGTTCGGCGGCTATTGATATATCTTCGAGGTCTTTCCGCGCCTGCCCGAAATGGGTGTTTAGTTTGCCGACACGCTCCACAACCAGTTCCACGTCGCGGTGCAACATTGCCAGCGATTTTCGGATTTCACCGGCTTGCTCGCGCATACGCGCGTCTTTGAGGACGGCGCGCATGGTGTTCAGCGTGGCCATACATGTGGTCGGTGAGACGATCCAAACACGTGCGGCAAACCCTTCGCGGACCAGTTCTGGGAAATTTGAATGTAGCTCGGCATAGACGGCCTCAGACGGTAGGAACATCAACGCTCCATCGGCAGTTTCACCGTCTAGGATATACCGCTCAGAAATAGCCTTGATGTGGGTCTTGACTGATGTTCTCATGAACTTTTTCGCCTCGTTCACCTCGTAGGCTGTTTTGGCGTTTCGCAGCGCTTCATAGGCTTCAAGTGGAAATTTGCTGTCGATCACGATGGGTCCGGGCGGGTTTGGCAGATGGATCAGGCAATCTGCCCGCTTGCCGTTCGTAAGGGTGGCTTGAAATGTGTAGGCGTCTGATGGCAGTGCCTTAACGACGATGTCGTTTAACTGGATTTCACCGAATGCGCCGCGGGTCTGTTTGTTTGACAAGATATCCTGCAGCCCCAAGACGTCACCCGAAAGCTTCTCGATATTGGCCTGTGCCTTATCGATCTGTTCCAGCTTTTGCTGCAACTCACCCAAGGATCGTGCCGTCCGGGTAGAGGTGCCATGCAGCGTATCGCCCATAGATTTCTGGACTTCTTCCAGCCGACGTTCCATCGCCTCGACCATCTGGGCCTGCGCCTTAGATTGGAGCTCGGACACGTGGCTAAGCCCGCCTGAAAGTCGCTCTTGACCGTCACTAAGCGATTGCACCCGCTGGTTCAGCGATCCCATGTGATGGGCCAAAGGCTCCACTGAGCGGGCTGACCGGTTTGAGGCGCGCAACGCCGCAATGATCAGCGCGAACAACAGGATCAAGACGATCACGGCCAGCAATACCAGCAGCACAAGCGGATCACTGAAGGATATAGGCATGTCACCAACCTGGATCATGTGCGGCCAAACAGACGTTCAATATCAGACAATTTCAGCTCCACATAGGTCGGTCGCCCGTGGTTGCATTGACCTGAAAGCGGTGTCGCCTCCATCTCACGCAAAAGGGCATTCATTTCTTCACCGCGCATTTGTCGTCCAGAGCGGATTGATCCGTGGCAAGCAACCCGGCTTAGGATTGCGTCGATCCGGCTTTGCAATTGCGCGCTGTCGCCCATATCCGCCAGCTCATCCAAGATATCGATCAGCAAGGCCTTGGCGTTAACCTCACCCAGAATGGCGGGTGTTTCGCGCACCGCAATCGCCCCGGGGCCAAAGGCCTCAAGGCTCAGGCCCATCTTGTAGAACGTGTCTGTGTGGCCCAGCAGACGATCACAATCATCTTGGGACAGTGAGACGATTTCAGGGATTAGCAGCGCTTGGGCTGCAATGCCTGTCTCTGCCATTTGGGCCTTTAGTCGTTCATAAACCAACCGCTCATGTGCCGCATGCTGATCAACGATGACCAGTCCATCTTCGGTTTGGGCAATGATGTAATTCTCGTGCACCTGCGCGCGGGCCGCACCCAAAGGCCGTGCAGTCAGGCCCTCAGCTGGGGTGTCAGTTATCTGCTCAACCCGCGCTGAGCTGGCATAAAACGGATCAGGGGAGGCCTCTTGGAACCCCGGCGCTTGCAGGTCAGCAACACGGCGCAGCGTTGACTGTGGTGCGCGATCCATCTGGTAGACGCGGGCGGGGCCCGTTTGTTCAGGCCGAAAGGCAGCCAGTGTTGCAGATGCCACAGTGCTTGAGGCGCGATGTCCGGCTTCTGCCAGCGCATGACGGATTGCCGAGATGATCAGGCCGCGCACAACACCCGGTTCACGAAACCGGACTTCGGCTTTGGCCGGATGTACGTTCACGTCCACCTGCTCGGGTGGGCAATCGATGAAAAGGGCGGCGGCCGGATGTCGGTCCCGACTAAGGACATCTGAATAGGCGCCCCGCAACGCACCAAGCAGCAGTTTGTCCCGCACGGGCCTGCCATTTACAAAGACATATTGCGCCACGGCGGCCCCCCGCGAAAAGGTTGGCAATCCAGCATATCCGATCAGCCGCACGCCTTCGCGCTCTGCATCGATCTTTAGGGCGTTATCGACAAACTCACTGCCCATGACTTGCCGCAACCGACCCGCCAACGCGTCAAACAAATCGCCAGATTGTGGGTCCGTGCGAAAACTGACGCGGCTGGCGCCGGCGCTAACATCGCGCAGGGTAAAACCAATCGATGGTTCAGCCATGGCTAACCGTTTCACAATATCGCTGATCGCGCGGTTTTCGGCTTGATCAGAGCGGAGGAATTTCAATCGGGCCGGTGTCGCATAGAAAAGATCACGCAGCTCAACAGTTGTGCCGGTGTTCAGGGCCGCGGGGCGCACTGGGTCAATCCGACCGCCTGTGACGTCAATTGCGGCGCCTTCGGCCCCGTCGCAGCGGCTAGCGATACTCAGCCGACCAACGGCACCAAGTGACGGCAATGCCTCCCCACGAAATCCGAAAGTCTGAATGTTCAGAAGGTCGCTACCATCGATTTTTGACGTTGCATGGCGGCTAAGGGCCAGCGGCAGATCTGTCGGCGTCATGCCGCAGCCGTCATCAGCCACCCGGATCAGGCTTTTGCCACCATTCGCGATATCAATCGTGATCCGCCGCGCGCCTGCATCAATGGCGTTCTCGACCAATTCTTTGACGGCAGAGGCCGGACGTTCAACAACTTCACCAGCCGCGATCCGATTGATCGCGGTTTCGTCGAGTTGACGGATTACCGGGCGGTTTTCGCCTATATTGGGGTGTGTCACAGCCATGCCACTACAAATAGCATGGCTGCCCTCGATTCGGAAACGACAAGCCGATCAGTTTCCAGTCATCAGACCTTCGGGTTGGCCAACAACTGTGAAGTGCAGGTTTTCGGGTCTCAACAGTCGCTGTGCGGCCCGTAGAACATCGTCCTGTGTCACTGCATTAACTCGGTCATTGCGCGTTGTGATGTAATCAGCTGGCATCTCATCGATCTGCATCCCGGTCAGGATTCCTGCGATCGTGACGTTGCCATCAAACCGCAGCGGGTAGGCCCCGGTCAGATAAAGCTTTGCAGCCTCAATCTCAGCCTCAGTTACCCCATTTTCTGAGATGTCGACCCAGATGTCGCGGATCACGTCGATCGCCTCAGCCACGAGACTATTGGAGGAAGAAAACTGCCCCAGCCACATCGGCTGGTGCTCACGAGTTGCGAGATAGGAATAGACCCCGTAGGTCAGCCCCCGCTCTACGCGCACTTGTTCCATCAGCCGGGACTGGAAATTACCGCCCCCCAAGATCTGGTTCAGCACGAAGGCAGGAAAAAAATCCTCGTCCAACCGCTCCAATCCCTCATGCCCAAAGATTGCGACCGATTGTGGGGTTGGAAACTCAACAACTGTGGTGCCGCCCTGCAGCAGGTAGGGTGCGGGGCTTGGCAAAGTCGCACCGTTCGCTGGCAAATCACCCAGTAACGTATCTAGCAACAGTCCTAGCTCCTCGGCGTTGATATCGCCTGCGGCCCCGACATAGACCCGGTCACGGGCAAGCACATTGCTATGGGCAAGGACCAGATTGTCACGCGTCAATGCGGTGATCGTTTCGGTCGTGCCGGAAACGGGCTGCGCATAAGGGTGGTCGCCGAACGCGGCGGCATTAAAGGCTGATACTGCCAGCTCAGAAGGGTCCTGTGCATCTGCCGCGATATTGGCCAGAACTTGGCCGCGCACCCGCTCAATCGCGGTTGGGTCAAACAGGGGTGCGATAATCGCCTCACGCAGAAGCGCCACGGCTTCACCCCGGTTAGAGGTCAACATCTCTGCCTGAATGCCGATGCTGTCGCGATTGGTATCAAAGGAAAAACGGGCTGCAAGCCGTTCAGTTTCTTCGGCGAATTCTTGGGCACCGTAAGGTCCGGCGCCCTCTTCCAGCAGCCCCATCATCAAATTGATCGCACCCCATTGCCCCGGTATGTCCAGCGAGGCCCCGCCATCAAACTGTAAGTCTAGGGCCACAAATGGAATGGAATTGTCTTGGACCAGCCAGGCGCGGATCCCGCCGGGTGATGTCACCTGCTGAATGTCGATCGCCCATGCGGGCAGGGCGACAAGGACGGCGAAACAGCTAAAGAGTGCGCGGCGGATCATTGTGTTGCCTCCTGTGGGCCGGTCGCAGGCGTGGTCAGATAGCCGGTGACAGAATAAGTGTTCTCAAAGATCAGGCGCGCGGCTTGCATCACCTGCTCTTCGGTCACGTCGGCCAGAACTTGTGGCCAGGCAGCGACATCCTCAACGGTCAGTCCTGTTGTCAGGGCTGCCCCATAAGCGCGAGCCAGCGATTGCACATCGTCTTGGCGGTAGATCTCGGACGCAGCTAGTTGTGTCTTGATCCGCGCAAAATGCCCAGGCTCAACTCCGGTTTCCAAAAATTCAGCGATCAGCCGGTCAAGATCAGCCTCGGCCTGCTCTAGGGTGACACCGGGAACCGGCACATTGATCAGGGTAAATATCGTGTCATCCAAGCTTAACGCAGAATAGTAGGCAGCCGTGAAGAGGGAGCGTTCTTCTTCAAGCTGCAACCGCCGCCCAAAGACCGAGGTTGTTCCGTTGCCGCCGAGCAGCTCAGCCAGCATCGACAATGCGGCGGCGTCTTGTTGGCTGCCGCTGTCACGCTCTGGTGCGGGGTAGTAGCGCGTCACATAGGGGTTTGAGACGCGAGGATCCTCAAACACCAACCGCCGATCAGCGAGATGCGGAGGGTCGGTCGGGCGAACACGTGGTCCGGAAAAGCCTGATGGTTCAAGCGGGCCATAATGTTCCTGCGCAAGTGCGCGTACTTCATCAGGCGTCACGTCGCCTGCCACCACCAGAATAGCATTATCGGGTGCGTAGTAGCGTTGATAGAAATCCAGCGCGTCATCGCGGCTAAGCGTTTCCATTTCATGGCGCCAGCCGATGATCGGAATGCGGTAGGGGTGATTGAGAAACAGAGCGGCGCGCATCTGCTCCGAAAACAGGCTGCCGGGATCGCTGTCGGTGCGCTGTGCACGCTCTTCCAGGATCACGCTCCGCTCTGTCAGGATTTCGTCTTCGGTCAGACGCAGGTTAACCATTCGGTCCGCCTCCATCTGCATCATCAGGCTGAGCCGGTCGGCCGCGACCCGTTGAAAGTAGGCAGTATAGTCCCAGCTGGTAAAGGCGTTGTCAGTGCCGCCATTGGCCTCAACCACTCGACTGAACTCTCCACTTTCCATGGTGTCAGTTGCCTTGAACAGCAAATGCTCCAGAAAATGCGCAATGCCAGAACTGCCTGCGGGTTCATCGGCCGCACCGGCCCGGTACCAGACCATATGCACAACAGCAGGCGTGCGATGGTCTTCAATCACAACGGCTTGCATGCCATTTTCTAACGTAAATGTTGTGACGTCTTCAGCTGCGTTAGCAATAGAGGCAGACAGCATGGCCATGACGACCAGCACAAAACGAATTGGCATTTGGTGATTTTCCCATAATGAAATCCCAGAACTTAACATACGTCTGGTATCACCAGCTTCAAGGATCCTGACGCGCCTGTGATAGGTTCGTCCAAATATGTGTTGTCGATTCAGCCTTGTGGCTGTGGTGGTGCTGCGGGTGTCCGCACCCCGGCTCTGCGCATGCGTTCAAGCTCTAGGTATCTGTCCAGAGATTCCGCCTCATAGGCATCGTAGTAAGTATTCATTGAGAACCAACGCTCTAACGGACGACCCCGGTTATCGCGACGATGCTCCAGATCCTCAGCAGCGATCTCACTGCGAATGCTTGGGGACACGCCAAACCGGGTTACATAGCTGACAAACCCTGCGTCGACGGCTGCGCCGCTTGCTACGTTGCCACCAAGGGCCGCGATTGCATCTGCTTCGGGGTCCTGATCTGTTCGGTTGCTTCCGCCCGGTGTAGGCGCTGGCAGGCTGGCCAGGTCTGTCGGAATTTCTAATGGACGCGTTGGCAGGATCGCAAATTCATCGGGACCATTTCCAGATGCCCGAATGCTCATCAGTTCCGGATCAGCACGACTGCATGCGACCAGGGCCAACAGCATCAATCCAAGTCCAGTCGCTGTGCGCAGAATTGTCATCGCGATCTCCAAAGCATCACCATGATGCACGGTTTAGCGCATCGTTGTAAGCCCGTCACGGGGTGATCTTCTTTTCGTCCGCAAAGATCAACAGCCCAAACGCCCCGGCAAAAATTCCGATATCGGCGACGTTGAAGGCAAACGGGTTGTTTAGCCCGCAACACGTAGTGTTTAGAAAGTCCGCAACAGCCCCGTAAACCACTCGGTCAACAGCATTTCCCATCGCACCACCAATGATGGCACCCGCCGAAATATAGGCAATGCGCCGGGTCATGCTCGTCCGCGCCCACCAGATCACCCAGGCCGACACGAGAAATGACAACGCCACCAGACCCCACCGCAACATGCTTGCATCATCGGCAAAGAGGCCAAAGTTGATCCCGGTATTCCATCCCATTCGAAAAGTCAGATAGGGCGGAAAAACATCGATCATACCAATTTCGCGCAGGTTCATGACATGCACTACAATCCATTTGCTTAGCTGATCAGCCGCAAACCAGCCTATGGCAGAAAGATAAAGAAGGCGCATGATCAAGGTCTCCTAGTGGCGGAAATGGCGCATGCCGGTCAGGACCATAGCAAGCCCGGCCGCATCGGCAGCAACAATCACATCTTCGTCCCGCATCGATCCGCCCGGGTGGATCACGGCGGTAGCGCCCGCACTGGCCGCCGCCAGCAATCCATCAGCAAACGGAAAGAATGCGTCTGAGGCAACAACGGCCCCGATCGCAGGACTTTGTGACAGGCCAAGTGTGGCCGCGATATCCTCAGCCTTGCGCGCCGCGATCCGGGAGCTGTCGACCCGGCTCATCTGGCCCGCGCCAATACCTACTGTGGCACCGTCTTTGACATAGATGATTGCGTTCGATTTTACGTGCTTCGCCACGATCCAAGCGAACAGTAAATCGGCCATCTCTGCCTCAGTCGGAACTCGTTTGGTCACAACCCGCAAATCGGCTGCGGTGATCCGGCCAACATCCTTGTCTTGCACCAACATCCCGCCCGAGACTTGGCGGTATGTCAGAGACGCCAATCCCGGATCTGCGAGCCCATCCGTTGTCAGCAGCCTAAGGTTCTTTTTCTTAGCAAAGATACTCATTGCGTCAGCGTCCGCTCCGGGCGCAATCACAACTTCGGTGAATATTTCTACGATCTGTTCGGCCGTTGCACCATCAAGCGGCTGGTTCAGTGCGATAATCCCGCCAAAGGCAGAGGTTTGATCGCATTGAAACGCACGCTTATAAGCCTCAGCCAGCGTTGTACCACGGGCGACTCCGCACGGGTTGGCGTGTTTGATAATGGCGCAGGCGGGTCCGTCGGCGGGATCAAATTCACTGACCAGCTCAAACGCGGCATTGGTATCGTTGATGTTGTTATAAGACAGCTCTTTGCCTTGGTGTTGCTTGGCGGTTGCGACCCCGGGGCCCGCGCTACCATCGGTATAAAAAGCGGCGGTCTGATGCGGGTTCTCTCCGTACCGCAGGGTTTGCGCCAGCGTTCCCGCAAAGGCGCGTCTGCGCGGTGCGGGCTCTACCAGCGCGCGGGCCATCCATGCTGACACTGACGCATCATATGCAGCAGTCCGCGAATAGGCAGTCAACGCCAAGCCTTGGCGAAAGGCATAGCGCGTTTGGCCATCATTTGCGGCTAACTCGGCCAATACAGCAGCATAGTCCTGCGGGTCCGTGACCACACTGACAAACGCGTGGTTCTTAGCGCCCGCACGGATCATTGCGGGGCCGCCGATATCGATATTCTCAATCGCAGTGTCGTAGTCCGCACCGGACGCGACAGCCGCCTCAAACGGATAAAGGTTGACGACCAGCAGATCGATCGCCTCAATCCCGTGGGTCGCCATCGCAGCCAGATGATCCGCATTATCGCGCAGCGCCAAAAGACCGCCATGCACGTTTGGGTGCAAAGTTTTGACCCGGCCGTCCATCATTTCGGGAAAGCCCGTCACATCGGCGACATCCGTCACGCTCAACCCTGCGGCCCGCATCTCACCGGCGGTGCCACCTGTCGACAAAAGCTGGACCCCGTGGGCCGCCAATCCTTTAGCAAAATCGATCAATCCAGTTTTGTCGGAAACGGAGATTAAGGCACGGCGCAGGGGCGCAAGATCGGTCATGGATTTTCCTCTTTGTCAGAGCCGAAGGTCATCTTGCTCAAAATCGCGATGCACACGCGGCGCATCTCGTGGTTTGGCTAGGCTCCAGCTTATCGCGCTGCCATAATCTGTTAAGCGCCCGGACAAAACGATCTGTTTTGTCGCGCGTGGCTTTAATCGACCGGATTCCAGATAAACACTCTGGTCAAGCGCCATATTTGCGTCATCAGAGGCGCGGAAAACCCAAATTTCACCGCCACGCAGCGTCAATGAGATCGCACTTCCGCCCATATCCAGCTTGGCATCGACATCAGGATGCAGATGAAACCGAACAGTATAGGCGATGCCATCGGTCGACAGACGCGCCATGACCCGGTCCAATACGTTGCGGTCATCGCCGCTCATCGCGGCCAGACCGTCCTCGCCACGCAGCAACCGACCATCTTGTTCCAGCGACAGACTTCGCAGATGGGTCAGCCCGTGGGTGCGTTTGTAGCCATCGTGGCTCAACGCATAGGCCCGGGCCGCACCGGTATCCAAGGCTTGCCAGTCAATCCGTTTTGGCCCGTCGATCAATTCTTGGCGCACTACCCCGTGTTGTGAGGCCCCGGGTGCCAGGCGCGACGATGAATAGCCATCGATCGACAATGTCGAGTGCGAGGGTGTGGCCCGCCCGGCGCGCCGCCATTCTGGCCCAAAACTGGCACCGGACCCGCAGTTTACAATCACCGGCCGACGGCCTGATGTCATCTCGAACGCCAGCGTGCTGGCATGGGCGTTGACTGATGATGGTCCAGTAGTGGGTGTGCTGGCGTCAATAATCACTGAACAGCGTCCTGCTGATAGCCGTCCGTACCCCATAGCGAGACCCGAGATCGTGCTGGGCCGAACACCTGATTGTGCCAGTGCTTGGTCTAAACGCCCCAGCGCGCCGCGACCGCCACCATGAAACCGCGCCAGTCCACCATCGGCGTGGCGCAGACTTCGCAATGTAGGTGCGATCCGCATGATCGCTGTATCCACTGCCGGATCTGCGCGTTTGCCGGTTTCCGACAAAACCGCAGATGCCCAGCTTAGCAGCGTGAACACCTCTAGCAATTCCTCTGGGTTGCGGGTGACGATTCCGCCCGAGGCGTCGATCTCCCGCGCGCACTCTTGTGCCAGTGCACGCAATGCGGCGCGCAGATGCAGCTCCATCCCGGTTAGCGAACACGCCGAATAGATCAACCCGGTCAACGCCTCAAACCGCGGCAGCCCATGTGAAGTGGCTTGCCAACGCTTGGCCAGAAACGCCGTTTGCCGGCCCATGCAGGCAAAAAATGCGCGGCTGTCCTTGGTTTCTTGTCCGTTCATTAAGAACAGTGCATGGTTGATCCAGCGGATTTGCCGACGTCCGACCAGATCCGGTGTCCAACCTGGGCCTTTGCCCCGGCCATAACGTTTGACCCAATTGATCAACCAGTTTTGCGCCAAAGCCCGGCCGCTGCCGTCTGGCACCGCTGCCAGATGATCCAGCCACCCAAAGCCATGCAATTCCTCGGCAAAAGCATCATTTGGTGGATCGATGTCCCAAGGCAGAACGCCGGGTTTTTGGACCAGAATACCGCCCAACATCAGATTGCCTGCTATCAACTGCCGGCCGCGCGCATCCGCTCCGATTGCCCGTGGCTCTGGTTGCGACGTAAATCCACGCGCCGGGGCCGCAAATTGCGCCTGCCATGCGGCAAGCCGCGTCCGCGCACGTGTGACACGTCCCGGAGACCCCGTCTGGGTTCTATGTGCGTTTGGATCTGGCATTAGCGCCCGCTGCTCGCATTATTTTAGGGAAAGATACAGCCGGGTCGGCGGCATGTCACCGTTTTTGCAATGCTGCCATATAAAAGCCGTCAAGCCCACCCTCGGGGCCCCAGAAATCAGGGCGCAGGCGTAGGCCGCCTTCGGGGCTTTTCCAGTCGGAAGTACCACCAAAATCAACAGGGTCGATATCGACGACGGTGACGTCCTCGTGCCGCTTTAGTGCTGCTTTCAATTGGTTTTCGCCCTCATTCGCTAGCAATGAACAAGTGCAAAACACCATCCGCCCGCTGGGTTTCAACAACCCAAGGGCGGCATCGATCATCTGGGCCTGAAGCCGGGTTAGCCTTTCAGCATCCTCAGCAGTTTTCACAAAGGAAATATCGGGGTGGCGCCGTATCGTCCCGGTCGCTGAGCACGGCGCGTCCAGTAAAACCGCGTCAAATGGCTCTGCATGCCAGTCCAGCACATCCGCACAAACCAATTTGGCGCTTAGCCCTGTGCGGTCCAAATTTTCTTGAACGCGGACCAGCCGTGTCTCAGAAATATCAAGAGCTGTCACGTGGGCGCCTGCGGCGGCCAGCTGCATTGTCTTGCCACCGGGGGCGGCGCACAGGTCCAGCACTCGTAGGCCTGCAACATCGCCCAACAATCGGGCGGGCAGGGCGGCTGCAGCATTCTGAACCCACCAATCGCCGGTGTCATACCCTGGCAATGCCGTAATCTGTGCCATTGGCATCCGCAGGCTGCCTGTTGGCAGGCGTTCGGCGTTTGGCAGATCAACCGAATCGGCAATCTTTTCGGTCAGGTCCAGCTTAGCACCGGCCTGATGGGCGGCCTCAATCGCAAGGACGGCTTCGGCGCCAAAGCTTTTGACCATCGGTTTACGCATCCAGGTCGGCATGCGTTGCGGCGGTAGGTCTGGCCAGATTTCGGGGCCTTCCTCAGCGATGCTGCGCAAAACGGCGTTAATGAGGCCTTTAGCGCGGGTCGTGCGGGCTGATCGCTTTGCTACTGTGACCAAACTATTGACGACACCATGCGCGCTGGATCCATCAATCAGCAATTCAACAACGCCCAATCGCAGCACATTGCGCACGGCCAGCGGCGGATTCCTCTCGATGTAGCGATCTATCAATGCATCGGCGCGGCCCAGATGTCGCAAAACCTCGGCGCACAGGCGTTTGGCCCGCGCAATGTCATCAGGTTCCAGACC